>NZ_JBHYPE010000026.1:0-110325 GCF_042746015.1 Streptomyces sp. NPDC058773
CACCTACACCGTGACCGCGACCTACAGCGGTGACGCCAACTTCTCGTCCTCGGTCGGCACGGACACCCAGACCGTGGGCCAGGCGTCCACGACCACCACCGTGTCGTCCTCGCCGGACCCGTCGGTGTTCGGTGAGCCGGTGACCTTCACGGCCACCGTCGCGCCGGTCGCACCCGGCGCGGGACTCCCGACCGGCACGGTCACCTTCGTCGTCACCGGCGGCCCCACGCTGACCGGGACGCTGTCGGGCGGCACGGCGAGCGTCACGACCAGCGCGCTGGACGTCGGGACGAGCACGGTCACCGCGACCTACAGCGGCGACGCCAACTTCAGCGGTTCCAGCGGGACCGACACCCAGACCGTGGTCCAGGCGCTGACGACCACCACGGTCACCTCGTCGCCCGACCCGTCCGTAGTGGGTGAGCCGGTGACCTTCACGGCAACGGTGGCTCCGGTCCCGCCCGGGGCGGGGACCCCGACCGGCACGGTGGTCTTCGTCGCCACGGACGGCGTGACCACGGTGACCCTCACGGGCACCCTCAGCGGTGGCACCACCAGCGTGACCACCAGCGGTCTGGTCACGGCCGGGGCGTACGTCGTCACCGCGACCTACAGCGGCGACGCCGGCTTCGCCTCGTCGGTCGGCACGGACACCCAGACCGTGGGCGCGGGACTGACGACCACCGCGGTGTCGTCGGCGCCGGACCCGTCGGTGGTCGGTGAGACGGTGACCTTCACCGCCACGGTCGCCCCGGTCGCGCCGGGCACCGGCACCCCGACCGGGACGGTCACCTTCGTCATCAGCGGCGGCCCGACCTTGACCGGGACGTTGTCGGGCGGCACCGCGACCGTCAGCACCAGCGCGCTGAGCGTCGGGACGAGCACGGTCACGGCGACGTACAGCGGTGACGCCAACTTCAGCGGTTCCAGCGGGGTGGACACCCAGACGGTGATCTTGGCGTCCACGACCACCGACGTCTCGACCTCGCCCGACCCCTCGGTCGTGGGTGAGCCGGTGACCTTCACGGCCACGGTGTCGCCGGTCGCGCCGGGCACGGGGACGCCCACGGGCACGGTGGTCTTCCTCGCCACCGACGGGGTGACCACGGTGACCCTGACCGGCACGCTCAGCGGCGGCACGACCAGCGTGACCACCAGCGGGCTGGTGACCGCGGGCACTTACACCGTGACCGCGACCTACAGCGGCGACGGAAGCTTCACCGGCTCGGCAGGGACGGACACCCAGACGGTCGGTCAGGCGTCGACGACCACCGAGGTGTCGTCCGCGCCGGACCCGTCGGTATCCGGCGAGACGGTGACCTTCACGGCGACGGTTGCCCCGGTGGCGCCGGGGTCGGGCACCCCGACCGGCACGGTCACCTTCGCCGTCACCGGTGGCCCGACCCTGACCGGGACGCTGTCCGGCGGCGTGGCGACCGTCAGCACCAGCGCGCTGGACGTCGGGACGAGCACCGTCACCGCGACCTACAGCGGCGACGCCGACTTCACCGGCTCCAGCGGGACCGACACACACACCGTGACCGCGGCGGCGACGACCACCGAGGTGTCGTCCTCGCCCGACCCGTCCGTGGTGGGTGAGCCGGTGACCTTCACGGCCACCGTCGCGCCGGTCGCCCCGGGCACCGGTACCCCCACGGGCACGGTGGTCTTCGTCGCCACGGACGGGGTGACCACGGTGACCCTGACCGGCACGCTCAGCGGCGGTACGACCAGCGTGACCACCAGCGGGCTGGTGACCGCGGGCAGTTACACCGTGACCGCGACCTACAGCGGCGACGGAGGCTTCACCGGCTCGGTCGGCACCGACACCCAGACCGTGAACCAGGCGTCGACGACCACCGGGGTGTCGACGTCACCGGACCCGTCGACGGTCGGTGAGCCGGTGACCTTCACTGCCACCGTCGCCCCGGTCGCACCCGGCACGGGCACCCCCACGGGCACCGTCACCTTCCTCGCCACCGACGGGGTGACCACCGTGACCCTGACCGGCGCCCTCAGCGGCGGCACCACCAGCGTGACCACCAGCGGTCTGGTCACGGCCGGCGCGTACACGGTGACCGCGACCTACAGCGGCGACGCGGACTTCTCGTCGTCGGCCGGCACGGACACCCAGACGGTGACCGCGGCGTCGACGAACACCACGGTCAGCTCGTCGCCCGACCCGTCCTCGGTGGGCGAGCCGGTGACGTTCACGGCCACGGTGTCGCCGGTCGCGCCGGGGACGGGGACGCCCACGGGCACCGTGGCGTTCCTGATCTCGGACGGGGTGACCACGGTGACCCTCACCGGCACCCTCAGCGGCGGTACGACCAGCGTGACCACCAGCGGGCTGGTGACCGCGGGCGCGTACACCGTGATCGCGACCTACAGCGGTGACGCGAACTTCACCGCGTCCAGCGGCACCGACACCCATGTGGTGACCGCGGCCGCGACCACCACCACGGTCAGCTCGTCGCCGGACCCCTCGGTGGTGGGGGAGACGGTGACCTTCACGGCCACGGTCGCGCCGGTCGCCCCGGGGACCGGTACCCCGACGGGCACGGCGACCTTCGTCGCCACCGACGGGGTGACCACGGTGACCCTGACCGGCACCCTCACCGGCGGCACCACCAGCGTCAGCACCAACGGGCTGGTGACCGCGGGCAGTTACACCGTGACCGCGACCTACAGCGGCGACGGGGACTTCAACGCCTCGGCCGGTTCGGACACCCAGACGGTGACCGCGGCGGCGACGACCACGGAGGTCAGCTCGTCGCCCGACCCGTCGTCGGTCGGTGAGCCGGTGACCTTCACGGCCACCGTCGCCCCGGTCGCACCCGGTGCGGGGACGCCGACGGGCACCGTGACCTTCGTCGCCACGGACGGTGTCACCTCGGTGGCGCTGACCGGCTCCCTCAGCGGCGGTACGACCAGCGTGACCACCAGCGATCTGGTCACGGCCGGGACGTACGCCGTGACGGCGACGTACAGCGGCGACGCGAACTTCTCCGCGTCGGCCGGCACGGACACCCACACGGTCGGCCAGGCCGCGACGACCACCGAGCTGTCGTCGGCACCGGACCCCTCGGTCTCCGGCGAGACCGTGACGTTCACGGCGACCGTCGCACCGGTCGCACCGGGGGTGGGCACCCCGACCGGGACGGTCACCTTCGTCGTCACCGGCGGCCCGACGCTGACCGCCACCCTGTCCGGGGGGACGGCGACCGCCTCGACCAGTGACCTGGGGGCCGGCACCTACCCGGTCACGGCGACTTACAGCGGCGACACCAACTTCACCGGGTCGAGCGGCAGCGACACCCAGACGGTGACCGAGGCCGCCACGACCACGACGGTCACCTCGGCGCCGGACCCGTCGGTGTTCGGCGAGACGGTGACCTTCACGGCCACCGTCGCGCCGGTCGCGCCCGGTTCCGGGACGGTGACCGGCACGGTGACCTTCGTCGTCGACGGCACCACGCTGACCGGCACCGTCGCCGGGGGCGTCGCCACCGTCACCACCAGCACCCTCCCGGCCGGCACCCACACCGTCTTGGCGACCTACAGCGGTGACGCCAACTTCACCGGGTCCACCGGCAGCGACACCCATACGGTGACCCAGTCGGCGACGACCACGACGGTCACCTCGTTCCCCGACCCGTCCGGGCCCGGGGACACGGTCACCCTCGTCGCGTTCGTGACGGCGGTGCCTCCGGGCAGCGGCATCCCGACCGGCACCGTCACCTTCACCGTCACGGACGGCGTGACCACCGTGACCCTCACCGGGACGCTCGACGGCGACGGCATCGCCGCCGTCAGCACCCCGCTGGCCACGGCCGGCAACTACGTCATCACCGCGGTCTACGGAGGTGACACCAACTTCACGGGCTCCAGCGACACCGACACCCACACGGTCACCGGCGCCTGACCCGCTGTCCCTTCTCCTGCCGTGCGCAATCCGTCGGGCCGTCCTCACGCGGGCGGCCCGACGCCCGTGCCGGGGGAAAGGGGGAGGAATCACCTGGCTGCGCCGGGCCCACAGGCGCCGTCTAGGCTGTCCGTGCTCAAACAAAGCTTCACGGGGGAAGGTTGAATCATGGCGGAGAAGGCACGCCGACGGCTGCGGTCGAGCACGGTCATCCTGGGAGGCATGGGCGCGCTCGCCGCCGCCCTGACGTCCTGCGGCTCCGAGCCCGACAAGCGCTGCGTCGACCGCAACAGCTATGACACGGTCAAGGGTTACCGCATCGTCGACTCCAAGAACTGCTCGGCGGGCGGCAGTTCGTCCTCCGGGAGCAGCGGCACCGGCAGCGGCGGCCGTGGCAAGCAGCGCGTCAACGGCCAGTGGTACTACGACCCGAGCAACAAGGGCGGCTCGTACGCCGACAGCGGCACGTTCAGCAAGAGCACGGCCGTCAACCGCGGCGGCTTCGGCTGCTCGGGGTCGCACGGCAGCGGCGGCGGCCGGCACGGCTCCTTCGGCGGCTGAGCGGGCCGGAACGGCATGGAACGCCACACCATCGAGCCGCGCCCCGGCTGGCAGCAGACGGTCGAGGCGCAGGGCCTGATCTACCCGCTGACCCGCTACCCGGACGATTCGCTGCGCCCGTACTGGGACGAGAGCGCGTACTACTCCTTCACCCTCCCCGAGGTCGAGGCCCTGGAGGAGGTCGTCGAGGAGCTGCACGGCATGTGCCTGGCCGCGGCCGCGCACATCGTCGAGCAGAACCGCTTCGCCGACCTCGGCATCGAGGACCCGCGCCTGGCCGGGCTGATAGCCGAATCCTGGCGCCGCCGTGACGAACTCCCCTCCCTCTACGGGCGGTTCGACCTGCACTACGACGGCAGCGGCCCGGCCAAGATGCTGGAGTACAACGCCGACACCCCGACCTCGCTGGTCGAGGCCGCGAGCCCGCAGTGGTTCTGGATGGAGGAGCGCTTCCCCGGCGCCGACCAGTGGAACTCCCTCCACGAGCGGCTGGTGGCGGCCTGGAAGCGGCAGGCCCCGCTGCTGCCGCCCGGCGCACCGCTGCACTTCGCGCACTCGGCGGGCGACGAGCTCGGCGAGGACCTGATGACCGTCGCCTACCTGGAGGAGACGGCGCAGCAGGCGGGCCTGGAGACCGTCGCGATCTCGATGGAGGACATCGGCTGGGACCGGCTGTCGGGCCGCTTCGTCGACCAGCGACTGCGCTTCATACGGTCCTGCTTCAAGCTCTACCCCTGGGAGTGGCTGGCCACCGACGACTTCGGCCCGCATGTCCTGGACACCCTCGACAACGGCGGCGGCACCGGCTCCACCCTCTGGATCGAGCCGGCCTGGAAGATGCTGCTCTCCAACAAGGCGCTGCTGGCGATCCTGTGGGAGCTCTACCCCGGCCACCCGAACCTGCTGCCCGCCTACCTGGACGGCCCGCGCGAGCTGGCCGACACCGCCGGCTATGCCGCCAAGCCGCTGCTCGGCCGCGAGGGCGCCGGCGTCACCCTGCACGAGCCGGGCGCCGCACCGGTCCTGCGGGGCCCCGACGACCCCTGCTGCTACCAGGAGCTGGCCCCGCTACCGGACTTCGACGGCAACCGGGTCGTCCTCGGCGCCTGGGTCGTCGAGGACGAGTCGGCGGGCCTCGGCATCCGGGAGTCGGCGGGGTTGGTCACCGACGAGTATGCGCGGTTCTTGCCGCATGTGATCCGCAGCTAGGCGCGCCACGCTGCGTGGCCGGGTGCGGCGTCAACCGAACACAGTGAGGTGGCGGCGATCGCAGAACCTTAAACCCGTGCAAGTTCATGCAAGTTCGGTGCGCAGCCAGGTCTCTTCAGCGCAAGCTCATACAGAGAGATCGTCTTCAGCGAGTGCAACGACCCGGCCTCGCGCCCCTGGCTCGCCCTGATGCAAGAGATCACCACGCGCGGTGTGGAAGTCCGTCGTGCCCGGATCTTCTCCGAGCCCATGAGTGATTACCTCCGCTTTGAGCACCACCTCACGCCCAGCAACGTGGAGGCCGGCGAGCAGGTGCGCTGGCTGCCACGTCGCAAGGCGTCGGACCTGGCGCTCCCGGGCAATGACTTCTGGCTGTTCGATGACAGCCTGGTCGTGTTCCTGCACTTCACCGGGGATGGCGAGCTGTCACCCGAGGGAGACGAGGAGCGGACGACGGAACCAGCCATCGTGCAGCTCTGCTCAACGTCTTTCGAGGCGGTCTGGGAACGCGCAGTCCCGCACGAGGTTTACAAGCCGGTCTGATCCACGAACAGGGCTGAACTCTCCGTGCCCCCGTCGTCGTCGCCGTCGTCCAGCATCCAGCAGGCCCGGGAAGCGCTGGGGAAGCGCCTCCGCGAGATTCGCAAGGACTCCGGTCTGACGGCCCGCGCTGTGGCGGCGGCGGCAGGGTGGCATGAGTCGAAGAGTTCCCGGCTGGAGAACGGCCGAACTCCTCCCTCCGATGAGGACATTCGTACCTGGACCCGGATCTGTGACGCCGAGGGCCAAGCCGCGGACCGCATCGCGACCGCCCGCGGCATTGACGGCATGTATGTGGAGTGGCGGCGTCTGGAAAGCGCCGGCCTGAAGCGTGCCCAGGAGTCTTCGCACGGTCATCGGAGATTCCGCCACGATGCTGAGCCAATTGAGCCACCTGATCGGAATGACGGCCGCACCCTCCTTGAGCCTTGGCGTGATCCCCATGGGGGTCGTGCGCGGCAATGCGTGGCCGTGCGAGTCCTTCTCTCTGTACGACGAGAAACAAGCCGCCTGTGAATTGGTGTCCGCCAGTCTCACCGTGAAGCAACCACGTGAAATCGCCGAGTACGCCAAGACGTTCACCGAACTCGCAGGCATCGCTGTCTACGGAGCGGCGGCCAGGAGGCTGATTACTTCGGCAATCGACGCGCTCGGGTGACGGCGCGCAAGTTCGTAGAAGTTCATTGAGCTGAGTCTTTCGCTCTCCATACCGTCGGGAAGACAAGCCGTTCACCCCGCCGGCCTGTGGGCCCGCCACATCTGCCCGGCGGCAGTCGGAGCCCGAAGACTCCCGCCCCGGCGGCGGAAACCTGGACAGTCGAGCAGCCGGGGCGGGTGACCAACCGCAAAGGAACCCCCTTTGCGGCCCATGGGCCATGCCCTCGACCGTACGGCGGCATGGCTCCTCGCGAAAGAGGAGGTTGGTGAATGAGCGTTCTTAGCGTCGATACCTACGAGACGCGCCGGCCCGACGCCGAAGGCTGGCGCGGTGTCCCCTTCCGCCACGAGGCGGAGATGGAGGAGGACGGCGGTAAGCACGATGGCGGCCCCATGCCCCCGGAGGCTCCGCGTGAGCCGTCGCCACAGGGCGGAGACGGCAAGTAACCCACGCTGGTGAAGGCGAAAGCGCCCCTGCTCCGGCACATGGCCGGAGCAGGGGCGCGGTGCGTTCAGCGGATAAGTTGCCATGCGGACTGCGGAAGCCGCGGCCTCAACGAACTTGCGTGAACTTGCGAGCGTTCACCCGAGGGAATCGATCGCTGCGGTGATCAGAGTCCGTGCCGGAGCCCCGTAGACAGCCAATTCAGCCAGGCCCGCGAAGGTGTGGGCGTACATGCCGATCTCGTGCGGCTGCGTGATGGTGAGAAAAGCAGCCACCAGCTCAACGCTGACCTGGGCTTCATCGAAGATCCAGAAGTCCTCCACCGGCCACAGCGCGGTACGGTCCGCGTGCAGCGGGATCACCCCGAGGCTGACGTGGGGCAGCGCAGCCAGAGACAGTAGGTGTCCAAGCTGACCTGCCATCGTCGCAGCGCCGCCGATCTGGTGGCGCAGTGCGCTCTCCTCCAAGATCACAGCGAAGCGGCGCGGACCTTCGTACAGGATGCGCTGCTTGTCCACGCGGACCTGGACAGCTTCCTCCAGGTCGTCGGGAAGCGCCCGCCGGTCACGAATCGCCCTGAGGAGTGCCTCAATGTATGCACGCGTCTGGAAGGGCCCCGGGATCAGCCACGACGAGTAGGCGCGGAAGTGCCGCGTGCGTTCCCACAGCGGGAGAACCGACTCCTGCGCACGGCGCAGTCCGGAGCGTTCCATGCGCCGCCACTCGACATAAGCGCCCTCAATATTGCGTGCGGTGGCGATCAGGTCGGCGGTCTGCCTCTCCGCTCCACAGTGCAGCGCCCACACCCGAAGGTCATCGTCCGACGGCCCGGTGCGGCCGTTCTCGATGCGGCTGCACTTGCTCTCATGCCAGCCGGCTCGGGCCGCCAACTCCCGTGCTGTCAGCCCCGCATCCTTGCGCATCTCGCGCAGGCGCTTGCCAAGGGCCTCCCGGGCCTGCCGGACGCTGGACGACGACGTCACGTTCGAGTCTTCCGAGTACGTACGGTCAGACCGGCCGGTACTCCTCGTGCGGAGTCGCCCGTTCCCAGATCGCTTCGAACGCGGAGACGCAGGCGTGGACCACACCGGGGTCGGTCACCAGCTCTTCACCGGTCATCTCCCCGTCACCGTTGAAGTGGTTGAACAGCACCGACGAACGGTCGAAGACCCAGCAGTCGTTGCCCGGCAACAGCAACGAAGAGGCTTGCCGACGGGGGAGCCAGCGCACCGACTCTCCGGCCTTGACGTTGTGTCCGCCGGTGAGCGCGTGCTCGTACCGGATGTAGGCGGATACGGGTTCCGAGACGACCCGCGCTCGGCGCACCTCCACGCCACGGGCCACCGAAGCCGAGACAATATCGATCCACCACGGCCAACGCTCGGCGGGGTCGAAGTGGTCGCCGGCGATCCACTCCTGGTACGCCTCGTCCAGCGCGTAGGCGTCCCTGGCCTCGAAGTGCCACGCGCTGCGCTGGGCCGACCGGAACAGCTCCTCAAACGTCGGCTCGCCCGTCGCCACTGCTCACCTCCGGGAAGAACTGCATCATGCGCTTCGGGAACTCGATCACGGTCTCATGGCTGGGAACGTCCATCTGCGCCAGGCGCTCGGGGTCCGTGACCCGCCACCCTTGCAGGACGTAGTTTCCGCTTTCATCGTCCAGGTACACAGTCGGGGAGCCGTTGTTCGGACTTTCGGGGTCCTTGCCCAGGCGGTGCAAAGCCATGGTGTCCTCCGTCGCCTCGGGTGACGATCAACATGTCCGAGCTTGCGCCTGAGCCGCCGCAGCGCGCCAGCGGCTTGCACGAACTTCTACGTATGGACCGACGCCGGCCCGAGAGCGGTCAAGCGTCCGCCCCGGCTCTTGGCCACCCGGCGGACGTCGGCGAGGGTCGCGGTCAATTCGACGGCCAGCAGGTGCAGTTCGCCGGGCGTCCAGGCCCGTGCGGCAAGCACTTGGCGGGCCTCGTCGATGAGATCGTCGGCCGAACTGAGCTGCTCCTCCTCCATCTGGTCGGCGATGCGGGAGACATATCCGGTCCCGTCGCCTGCCAGGAAGCACGGTTTGCCGTCCGGACTGGTCCACGGCAGCAACCGGACGAAGACCCGCGCTGTAGCGTTGGACATGTCGTCAACTCCCTTGTAGTTGAGGGCCACGCCCCCGGGCCGTCCACCACGGTCGCGGGGGTCCTCCCTGTTTTGCGAGGAGGGCCTTCCTCGCTCTAGGCAACCGCTCCGCTACGCCCAGCGGTACGGTGGCAGTGGAAGCGGCTTTTAAGAGCTTTAAGTGCTCGTGCACACCGGGGAGTTGAGGGCTAGTGGGCACTCGGGAACCGAACCGGCACCTTGAACGGCTTTACCGGCAGACCGGCTGGACGCTGCGGCAGTTCGTCCAGGCCGTGAACCGCATCGGCACCGAGCGGGGAACCCCGCTCAAGTACCGCGAGCCGTCGGCCCATCAGTGGCGCCAAGGGCACCTGCCGAAGGAGCAGGTCAGACCACTGATCGTGGAGGCCCTGGCGCGGAAGCTGGGACGTCCGGTCACACATGCGGAGGCCGGGTTTCCCGCACCGGTCAAGAGCTCCGGCGCCACTCCGGGCACGGTTGAAGGGCTGATCGATCTCGGCACGGGAGATATGGACCCGTCGCGTCGCAGCGTTCTCGGTATAAGTCTCTTTTCCGTTGCGCTGGCGGTACCCAATTGGCCGGATGTGGTAGGCAGAATGGAAGCCGTTCAAAGCGGCTGGCCCCGGCGCATTGGCATGCCAGAGGTGGACATGGTGATTGCCATGACCGAACGTGTGTCAGATCTGGATGACCAATTTGGCGGACGTCACGCTCGCCCGATGGCTGCTGCATTCTTGGTGAACACGGTAGCCCCGTACCTACGGGCTGACGCCTCCGAGTCGGTACGCAAAGCGATGATGTCGGCTGCTGCCGATTTGTGCTATCTCACCGGGTACATGGCGGTGGATGAAGGCGTTCATGGCCTTGCGCAGCAGTACTATCTCAAGGCATTGGAACTTGCCGGAGCGGCAGAGGATCACTCGACGTACTGCACAACGCTTCGGGGGATGAGCGTGCAGGCTGTTGACCTACGGCACGGCAGGCAGGCAATGCGGCTCGCTGACGCTGCCGCCGCCGCGTCTCCGCAAGCCGGTCCGCGAATGCGAGCCTTCCTTGCTGGACAGCAGGCGCATGCCTCCGCGCAAATCGGCGATCACAGCAATGCGCTGATGTATCTACGAGAGGCCGAGGTGGCCATGGAGAGGGCGGAGTCCAAGGGGAAAGCATTCGGCTCATACGATCCGGCGGCCCTGAATTACCACACCAGTCAGGTCCGGTACGAACTCGGCGATGTTCCCGGCTCCATCAAAGCCATGCAGGAATCGGACAAGGTGCGTTACAGCGTCTACCGTCGCGCTCGCGTCCGCCACCGAGCCACCTTGGCCGAGCGTCAACTGGAAATCGGACACCTTGAAGCGGCATGCGCGACATGGCATCTCTCCTTGGACGATTACCCTCTGGTGCAGTCGGGGCGGGCAGATCAGCGCATGCAAACAATGTTCAAACTCATCCGCCCCCACCTAAAAAACCACGCCGCCCGGGAACTCGACGAACGCGCCCGGCTCGTCACCCCGGCCTCACTCTCTGTCTGAGGGCCGTCCCGGCCCCGTCTCACCCCTCCAGCACGCCCCGCAGCTGGTCGAGCCCCCAGTCCAGGTCTTCCTTGCTGATGACCAGTGGGGGCGCGATCCGGATCGTCGAGCCATGGGTGTCCTTGACCAGCACCCCGCGGGCCATCAGCTGTTCGGAGATCTCCCGCCCGGTGCCGCGCGACGGGTTGATGTCCACCCCGGCCCACAGTCCGCGGCCGCGCACCGCGTCCACCGTGCCGTCGCCCACCAGCAGCCCCAGTTCGCTGTGCAGATGCTCGCCCAACTCCGTGGCCCGCTGCTGGAATTCACCGGTCCGCAGCATGGCGATGACCTCCAGGGCCACGGCACAGGCGAGCGGATTGCCGCCGAAGGTGGAGCCGTGCTCGCCGGGGGCGAAGACGCCCAGCACCTCGCGCGACGACACCACCGCCGACACCGGCACCACACCGCCGCCCAGCGCCTTGCCCAGCACATACATGTCGGGCACCACGCCCTCGTGCTCACAGGCGAAGGTCCGGCCCGTGCGGCCCAGCCCGGACTGGATCTCGTCGGCGATGAACAGCACGTTCCGGCTGCGGGTCAGCTCCCGTACGCCCGCCAGATAGCCCGGCGGCGGCACCAGCACGCCCGCCTCGCCCTGGATCGGCTCCAGCAGCACCGCGACCGTGTCCTCGTCGACGGCGGCCTCCAGCGCGGCCAGGTCGCCGTACGGGACGATCTCGAAGCCGGGGGTGTACGGGCCGAAGTCGGCGCGCGCCTCGGGGTCGGTGGAGAAGGAGACGATGGTGGTCGTCCGGCCGTGGAAGTTGTTGCCGGCCACGATGATCTTCGCCCGGCCGTCCGGGACGCCCTTGATCTTGTAGCCCCATTTACGGGCCGTCTTCACCGCCGTCTCGACCGCCTCGGCGCCGGTGTTCATCGGGAGCACCAGCTCCATCCCGCACAGCTCCGCCAACTGGGTGCAGAAGTCGCCGAACCGGTCGTGATGGAAGGCGCGCGAGGTGAGCGTGACCCGCTCCAGCTGTGCCTTGGCCGCGTCGAGCAGCCGGCGGTTGCCGTGGCCGAAGTTCAGCGCCGAGTACCCGGCGAGCATGTCCAGGTAGCGGCGGCCGTCGACGTCCGTCACCCAGGCGCCCTCGGCGGTGGCCACGACGACGGGCAACGGGTGGTAGTTGTGCGCGCTGTGGGCTTCGGCGGCGGCGATGCCGCGTTCCGTGGACGTCACCGGTGACTCCGTTCGGTAGGCCGTGCGGGACGCGGACCCTGCCGCGTCCCTCTCCATTGTTGCGCTCGCCCGGACCGTCCGGCCTGCGAAGATCCGCCGGACAGGGCCGCGCGGGTGTCCTACACTCTGCGGTGCGCATCGCGACTGGCGTACGGGGAAGCAACCCCGAGGAAGCGGTGCGCGGCAACCATCACGAGGTGCCGCCCCGCCTGGGCACCCCGGGACCACGACCGGCAACACCGATCGACCGCCCCGGAGGACGCCATGTCACTGCCCCTTTCCCATCCCGCGCTGAGCGCCGCCGACCCCGAACTGGCCGCACTGGTCGGCGCCGAGGAGCAGCTCCAGTCCGACACGCTGCGACTGATCCCCAGCGAGAACTACGTCTCCGCCGCCGTCCTGGAAGCCACCGGCACCGTCCTCCAGAACAAGTACAGCGAGGGGTACGCGGGCCGGCGCTACTACGAAGGCCAGCAGAACATCGACCGCGTCGAGACGCTGGCCGTCGAGCGCGCCAAGGCCGTCTTCGGTGTGGAGCACGCCAACGTCCAGCCGTACTCCGGCTCGCCCGCCAACCTCGCCGCCTACCTCGCCTTCGCCGAGCCCGGCGACACCGTGCTGGGCATGGCGCTGCCGATGGGCGGCCACCTCACCCACGGCTGGGGCGTCTCGGCGACCGGTACGTGGTTCCGCGGCGTGCAGTACGGCGTACGCCCGGACACCGCGCTGATCGACTTCGACGAGGTGCGCGACCTCGCCCGCAAGGAACGCCCGAAGATCATCTTCTGTGGCGGCACCGCGGTCCCCCGCACCATCGACTTCGCCGCCTTCGGAGAGATCGCCCGCGAGGTGGACGCCGTCCTCGTCGCGGACATCGCGCATATCGCCGGCCTGATCGCGGGCGGCGCCCACCCGTCCCCGGTACCGCACGTGGACGTCATCTCCACCACCACCCACAAGACCCTGCGCGGCCCGCGCGGCGCGATGCTGATGTCCCGGGCGAGCCACGCCAAGGCCGTCGACAAGGCCGTCTTCCCCGGTCTCCAGGGCGGCCCGCACAACCACACCACCGCCGCCATCGCGGTCGCGCTGCGCGAGGCGGCCCAGCCGTCCTTCCGGGATTACGCGCACGCCGTCGTCGCCAACGCCAAGGCGCTCGCCGAGGCGCTGCTCGCCCGCGGCTACGACCTGGTCTCCGGCGGCACCGACAACCACCTGGTGCTGATCGACCTCACCTCCAAGGAGGTCCCCGGCAAGGTCGCCGCGAAGGCGCTGGACCGGGCCGGCATCGTCGTCAACTACAACACCGTCCCCTTCGACCCCCGTAAGCCCTTCGACCCCTCCGGCATCCGCATCGGCACCCCGTCCCTCACCTCCCGCGGGCTGGGCACGGACCGGATGCCGCTGGTCGCCGAGTGGATCGACCGCAGCGTCCAGGCCGCGGCGAAGGGCGACGAGGAGGCGCTGACGGTGATCCGCGGCGAGGTCGCCGAGCTGATGGCCGGCTACCCGGCGCCGGGTCTGCCGACGGACTGACACCGCGCCTTCGCGTCGCTCCGCCCGGCTCACCGGCTGCTGATCAGCCGGTGAGCCGGACCGGCAGCACCTCGATGCTGTTGCTGACGAAGCTCGGGTGCGCCGGCAGCTCGGCGGCCGGGACGGCGAGGTCGAGTTCCGGATAGCGGGTGAACAGCGCCTCCAGCGCGACGGTCGCCTCCAGCCGGGCCAGCGGCGCGCCCAGGCAGTAGTGCGCGCCGTGGCCGAAGGACAGGTGCCGGGCGGCGGGCCGCCGGGTGACGTCGAACCGGTCCGCGTCGGGCCCGTAGGCGTCCGGATCACGGCCGGCCGCCGAGTAGGAGGCCAGCATCGGGGTGCCGCGCGGGACGAGGGTGCCGCCGATCTCCAGGTCCCGGACCGGGTAGCGGAACGGGAAGTGGGCGACGGGGCTGTCGTGGCGCAGGGTCTCCTCGACCACGTCGTCCCAGGTGGCCCGCCCGTTCCGCACCAGCTCCAGTTGCCCGCGGTCGGTGCACAGGGCCCGGACCGCGTTGGTGATCAGATTGAGCGTGGTCTCGTGCCCGGCGATGGTCAGCGACAGCAGGGTGCCGACCAGCTCCCGTTCGCTCAGCCGGTCGCCGTCCTCCTCCCGGGCGGTGAGCAGCGCGCTGGTCAGATCGCCTCCGGGGTCCGCCCGCCGGGCCTCGGCGACCTCCGTGAGGAGGGCGGTGATCTCACGGTTGACGGCCGGCACCTCGGCCGCGGTGCCGGCCGTGCTCACGATCAGGTTCGACAGCTCGTGCAGCCGGTCGCGTAACCCGTCCGCCACTCCCAGCAGTTCGCAGATCACGCTCATCGGCAGCGGATAGGCGAAGTGCCGGCGCAGATCCACCGTGCCGTCGGCGTCCGCGGCCCGCGGCAGCGCGTCCAGCAGCCCGGCCGTCAGCTCCGCGATCCGGGGCCGCAGCGCCGCCACCCGCCGCCCGGTGAACACCCGGGTCACCAGGCCGCGCAGCCGCCGGTGGTCGGCCCCGTCGGCGGTCGTCATGCCCTCGATGGTGGCGAAGAGGGCCAGCGGCCAGCCGGGCGGCACCGTACCGTCGTGCAGGGCCGTGAAGTGGCGGGGGTCCTTGGCGACTTCGGGGTGCGCCAGCATCTCGCGCAGCGCCTCGTGGCGGGTGACGGCGACCGCGGGCACCTCCCCGGGCAGCAGCACCGGCACCACCGGCCCGGCCGCCCGCAGCCGGGCGTCGGCCGTGGCCCGTCCGGGAGCGCCGGGGCCACCGGGAGCGAGCCGGTGGGGCAGTCCGTCGCCGGGATGTGCGGGGCAGGCGGCGCCGGGGGAGAGGGGCTCGGGCGAGGGGGATGGCGCGGGCTCGGGCCGGCGGGCGTCGGTGGTCGGCTGTGCGTCGCTCATGCGGCGGTCCTCACAGATCGGTGACGGTGATCCGGGGCGGTGCACGGGTCCACAGGCAGGGGCCATGGGAACGGCCCCTGGGTACGGCGACGGCGCCGTGGCCACCACGGCACCGCCGCGAGGCCACGACAGCCCCACGATTCCAGCTCCCGCCCGCCCCGAACAGCCCGCCGAGGCCGCTCCGGCACCGGCCCACCGCCCCGCTGCCGCCCGGTACCGTCGCCGGGCGTGCCACCACACGCCGGTGCCCCTCCCCGACCTGAGACAATCGGAGGCATGGCTCTCCCTCGTCCGCGTGTGCTCTCCGGCATCCAGCCCACCGCCGGCTCCTTCCACCTCGGCAATTACCTCGGTGCGGTGCGCCAGTGGGTGGCGCTGCAGGAGTCCCACGACGCCTTCTACATGGTGGTCGACCTGCATGCGATCACCGTTCCGCAGGACCCGGCGGAACTGCGCAGCAACACCCGGATCGCGGCCGCCCAGCTGCTGGCCGCCGGTCTCGACCCGGAGCGCTGCACCCTCTTCATCCAGAGCCATGTGCCCGAGCACGCCCAGCTCGGCTGGGTCATGAACTGCCTCACCGGCTTCGGCGAGGCGTCCCGGATGACGCAGTTCAAGGACAAGTCCGCCAAGCAGGGCGCCGACCGCACCTCCGTCGGCCTGTTCACGTACCCGATCCTGCAGATCGCCGACATCCTGCTCTACCAGGCCCACCAGGTCCCGGTCGGCGAGGACCAGCGCCAGCACATCGAGCTGACCCGTGACCTCGCCGAGCGCTTCAACAGCCGCTACGGCGACACCTTCACGATGCCCGCGCCGTACATCCTCAAGGAGACGGCGAAGATCTACGACCTCCAGGACCCGTCGGCCAAGATGAGCAAGTCGGCCGCCAGCCCCAAGGGTCTGATCAACCTCCTCGACGAGCCGAAGGTCTCCGCGAAGAAGGTCAAGAGCGCGGTCACGGACACCGACACGGTGATCCGCTACGACGCCGAGAACAAGCCCGGCGTCTCCAACCTCCTCACCATCTACTCCACCCTCACCGGCACCTCGATCCCGGAGCTGGAGCAGAAGTACGAGGGCAAGATGTACGGCGCGCTGAAGACCGATCTCGCCGAGGTCATGGTCGATTTCGTCACACCGTTCCGGGACCGTACGCAGGAGTACCTGGACGATCCCGAGACGCTGGACGCGATTCTGGCCAAGGGCGCGGAGAAGGCCCGCGCGGTGGCCGCCGAGACCCTCGCCACCACCTATGACCGGCTCGGATTCCTGCCGGCCAAGCACTGACGCCACCCCCTCGCGCGGCGGGCCACGCCCGGCCGCGCGGACCCCGTCGAGCCAGGGGGCCCCACCCCGGGGCCCCTTGTCCGCTCGCAACAGGGCCGAGGACGCTCCCCGCGAAGGGCGCGCACCCGGCACACTAAGAGGGTGCGCGAGCGCGCCGCACACACGTCAGGAGGGAGAACGCAGTGGGGACCGTAACGCTGGGCGTTTCGATCGCGGTCCCGGAGCCTTACGGCAGCTTCCTCCAGCGGAAGCGCGAGAGCTTCGGGGACCCTGCCGCACCCGGCATCCCCACCCATATCACCCTCCTCCCGCCGACGGAGGTCCGGACCGAGGCGCTGCCCGCCATCGAACGCCACCTCGCCGAGGTCGCGGCCGGCTGCCGCCCCTTCCCGCTCCGCCTGGAGGGCACCGGCACCTTCCGTCCGCTCTCCCCGGTCGTCTACGTCAAGGTCGCCGACGGGGTGGCGGGCTGCACCGCCCTCCAGGCCCGCATCCGCTCCGCCTCCGGCCCCTGCGCCCGCGAGCTGCAGTTCCCGTACCACCCGCATGTGACCGTCGCCCACGGCATCACCGAAGAGGAGATGGACCGCGCCCAGGCGGGGCTCCGGGACTTCTCCGCGACCTGGACGATCGGCGGCTTCGCCCTCTATGAGCAGGGCGCGGACGCGGTGTGGCGCCTGGAGCGGGAGTACCCCTTCGGGCCGCAGACCGCCGGCGTCCCCCGCCAGGCCGCCGACCTCTCCCGCCCGTCGGCGCCGTCCTGCTGACGGCCCCGGGAGGCGGGGCCCGGCCCGTGATGGCCGTACGGGACGTATGAGCGTGCGCGTTTCCGGGGTACCCGGACGCTAGTGTTCCGAATCAGCCGGAGCGCCGGCCGCCGCCTCCTGCCGGGCCGGCGGCCGACAGGGCAGGAGGGGAATGCCATGAACTGGTTGAGCACACTCCCGGTGATCGGACCGGCCGTCAGCCGGCTGATGACCACCCACCTCTGGCGCGCCTACGAACGCATGCTCCGGGTGCACTGGACCAGGCTCGCCGCCGCGATCACCTTCACCAGCTTCGTCGCGCTCTTCCCGCTGCTCACCGTCGCCGCCGCGATCACCGCCGCACTGCTCGGCGACGCCCGGCTGCACTCGCTGGAGGACAAGGTCGCCGAGCAGCTCCCCGGCCTCTCCGACCGGCTCGACATCGCCGGACTCGTCGCCCATGCCACCACCGTCGGCCTGGTGGCCGGTGCCCTGCTGCTGCTCACCGGCATCGGCTGGGTCGAATCGCTGCGGGACTGTCTGCGCGCCGTATGGGAGAAGCCCGACGAGGAGATCAATTTCTTCCTCGGCAAGCTCCGGGACGGCGCGCTGCTGCTCGGGGTGGGCGGCGTCGCGGTGCTCTCCCTGGCCTGTTCGACCTTCGCGTCCGCCGCGGTGGGCAAGGCGGCGGAGGCGATCGGCCTCCCGGAGGGCGGAATCGGCAGCGGGCTGCTCTCCGTCGCCGGCTTCGTGATCGCCGTCCTCGCGGACTTCCTGCTGCTCGCCTACATACTGACCAGGCTCCCCGGCGTCCATCCGCCACGGCGCTCCGTCGTGGTCGCCGGCCTCCTCGGCGCCATCGGCTTCGAGCTGCTGAAGCTGCTGCTCAGCGGCTATCTCCAGGGCGTCGCCTCACGCAGCATGTACGGCGCCTTCGGCACCCCGGTCGCCCTGCTCCTGTGGATCAACTTCACCGCGAAGCTCCTGGTGTACTGCGCCTCCTGGACGGCCACGGAGGGGGAGGAGCGACACGGGGAGGACGCGGAGCTCAAGGGGCCGGAGGGGCCGGAGGCGCCTGAGGGGGCAGAGGCGCCTGAGCAGTCACAGGTGCCGGGCGGGTCCGAACGACCGGAGGGGCCGGGCGGGCCAGAGCGACCGGTACGACCGGAGAGGCCGGAGGGACCGGCCGGGCCGGAGCGACCGGGCGGGCAAGAGGGGCGGGAGGGCCCGGAGCGGCCCCGGGCGGCCTGAGGCGCTCCCCAGCCCAACTCCCGCCCGTCCTGCGCTACTTGCCGGAACCCGGCCGGCGACGCCCCCGTACCAGCTCCGGCAGCGGCCAGCGGCGGTGCACCGCGAACGCCACCACGCCGAGGAGCGCCAGCGCCCCGCCGGTGAGGCCCACCGCCGTCCAGGCGCCGCCCTTGCCGCCGGAGCTGTTCAGCGCGGCCTGGGTGTTCCGGTCCCCGCCCTTGCCCTTGGCGCCCTCGGTGCCGGTGCCGTTCTCCTCGCTCCCGGGGCCGACGAGCCGGCCGACCGGCTCCACCTTGTCGGCCGCCGCGAAGCCCCAGTCCAGCAGCTTGGCGGCCTCCCGGTAGGCCTCGTTGTGCTCCTTCTTCTCCGGGTTCATGACGGTGACCAGGAGCTTGCGGTCGCCGCGCTGGGCGACCCCGGTGAAGGTCGACCCGGCGTTCGTCGTCGAGCCGTTCTTCACGCCCGCGATACCCGGATACGGCTTGATGTCGTAATCGCCGCTCAGCAGCCGGTTGGTGTTCTGGATGCCGAACGACGCCCGCTTGCCGTCCTTGCCCTTGTCACCGGGGAACTGCGCGCTGGCCGTCGAGCAGTACTCACGGAAGTCGGGGTTCTGCAGCCCCGAGCGCGCGAACAGGCTCAGGTCGTACGCGCTGGAGACCTGGCCCGGCGCGTCATAGCCGTCCGGTGTCACGACATGCGTGTCGTGGGCGTTCAGCTCCTTGGCGTGCTGCTGCATCTGCGTGACGGTGGCCTTGGTCCCGCCGTTCATCGCCGAGAGCGTGTGCACCGCGTCGTTGCCGGACCGCAGGAAGACCCCCAGCCACAGGTCGTGGACCGAATAGCTCAGGTTCTCCTTTATCCCGACGAGGCTGCTGCCGGCGCCCATCCCCGCGAGGTCGGCGGGCTTGACCGTGTGCTTCTTGTCCTTGGGGAACTTCGGCAGCACCGTGTCGGCGAACAGCATCTTCAGCGTGCTGGCCGGTGCCAGCTGCCAGTGCGGGTTCTTGGCGGCCAGCACCTTGCCGGACTCGGCGTCGGAGACGATCCAGGAACGGGCCGTGAGTGTGTCCGGTCCCGGCAGCTTCGGGGCCCCGGGCTTCAGGGCCACCTGGACGCCGGGCGTACCCAGCCGGTCCCCGCCGATCTGCGACATCTTCGACGGCGGCCTGGGCGCCTTGGGCTCCTTGGGGTCGGCGTGCGCGGTGCCGGCCAGGAGCGGGGTGGCCAGCAGTCCGGAGGAGGCCAGTGCGGCGACGGTGCGCAGGGGGAAGCCGTGACGCGCCGCACGCCCGGCACTGCCGGTCGTGGCCGAAGCATTCGGGGCGGTCGGAGGGGAAGCCGTGGAAGCACTGAAGGTCGTCGGCACGTCCGTGAACGTACCCGCCTTTGCACCGGACGCCGACAGCACCCCACGGAAGAGTGCCCCTGCCGACCGCCGGATGGAGCCGCTGCCCATACTGGGACGTATGAAGCTCTCTCGCCCCGTGTCCTGGTTCCTGCTCGCCTTCGGGGTGTGGAGCTGGTTCATCTGGATCACTTTCGTCAAAAACCTCTGGAAGGACGGGAGCGGTCTCGCCTTCGACGACGCGGGTGACCCGACCGCCTACTTCTGGGTCCATCTGCTGCTCGCGGTGGCGTCCTTTCTTTTGGGGACGGTGATCGGAGTGATCGGGTTCCGTGGCGTACGGGCCTTGCGCCGCGAGGCCGCGGACCACCCGCCCCAGCCGCCCGTCTCCCCTTCCTCCGGCTCCTGAACCACGGGGCAGCGGAGACGCCGTGACCTTCGCCCTGATCGTGATCCCGGTCCTCGGACTGTTCTTCGGCGTGCACCGCTACCTGTGGTGCCGCCTGGTCCGCGACACCACCACCCCCGGCAGCCACCCCCGCCGCACCGGCACCATCGCGGCCTTCACCCTCCCCCTGCTCACCCTCGCCGCCCTGCTCTCCGCCCGCACCGGCGCCCCCTTCCCCCTCCAACAGGCCCTCTCCTGGCCGGGCTACCTCTGGCTGGCCCTGGTGCTCTATCTCACACTGGCCCTGCTGGCGGGGGAGGCGATCCGGGCGGTGTGGCTACGGGTCCGGCCGGACGACGACGCCGGGCCACGGCGGCGGGGGCGGTCATCGGGCGGGCGGGGGCGCGATGACCGGGAGCCGCAACCGGCCGGTCAGGGGGACGCGGACCGGGAGTCGCCACCGGCCGGTCAGGGGGACACGGACCGGGAGCCGCAACCGGCCGGTCAGGCGTACGCGGCCCGGGGCCAGGGGCGCAGGGACCCCACCCCGTCCCCGTCCCCGTCCCCCTCCTCCCCCTCCTCCCCTTCTTTGCCCTCCGGGTCGTCTCCCGCCGCGCCTCTCGCCCCCACCCTCCTCCCGCCCGGCACCCCGGCTCTGCCGCCGCCCGCCACCCCGCCCCGCCGCCTCTTCCTCGCCCGGGCGGTCGCGGCCGGCGCCTCCCTCGCCGCCACGGCCGCCGTCGGCTACGGCACCGCCACGACCCTCCGCGGCCCGGTGGTCAAGCGCGTCACGATCCCCCTGGCCAAACTGCCGCGCTCCGCCCACGGTTACCGGATCGCCGTGGTCAGCGACATCCACCTGGGCCCGGTCCTCGGCCGCGCCCACACCCGGCGCATCGTCGAGACCATCAACCGCACCCACCCCGATCTGGTGGCCATCGTCGGCGACTTGGTCGACGGCAACGTCACCGACCTCGCCCCGGCCGCCGAGCCACTGCGCGAACTCCGCGCCCGCCACGGCGCGTTCTTCGTCACCGGCAACCACGAGTACTACACCGGCGCAGACCAATGGGTCGACCACGTGCGGGAATTGGGCATCCACCCGCTGGAGAACGCCCGCACCGAACTCCCCGGCTTCGACCTCGCCGGCATCAACGACATCGGCGGCCAGGCCGAACAGTCCGGACCCGACTACGACCAGGCCCTCAGCGACCGCGACCCCACCCGCGCCGTCGTCCTGATGGCCCACCAGCCCGTCACCATCCACGACTCCGCCCGCTTCGGCGTCGACCTCCAACTCTCCGGCCACACCCATGGCGGCCAGATGTGGCCCTTCACCTACATCGCCGACGCCACCAACCCCACCGTCGCCGGCCTCGAACGCTACGGCGACACCCAGCTCTACGTCTCCCGCGGCGCGGGCACTTGGGGCCCACCGGTCCGACTGGGGGCACCGCCGGACGTCACGGTGGTGGAACTGGCCTCGCTGCGGGCCTGATCGCTATCTTGGCGGCGCGCGCAGCGTTGCGCCGAGAAGGTAACAACCTGTCCACAAACTACGGTGCCATCCTGCGTCAAATCGGACAGATCCTGACTTTCGATCTTGCAACACCGGCAGGCAACTCCGTAGAATTTATTGACTTTACGTTGTCCCTACCGTGGCGGCTGTGCGGGGCGGACCGAGGGGGACGAGTGGGGAACGGGGAGAGCGGAAATGAGCGAGCGGTTCAAGGTCGATCTCGATGAACTGGACAGCGTGGTGCGCCAGCTCAGGCGCCTTCGGGCTGATATGGACGAACCAAGCCAGAAGGTGAAGTACAGCACCACGCTCCCGAAGTCGGCATTCGGGGAGAATTTCCTCGAAGCGACCGATCTCGCCGGCGCGCACGACGACATGCAGACGTACATGTCGGACGTCATCAAGGCCCTCCAGGACCTCATCCACAAGTTCGGCGAGAAGACCGAAGCCAGCCGTGGAGCGTACGAGGACCAGGAGCACCAGACCAAGAACTCGATGAATGGCTGAGCAGGCCGCGGTGATGCGGGTGCGACGGACGGCGATGGATTTGAAGGGGGGCCTGCATGGTTGACGGCAGGCAGGAATACGAAAGCGCCCGGAACAGGGCGCGGCAGCAGCAGGCGGAGGAACGGGAGGAGCGGCTCAAGTCGTTCAAGGGGCACCGCCCCACCCCCGCGTCTCCTTCGGACTTCCATCACCACGGTCTCAATGCCCTCCGGGCGATGATCGAGAACGCCCACCCGGACGGCATCGAGAACTCTGGTAACCATTGGCGCGCCTCTGCCGACCGGCTCGCCGGTGAGGACGGCCGTGGGGGCATCCGTAAGTCCTTCATGGACGCCGTGGATCACGCCACGGCGCACTGGGAGGGCTCGGCCGCCGCGGCGTTCCGCCGGGAGGCCGTGAAGGTCCTGGAGAAGATTGACAGGACGTACGGTCACGCCCGGGTCGTCGAACGGGTGCTGATCGGTTCCCGCGAACTGGGCCCGGAGAGCGGTGTCGCCCACAACCTTCGCGAGGCCAAGGCGGCCATGTCGAAGATCAAGGACCCGGGCGTCGTGGACCGCGCGACGGACGAGAGCGGCGATGACGCTCAGTTCAAGCGGGACATGGCGAACCCGAAGATGGATGCCCGTATGGCGCTGGAGCTCAACCGGGACAGCCTGTCGCTGACCAAGGAGCGCCAGGTCGAGGCCGTCATCGTGATGGACGAGCTGGCCCATCACTACGACGGCCAGGCGAAGGTCCTCAAGGAGGGCGTCGACCCCGGTGGGCCCGTCGGCGACTGGCCCAAGCACCCCTCCTCGAGCCCCTCGCCGGGCCCGGTGAACATGCCTGTCATCGGCGGCAGTCACCCCAAGGTGTCCGGGACGACGCCGAACATGCCCAACGGCGCGGCCGGTCACTCCGTCCCGGAGGGCTTCGACAGCCCCAAGATCTCCCGGCCCGATGTGCCGGTGACCACCGGACTCGACAGTGTGCAGGGCGGTACCCTCGCCCCGCCCACGCCGGGCGGTGGCTCCGTCCACGGCGGGCCGAGTGGCGGCAGCCACGGTGTGCCCGGCGGCACGGGCGGTTTCCCCGGCGGGCCGATCCCGGGCGGCCCCATCGGCATGCCGGGCGGCAAGGGGACCGGCGGGATACGTGGCGCCGGGCTGGCGCGCGGCGCGGGTGCCGGGCGCGGTGCGGGCGGAATGCGCGGCGGCATGCCGGGCGCAGCGGGTGCCGGAGCCGGCAAGGCGGGCGCCGCGGGCGCGGCCGGGCGCGGCGGTGCGCAGGCACGTACCCGTGGCGGCGTGGTCGGCAAGCCGGGCGGTCCGACGGGCGGTGCCAAGCAGGGCGGCTCCGGACTGCACCGCAGCCGTGGCGGCAAGCAGGCAGCCAAGGGCATGCCGGGCGCCGCGGGTGCCGCCGGCGCCAAGGGCAAGGGCAAGGGCGACAAGGAGCGCACCACCGGGCAGCGTCCCGACTACCTGGTCGAGGACGAGGAGACCTGGACTCCGGAGCGTACGGTGGCCCCTCGCGTCATCGAGTGAGTCGGCGATAGCGTTCGGCTGCGGCCAATGAGGAAGGGCCCCGCACCTGAGTGTGCGGGGCCCTTCCTCAGGCGGAAGAATGCCGCCCGGACAGCACAGCAAGAAGGAGCGAAGGATGAGGGTCACCCGAACACTGCGCGCGACGGTGGGTGCGGCGCTCACGGGAGCGCTGCTGCTGGCCGCCGGCGGTACCGCCTCCGCGGACCAGGTGCGCAAGGACCTGTGGCCGCTGGAGGCGTTCGGGGCCCAGCAGCTGTGGCAGCAGGCCACCGGCAAGGGCATCACGGTGGCCGTGCTCGACAGCGGATTCCGTAAGACCCACCAGGATCTGACCGGGCAGTTCACCGGCGGCGCGAACTTCGCCAATACGGGAGCGGGCGACGGGTCCGGCGACCTCGGTCCGCACGAGGACATCCGCGACCACGGCACGGCGATGGCCTCGATCATCGCCGGCCACGGCCATGGTTCCCAAGACGCTGACGGCGTCAAGGGTCTCGCGCCGGACGCCAAGATCATGCCCATTCCGCAGTACAAGAACGGTGCGGCAGCGACGCGTTACGCGGTGGATCACGGCGCCGACGTCATCAACATGTCGTACACCGAGTCCACTCCCTCCGCCGACACCTGCCCGGCCATTCACTACGCCGTGGAGAAGGGCGTGGTGGTGGTGGCCGGTGTCGGAAACGACGGCCTCCCCAAGAAGAAATACCCGGCCGCCTGCCCGGGCGCCATCGGCGTGGGGTCGGTGGACGAGTACGGCGAGGCGGACGACGACAACAACTCCACCTCCGCCGTCGATCTGCTCGCCCCCGGTGTGAAGATCCCCGTCGCGATGGGCAAGAGCGACTCGGATTACCGCACCGCGGACGGCAGTTCGGCCGCCACCGCCTACGTCTCCGCGGCTGCCGCTCTGCTGAAGCAGAAGTACCCGGATCTCACTCCGGGCCAGATCGCCAACCGCCTGGTGAAGACGGCCGGTCTGCCCCAGTCCGAGAAGGACAAGCACCTCAAGCTCCCGGACACGCACTACGGTTACGGCTACATCCAGCCCGGTCCCGCCCTCCGGCGCACCATCGCGGCCGGACCGGCCGCGGGCCCGCTGCCGATGCCGCAGGGCAAGGCACCGCAGAAGCCCGTGCGCCCCGGAGCCGACAAGGGCTATGACCCCGACCCGCCCATGGGCGGCAAGCAGGCGATCATGCTCTACGGCGGTATCGGGCTCGGGGCGATCGTCGTCATCGGCATCATCATCGGCGTCGTGGTCACCGTCCGCCGCCGCAACAACCCCGGTCCGCAGAGCTGGGGCTGAGCCGGCGCGGCAGCGAGGCGAACGGAAGGGGAGCGGGCGACCGCTCCCCTTTTCTTGTGCGGAACGTACATCCCTCGGGCAAACCGCATCGCCTACGCAACCCAACCACTCCAACTCCCCCCACCCCACCCACCAGTTCCGGTTGCGGCCCTCCCTTCCGTCGGCAGATCCTCGTGTCCACACCGCTAGGTGTGCTGTCCCGGGACGTTGGTGACGGGCGACATGCCTCGCGTGGTCCTTGAATGGGGCGAGGGCCTTCCGGTTTCGGTGTGGATTGCGAAGTCTGCACCGATGCCAAGAGGCCCTCGTGATCCACCGTAACGCCCCGCTGACGCCGACCGGCAGGCTGCATCTGGCCCGGTGCACTGTCGACGACGGCTGGCCGCTGCGCCGGGCCGCCGAACCGGGCGCCGCCGGAGCCAAGGGCAAGGACAAGAAGGAGAAGGAGCGCACCACCGGTCAGCGCCCCGACTACCTTGTCGAGGACGAAGAGACGTGGGCATCGCAGCGTACTGTGGCGCCCCGCGTCATCGAGTAGGACACCGGCATCGCCGTACGGCGGCTGGTAAGGAGTGGCCCCGCGCCCGAGGGTGCGGGGCCACTCTTCGTGATGGAACACTGCCGCCTGGACAGCACAGCGAGAAGGAGCCAAGCATGAGGGTCACCCGAACACTGCGTGCGACGGTGGGTACCGCGCTGACCGGCGCGCTGCTCATCACCGCGAGCGGTACCGCCTCCGCAGATCAGACACGCAAGGATCTGTGGCCGTTGGAGGCGTTCGGGGCCGAGCAGATGTGGCAGGAGGCCACCGGTAAGGGCGTGACGGTGGCTGTGCTCGACACCGGTTTTCGGCAGACCCATCAAGACCTGAAGGGTCAGTTCCTTCCCGGGCCGGATTTCGGGAAGGCGACTCAGGAAGAGGGAGCCCAGGACCTCGAGCCGGGTGAGAGCGTCCTCGACCACGGTACCGGCATGGCTGCGATCATCGCGGGCCACGGCCACGGTCCGGGAGGCTCCGAGGGCGTCAAGGGGCTGGCACCCGATGCCAAGATCCTTCCCGTTCCGGAGTACAAGAACTCCGGGCTGGCCACGCGCTGGGCAGTGGACCATGGTGCCGACGTCATCAACATGTCTTACACCGAGGGCCGTTCGGCTGATACGTGCGAAGCCATTCATTACGCCATTTCAAAGGGCGCCGTGGTGGTGGCCGGTATGGGTAACGATTCGCTGACCGAGAAGAACTATCCGGTGGGCTGTCCAGGTGTGATCGGTGTCGGCGCCGTTGATGAGTACGGCAAATCGGCTGACTTCAACAACTACAACTCCGATATGGACCTGCTCGCACCTGGCGTGGAGATCCCGGCCGCGACGGGCAAGAGCGACTCCAGCTATCACACTGAGAACGGCAATTCGGGCTCCACCGCCTACGTTTCCGCCGCGGCCGCCCTCCTCAAGGAGAAGTACCCCGACCTCACTCCCGGCCAGATCGCCAACCGCCTGGTGAAGACCGCCGGCCTGCCGAAGGACCAGAAGGACCTCAAGCTCCCGGACGTCCACTACGGCTACGGCTTCATCCAGCCCAGTGCCGCCCTGCGGAAGAACATCCCCGCCGGCCCCAAGGAGGG
The DNA here is from genome assembly GCF_042746015.1 of Streptomyces sp. NPDC058773. Lineage (NCBI taxonomy): Bacteria > Bacillati > Actinomycetota > Actinomycetes > Kitasatosporales > Streptomycetaceae > Streptomyces > Streptomyces sp. NPDC058773. The sequence goes on from NZ_JBHYPE010000026.1 coordinate 26,648, forward strand.
CCCGCTGCCGATGCCGAAGGGCAAGGCGTCAGCGCAGCTGGACGCCGGCGCGCAGGACCCCAACCCGCCGATGGGTGGCAAGGAGATGATGAACAGGGCCCTGCTCTACGGCGGTATCGGCATCGGTGTCCTGCTGGTCGTCGGAGCCGTCATCGCCATCGTCCGGGTGTCCCGCCGCAAGAACGCCGGTGGCCAGAGCTGGGGCTGAGGCGGCTGACGCGACAACGTGGTTCATCGCGTCAGGTATCAGTGCACACTGAGCGAACAGCGAAAGGGAAAGCGCTATGGGGGGCCGCTTCAAGGCGGATGTAGACCAATTGGGGCAATTCCTAAAGGCGCTTGAGGGGTGCGTCAAGGAGCTCAACGAGGCGCGGACGGCCTTGTCCCACGTCCGTGCCGATCAGATTGGAACGGATGAGCTCGACGAGGCGTGTGACGGGTTCCAGGAGCGTTGGAAGTACGGGTCTGAGCAGACCAAGAAGATGGTTGACGCCATCGGCAAGGGCGTGAAAGCCAACAAGCAGAACTACGAAGAAGTCGAAGAAGCCTTGGAGAAGACACTCAAGGCGATCGCGAAAAAGGCGACAAGCGGTCACGGGGGTTCGAAGTAATGGCCACGAACCCTTATCTGCACCTCGGCTGGAACCCTGTACCCGGTGTTCCCGGTGAAGTCGGTGCGCTACAGCGCAAGGTCACCTCGGCGGCGACGGCGCTGCGAAACTGCCATCATCAAATCGAGAAGCTGATCGGTGAGAGCAGCTACTGGGAGGGTGACGCGGCAGAGGCGTTCCGGGATGCGCTCGATGGTGAACTGCCGGCGTACATTAAGAATGCCGCCCGTTCGCTGGAGAAGGCGTCGTCCCAGCTGAAGAACTGGGACGATCACCTGACGGCCAATCGTGATCTGGCGCGGAAGTACGACGATGCAGCCGCCGAGAAGAAGTCGGCGGCGGAGAAGGCCAAGGCTCATCACGCACAGGCCCAGGGGCACCCGGATCTCAAGCTCGCCGACCAGGAGTATCCCTCGCAGGCCGAGGCCGACGCGGCAACGGCGCGGCTGCGGGCCGCCGAACGCAGTCTGAACGAGGCGACGACCCAGCTGAACCATGCCAATCAGGCATACAGTGACGTCATCACCAAGGCGCACACCCTGGAAACCACGCACAGCGATCAGGCGCGCACGGTGGCCAAGGAGCTGGACGACGCCACCGACAAACTGGCGCCGAAGGAGCCCGGCTGGCTGAGCAAGGCCGTCAATGCGATCGGGGAGGCCATCGCGGCAGTTGCCGGGTTCCTCTACGAGCATGCGGGGACTATCGGTGCCATCGCGGGATTGCTGGCCCTTTTCCCCACGCCGCTTGCCCCACTCTTCGCAGGCATCGCAGTAGTGGCAAGTGCCGCGTCGATGAGCAAGAACCTCTCCGACGAGAAGTTCAGAGACGCCTTGGCGTTCGAGGGAAGCGGCATGGAGATCTTTTCCGCGTATGCCTCCATGGTCGGAGACGGCGTTGGTATGTTCCCGGGGGGATCGGCGTTGGCTGCCGCAGGGCGGGAAGTAGCTGGGGGTGCACGTTTGGCCGGCCGACTGGGAGTGGGTGTGTCGAATGCCGAAAAGGGGGCGGCATTCTTCAGGGAAATCACCCCCGCCTTCAAATCGGCAGCTGCCGGCGATGTCGCTGACGCATGGCGGGCGGCTCGTGAAACCGGCAGCGGCTCTGCCAAGATGATGGGGGCCATCAGCGCCGGCGGTTTGAATGTTGGTGCGAACATGATGTCGTCCATGGAGAGTTTGGGCGTTCTTCCGGAGGAAGGGTCGGGTCACAACTTCGCAGAGAGCACCAAGGCCGCCGCCACAGCCCATGACCTCGCAGGCATGTTCGGTTGGCTGTGAGGCGCGATGATGCGGCCCCTGAAAGGCGAATGCAGTAGTGACTGAACTCTGGGCAGAGTCGACGAACGGTCGGATACCGGCCTACTGGTACGGAATCCCCTATGGCTACCTGCCGTTGGACCTTGACCCTCCGGTTGAGCAGCTCACGGCGTTGGTGAATCGCATACTTGGTTTGCCCGAGAAGGCAAAGGACCAGGCAGAGCGGGTGCTCCGGTTCTACGCCGGCGTGGTGACGACGCTGAATTCCCATAACGTTCAGGGCTGCGCCATTGGTCTGCACCCGGATGACGAAGGCGGGTTCACCTCCTCCGTCCTGACGTTTTCCACCGTGGCCGCTCCGGGCGTGAACGCAACTCTGGTGCTGGCCAATATGGCGGTGGCGGCCGCTGAGGACCCGGACAAGGATGTTCAGCCTCTGGAGCTGCCGTGTGGTACGGGCTTCCTTGCCGCCGAGACCAGGCACACGGTAGCGCCCGGCATGCCTCCCGAGGAGGACGGAAGTCTTCATGAGGAGCCGGTGTGGCAGGGCGCGATCGCGGCAACTGGCCCGGGCACCTCTGACATCGTTGTGGTGCAGCTGGTGACCGCTGCCCTGGAGATGGCCGACGACTATCGGGATGTCCTGCTGGCCGTCGGTCATTCGTTGTCGTTCTACGACCCGTCACCCGCTGAAAAGACGGGTGGGGGCGGCAGCGTGGGGCAGGTCGGTGCATCCGGCGAGGCTAGGAGTCCCTTCGGTTAGCCTCCTAGTGACCCAGAAGGAGAATGTCATGGCGTACGACTCCCGCACTCCGGCATCGCTGAAGGCTCCTGACGTAGCGCAGGTGCTGAAAGCGAACCGCCTTGTCCTAACCCGAATCATGACCGTGCGTCTACTGATTACCGTGCTACTTGTGGCATTCTCAGTGGCTTTGTCTCGTATGACAGAGTCAAACTCGATCGTCCTTACCTTGCCCATTGTTGCCGGTGTTTTCGTGTTCATCGCTACGGCGTACCGACTCATCTACGGAATCCGTGTCATCCAGTGCGCAAGAGTGCTCCGTGACTATCCGATGGAGTTCCATCCTCGGGTGATCAAGAAGCGTGAGCGGTGGACTCAGTACGGCAACGTCTACGAGGTCCGTGTGACGACGCGCGGGCAGCACGGGGCGCCGCTGATGCTGGCGGTCAATGCGGCCGGTCGCCGCCGTTGGCCGGAGGGCGTTGAGGAAGGTGCGTGGCTCGCGGGTGACCTGCCCTTCGGTGGTGTTCTGGTGGTTCCGGGGAGTAACGCGATGCTGTTTCTGAAGCCGGCGGACTGGGACAAGACCGCACGGAAGCGGGAAGAGGCCGGTGCCGAGCGCATTGCGAGGGCGGAGCGGGCGAAGCTCAACAACAGGACGCAGTGGGCGGTCATGATGCGTGGGTTGGGCGCATGAGCGCCATAAGTGCCGCGGGCGCGCCGGGTCTTCCTGTTGTCGCTGTCCGGGCGGCCTCGTTCGGGACGCGTCGCGTGCGGTAGATAAATGAGGCGACGGGTCCGGGGACCCGCTGTTAACTTCCCACCCCATGGACCCCATAAGTGAAAAAGCGATACGTGCCTCGTTCGTCAATTGCTCAAAAGGAGAGGCAAGTCGGATCAATGTGCCCGTGGGGCTGGCCGAACTCCCCTGGGACGACCTGGATTTCCTGGGATGGCGGGATCCAGGCGCGCCCGACCGGAGTTATCTGGTCGCGCCGCGGGACGGCGGGATCGTCGGGGTGACGCTGCGGCGGCCGCAGGGGGTGCGGCGGAGTTTTACCAAGACGACGGTGTGTTCGGTGTGTGTGACCGGGCATCCCGGGTCCGGGGTCAGCCTGCTGGCCGCGCGGCGGGCCGGGCCGCTGGGGCGGCAGGGGAACACCGTCGGGACGTATCTGTGTGCCGACCTCGCGTGCTCTCTCTACGTCCGGGGGCGTAGGCGGTCCCAGCTCGCCGGGCGGCATGAGGAGACGCTGCCGCTGGAGGAACGGATCGCCCGTACCGTGCGGAACCTGGATGCCTTCCTGGACAAGGTTCTTGAGGGCGAGTGATAGCGGAATAGGGGGAGGGGCGGGGGAGCGGGCGTCCGCTCCCCCTTTTCACAGGCGTGGCCCGGTAGCCCTGCCCGGCCCCCCAACTGCCCTGCGGACGCCTCTTGTTGGGCGACCGGAGGCTACTCGTGGGTTTCGGTTGCGGCGGTCCACTGCGCGGACGGATCCTCGGTGCACGTCGCAGGGGAGGCGGCGTGGAACCAGGGGGACGAACGTGCTGCGAGTGCACTTCACCGCGCAGGATCTGGCGCGTACGCGGGTGGCCGAGGGGGCCGATCCGTTATGGGAGACGGTGCTGAGTCTGCATGTGCTGCGGGAGGACCGGAGCGAGCCGGCGCTGGCCGGCTGGCGGCAGCATGCCGTGCGGCACGGGCCGGGGCCGTTGCGGACGTTGCTGCCGCTGGTGCCGCGGCTCGGCTACTTCCCGGACTTTCTCACGCCGTTCGCGGGGCTGGACGGGGTCGAGCCCGGTCTGGAGGCCGTGATGAGCACCCCGCGGGAGCGGCTGCGGTCCGAGCTGGTGCTGCTGTCGGGGCACCGGGCGCTGCCGGGCTGGGCGCGGGGGATCGCGGACGGGGAGCCGGCCGCGCTGCGCCATCTCGCGCGCAGTCTGCGGACGTACCACCACCGGGCGGTGGCGCCGAGCTGGCCGCGGATCGCCGAACGGGTCGGCGCGGACCGGGCGTTGCGGCGGCATGCGCTGGGGGAGTCCGGGGCGGAGGCGATGCTGCGGACGTTCGGGCCGGTGATGCGCTGGCGGCGGCCGGTGCTGGAGGTCCGCTACCCGGTGGAGCGGGACCTGTACCTGGAGGGGCGGGGACTGGTCTTCGTCCCGTCGTACTTCTGCCGTGATGTGCCGGTGGCGTTGGTGGATGAGGCGTTGCCCCCGGTGCTTGTGTACCCCGCGAAGGAGAAGGAGAGCGTGCATGCCGAAGGGCCCCGCCTCCGGGGGTACGGAGGCGAGGCCCTTCGCGAGGTGCCGGCGCTGCTCGGCGGCCGGGTCGGGACCCGGATCGCCGCAGGGCTCAGAAGCGGCGGGTGATCAGCGCCCGCTTGACTTCCTGGATGGCCTTGGTGACCTCGATACCGCGCGGGCAGGCGTCCGTGCAGTTGAAGGTCGTCCGGCAGCGCCAGACGCCGTCCTTGTCGTTGAGGATTTCGAGACGCTGCTCGCCACCCTCGTCACGGCTGTCGAAGATGAAGCGGTGCGCGTTGACGATCGCCGCGGGGCCGAAGTACTGGCCGTCGTTCCAGAACACCGGGCACGAGGACGTGCACGCGGCGCAGAGGATGCACTTCGTGGTGTCGTCGAAACGCTCGCGGTCCTCGGCGGACTGCCGGCGCTCACGGGTCGGCTCGTTGCCGGTCGTGATGAGGAACGGCATCACATCGCGGTAGGCCTGGAAGAAGGGCTCCATGTCGACGACAAGGTCCTTCATCACCGTGAGGCCCTTGATGGCCTCGACGGTGATCGGCTTCTCCGGGTTGATGTCCTTGATCAGCGTCTTGCAGGCGAGACGGTTGCGGCCGTTGATCCGCATGGCGTCCGAGCCACAGATGCCGTGGGCGCAGGAACGACGGAAGGTCAGCGAACCGTCCAGCTCCCACTTGATCTTGTGGAGGGCGTCCAGGACGCGCTCCTTGGGGTCGATCTGCAGCTGGAAGTCCTCCCAGCTGGCGTCCTCGGAGACCTCCGGGTTGAACCGGCGGATCCGGAAGGTGACCGTGATCAGGTGCGACGCGCCGTCCTCGGCCGCGTCCAGGGCCGCGGAGTGCTCGTCGAGAGTCGGGGTGCTCATCAGTACTTACGCTCCATCGGCTGGTAGCGGGTCTGCACGACCGGCTTGTAGTCGAGGCGGATCGACTCGACGCCGTCTGCGCCCACCTCGCGGTACGCCATGGTGTGCCGCATGAAGTTGACGTCGTCGCGGTTGGGGTAGTCCTCGCGGTAGTGACCGCCGCGGGACTCCTTGCGGGCGAGCGCGGAGACCGCCATGACCTCGGCCAGGTCGAGCAGGTTGCCCAGCTCGATGGCCTCCAGCAGATCGGTGTTGAACCGCTTGCCCTTGTCCTGGATGGACACGTTCAGGTAGCGCTCGCGCAGCTCGCCGATCTTCTCGACCGCGGTCTTGATCGTCTGCTCGGTGCGGAACACCATCACATTGGCGTCCATGGTCTCCTGCAGCTCCTTGCGGATCTCCGTGACCCGCTCGGTGCCGGTGGAGTTGCGCAGCCGCTCGACCTGGTCGGCGACCTGCTTCGCCGGGTCCTCGGGCAGCTCGACGAAGTCGGCCGTGGCCGAGTACTCGGCCGCCGCGATGCCGGCCCGGCGGCCGAACACGTTGATGTCCAGGAGGGAGTTGGTGCCCAGGCGGTTGGCGCCGTGCACGGAGACACAGGCGACCTCGCCGGCGGCGTACAGGCCCGGGACGACGGTGGTGTTGTCGGCCAGCACCTCGCCCTCGACGTTGGTCGGGATGCCGCCCATGGCGTAGTGCGCGGTCGGCTGGATCGGGATCGGGTCCGTGTAGGGCTCGATGCCGAGGTAGGTCCGCGCGAACTCGGTGATGTCCGGGAGCTTGGCGTCCAGCTGCTCCGGCGGCAGGTGGGTGAGGTCCAGGAAGACGTGGTCGCCCTCGGGACCGCAGCCGCGGCCCTCGCGGATCTCCGTGTAGATGGAGCGCGAGACGACGTCACGCGAGGCGAGGTCCTTCATGACGGGCGCGTACTTCTCCATGAAGCGCTCGCCGTCCTTGTTGCGGAGGATGCCGCCCTCACCACGGGCGCCCTCCGTCAGCAGGATGCCCATGCGCCAGATGCCCGTCGGGTGGAACTGGAAGAACTCCATGTCCTCCAGCGGCAGCCCGCGGCGGTAGGCAGCGGCCTGGCCGTCACCGGTCAGGGTGTGCGCGTTGGAGGTCACCTTGAAGAACTTGCCGGTGCCGCCGGACGCGAAGATGATCGCCTTCGCCTGGAAGACGTGGATCTCGCCGGTGGCCAGTTCGTACGCGACGACGCCGGAGGACTTCTTGACGCCGTCGACCTCCTGGATCAGCAGGTCGAGCACGTAGAACTCGTTGAAGAACTCCACGCCCTCCTTGACGCAGTTCTGGTACAGCGTCTGGAGGATCATGTGGCCGGTGCGGTCCGAGGCGTAGCAGGACCGGCGGACCGGGGCCTCACCGTGGTTGCGGGAGTGACCGCCGAAGCGGCGCTGGTCGATCGTGCCGTCCGGCGTGCGGTTGAACGGCAGGCCCATCTTCTCCAGGTCGAGGACCGAGTCGATGGCCTCCTTCGCGAGGATCTCGGCGGCGTCCTGGTCGACCAGGTAGTCGCCACCCTTGATCGTGTCGAAGGTGTGCCACTCCCAGTTGTCCTCCTCGACGTTCGCGAGGGCGGCGGCCATTCCGCCCTGGGCGGCGCCGGTGTGGGAGCGGGTCGGGTAGAGCTTCGTCAGGACCGCGGTGCGGCTGCGCTTGGTCGACTCGATGGCCGCGCGCATGCCCGCGCCGCCGGCGCCGACGATGACGGTGTCGTACTTGTGGATCTTCATGGTTCCAGTCAGCCCCGGCTTCAGGAGATGTTCGGGTCGAAGGTGAAGATCACCAGCGTGCCCAGAAGGACGGTGAACACCGTCGCGGTGTACAGCAGCATCTTCAGCCAGAAGCGGGTGTTGTCCCGCTGCGCGTAGTCGTTGATGACCGTACGCAGGCCGTTGGCGCCGTGCAGCATGGCCAGCCACAGCATCAGCAGGTCCCAGACCTGCCAGAACGGCGAGGCCCAGCGGCCGGCCACGAAGGCGAAGCCGATCTTGGAGACACCGCCGTCGAGGACCAGCTGGATCAGCAGGTGACCCAGGACCAGGACGACCAGCACGATGCCGGACAGCCGCATGAACAGCCAGCCGTACAGCTCGAAGTTGGTACGGGTCGACTTCGGGGTCTTGCCGGTGCGCTTGCGCGGCGGCTCGATGACCGGGGCCGGGTTGTCCACGTCGTAGAGCGAGACGCCGTCGCCTGCGCCCGTCGCGGCGGCACCTGCGGGGGTGGTTTCAGCAGACATCTCGCGTCAGCTCCCGAACAGCGTGCGCAGGGTGTGCTGCAGCACGGGGTAGAAGGCACCGGCCATCAGGACGGCCCAGACACCGACAACGGTCCACAGCAGCTGCTTCTGGTACTTCGGCCCCTTGGACCAGAAGTCCACAGCGATGACCCGCAGGCCATTGAGTGCGTGGAAGAGGATGGCGGCCACCAGGCCGTACTCCATCACATTGACGATCGGCGTCTTGTAAGTCGCCACGACGTCGTCGTACGCCTCGGGGGAGACGCGGACGAGTGCGGTGTCGAGGACGTGAACGAACAGGAAGAAGAAGATGAGGACGCCAGTGACTCGGTGAGCCACCCAGGACCACATGCCTTCCCGGCCGCGGTACAGCGTTCCAGCCGGCACGGAAAAACCCTCCGGGAGCGGGGATTGGGGCCTGCCGGCTTCTCTGTCGGTCGGCCCGGCCGGGTACGGTCCACCGGCCCTGGACATCGTAGCGACGCATTGTCGGTTCCTGGCGCCGGGGTCCTCAGGTGTGATCAAACAGCCACCAACGGGCTATCACACAAGTACGAACCGGAACATTCCTGGTCACAGGGCGCGATCCGGTGTGGGCCGGAAGCCGTGGGCCGGGCCGGGCGCCCGCGCGCGGGCCCGGACGCCGCGCGCCTCCCCGGACGGATGCGAATCGTCCGGTTCGACAGGTGCGGGACCGGCGTCTGAAGGAAGCTGGGGGAGAAGCGGACCGAAGCCGGGATGCGTACGACGCGGCGGCGGGTGCGCCGGTGGTGCGTGTGCGGCGTCCCCCCGGCGGAATCCGGCGGTTCCGGGAGAACCCTGTGAAGGGGGTGGTGACGGAGGCGCCACGCCGACGACGCTTGGCGATCACGGTCCGGCGGATACGCGATGTTCACCCGCATGGGAGAGCCTCCGCGCACTTCCGCGGACGACCGGCTCCGCACACCTGGCAATGCCTTCGCCCCGAAAAGTGAGGATTGCACGATGTCGAACCCGATGCGGCCGCCGCGCGCCCCGCGGCCCTCGGCCTCCCTGCGCCCTGCGACGACGCCGGCGAGGCGCAGCGGCCCGGCGGCCCGGTCCGCCCTGCCGGCCGTGGCGCTCGCCGGAGCCCTGCTCCTCGCCGGCTGCTCCGACGCCGCGGACACCGAGCCGCCCGGGAGCACCAGCGCCAAGGTCAACCCGCCCGGTGCCGGCGCCACCCCGACCTGGGCCCCGGTGACCGGGACGCCGCAGGTCATCCCCGCCGTACGGGACTTCCGCCGGGCCGACGGCCGCGGCTGGCGGCCCTCCAAGGGGGCCCGGGTGGTGGTCCCGGCCGGTGAGAAGAGCAATGTGGCCGACGAGGCCCAGCGGATGGCCCGCGACCTCGGCGGGCTGACCGTCGTCTACGGTGACCAGACCGTCCAGCCGGGCGACATCGAGGTGAAGCTGTCGGGCAAGGGCAGCGCGGACCAGGCGGACAACGTGCCCGCCGGGAGCGCCGCCGACGAGGCCTACACCCTGACCGCCGACAACACCCGGCTCACTCTCACGGCCCCCACCGACGCCGGAATCTTCTACGGCACCCGCACCGTCAAGCAGGCCGTACGCGCCGCCGGCGGGCTTCCCGAGGGCACCATCCAGGACCGGCCGGGCCGTCCGCAGCGCGGCATGTCCCTGGACAACGCCCGCAAGCCGTACACCCAGGACTGGATCGAGGCCCGGATCAGGGAGATCGCCGACCTCAAGCTGAACCAGTTCCAGCTGCACTTCTCCGACGACCAGGGCTTCCGCATCCAGAGCGACACCCACCCCGAGATCGTCTCCGCCGACCACCTCACCAAGGCGCAGGTCCGCCAGATCATCGCGCTCGCCCGCAGCCTGCACATCTCCGTCGTCCCGGAACTCGACTCGCCCGGCCATCTGGGGGCCGTGCTGGCGCACTATCCCCAGCTCCAGCTGCGCAATGCGCAGGGCCGGGTGATCCCCGGCGCGATCGACATCTCCAACCCGAAGTCGGCCCAGCTGATCGACTCGCTGCTGCGCGAATTCAGCGACCTGTTCACCAACCCCGAGGGCGCCCCGGCGTACTGGCACCTGGGCGGCGACGAGTACCAGGCGCTGATGTCGTCCTCCCCGTCGACCAAGTACCCGCAGCTCGCGCAGGCCGCACGGGCGAAGTACGGGCCCAACGGCACCATCGAGGACCTGACGACCGGCTGGCTCAACGACCGGCAGAAGACCGTCCAGGCGAAGGGCAAGAACCGCATCGAGGCCTGGAACGACGGCTTCTTCTCCAGCCCGCGGGTCTCCCCGGACAAGAACCGGATGGTCGACTACTGGACCGGCAAGGAGGCCGGACACCGTGACCCCTCGTCCTTCCTGCGCGAGGGCCGCAACGTCATGAACTTCAACGACGAGTACCTCTACTACGTCCTCGGCGAGCCCAACCAGTTCGTCTACCCGACCGGCCAGCGGATCTACGAGAGCTGGACCCCGCTGGTGATCCGCGGCACCCAGCCGGTGGCGGTGCCCGCGGGCATGACCGGTCCGGACCGGATTCCGGGGGCGCGCTTCGCGATCTGGAGCGACCGGGCACAGGCACAGACCCAGGCACAGGTGGCCGCCGGAATCCGGCTGCCGCTGGCGGCGCTGGCGCAGAAGACCTGGGACCCGCGGACGCCCGCCCTGTCCTGGACGAGCTTCAAGGCGCTGGCCAACAGGGTGTGAGCGCCGGGGCCCGGTAAGACCCGGTAAGAAACGGGTGTGAGAACGAGGACGGCCGGGGCCGCCACCCCCCACAGGAGAGGCCCCGGCCGTCGTTCGCGAAGGGCCGGTTAAAGCCCTCTATCCGGTACAGCGTCAGACGACGCGAAAGCGTCACACGGGGTACGGGCAGGGGTACGGCTCGTGGTCTGGACGCGGGCCGGGACAGGCCCGTAACGTGCGGATCCGCGCTGGTGGGTGCGGTGTTCGCACCGCTTGCCGCGGCCCGGAAAGCCGTCCTGCCCGGGAGTTCCCGATGGATTCGTGCGCGCCCTGTGCCGGTGCACCGGCGACGCCGTCCGGCGCCGCGCTCCCGGCCCCGCCGGAGCGGTCGGTGCGCCCCTCCCGGGTGCGGAGCGCATCGGTTCACGGGTTACGGTCAGCAGGAACATCCCGGGTTACCGGGGGTTTCCGGCCGACCGTGGCCGGCGGCGGCGGTGGCCGGCGCAGCTCCGGCGGCGTATGGCGGGGCCGGGCCGGTGGTGTGGCCGGGTGAAGCGACGATGTAGCAAGGACCGGGCGGCGGACATTCCACGTGCGACAGGATGGACCCGTGCGAGGGGACGACATTCAGCCGGACGACCGTCGGCTGACGGTGGCCGTGCAGGCGGCGCAGGGCGGCGACGAGGCGGCGTTCCGTACCGTCTACCGCGCCGTACATCCCCGACTTCTGGGATATGTGCGGACCTTGGTGAGCGAAGCGGACGTAGAGGACGTCACCTCCGAAGCCTGGCTCCAGATCACCCGTGACCTCGCCCGCTTCAGCGGCGACGCCGACCGCTTCCGCGGCTGGGCCGCCCGTATCGCCCGCAACCGCGCCCTCGACCACATACGGATGCGCGGCCGGCGCCCGGCGATCGGCGGCGACGAGAGCGAACTGGCCGACACCCCCGGCGCGTCCGACACCGCGGGCGAGGCGCTCGAAGCCCTGGGCACCGGCAGCACCATGCGGCTGATAGCCAGGCTGCCGCAGGACCAGGCCGAGGCCGTGGTGCTCCGGGTGGTGGTGGGACTCGACGCCAAGAGCGCCGCGGAGGTCCTCGGCAAACGCCCCGGCGCGGTGCGCACCGCCGCACACCGCGGGCTGCGACGGCTCGCCGAGCTCCTCGGCGAGGAACCCGGCACCGGCCGCGACGGACCGCACGACAGCAGCAAGGACGGTGCCGACGGCGCCGGACGGCAGGAAGGAACCCCCTCCGGGCGGCCCGCACCGGGCCGGCGCCGAGGTGGTGGAACGGTCAATGGGGTGCCCGCACAGGGCAGAAGGCGCCGCGACGGCGTGGCGGAATCGTACGTACCAGGTGTGACGGAAACGGCCGCACGAACGCAGAAGGACATGTGATGGCCGACGACCGGTACAACTGGCTCGACAAGGACACCGCGGAGCGGTTGCTGCGCGGTGAACAGGTCAGTGCCCGGCACGGTGACGGCGCACGCGAACTCGAACAGCTCCTGCAGGCCGCCGCCGCGGTCGGCGCCAAGGCGCCCGGCACCGCCGAACTCCCCGGCGAAGAGGCCGCCGTCGCCGCGTTCCGGCAGGCCGCCCGCCGCGGCGCCGGTGCCTCGCACCGCGCCGCCGACGCCTTCCCCGGCGGACGCGCCGCACGCGCCACCGGACTCACCGAACGCACCCGCCTCGGCCGCCCCTTCCGGCGCGGCTTCGCGGTGGCCCTCGCGGCCTGTGCCATCGGCGGCGTCGCCGTCGGCGCCGGCACCGGCGTGCTGCCCAGCCCCTTCCCGGCCGACGAGCCCTCGCCCGCCTCCAGCGTCTCCGCCGCCGAGAGCCCCGGGCCGTTCGACACCCGCGAGCCCGGCGCCCAGACCGACGGCACGACGGGGCGCACCCCCGACCCCGGCCGCGGCGGGAAGTCGGCCGGCTCCACCGGCAGCCCCGCACCCGGCAGCAGCCCCGGCGCCACCGATCACCCGGGGCGCGGCACCCAAGGTGGCGGCACCGGACGCGACGACAGACCCGGCGACAAGAAGACCCCGCCGAGCCAGGGCGACAGCAAGAACAGCCTGCTGCTCGCCCTGTGCCAGAACTACGAGTCCGGTAAGCGGGACGCCATGGACCGCGACACCCTGCGGCGCCTCGAACGGCAGGCCGGTGGCGCGGACAAGGTGCACCTTTTCTGCCGCACCTACCTCGCGCGCTACCAGGACGGCGGAAAGTCCGGCAGCGGCGACGGCTTCGGCGGCTCCACCGGCGGCACCGGCGCAACCGGCGGCACGGGACAGAGCGGCGGCGGCTCGGGCGACGAGGACGACGACCACCACCCCTCCCAGAGCCCCGACACCACCCCAGGCTCCGGCACGTCCACCCCCGCCCCGGACCCCTCGGCGACCGCCGCGGACCCCGGTCAGACCACCCCGAGCGAAACCGCCACCCCGTAGGTGTGACGTTTTTCGAGCCGGTGACGCAGTACTGAGTGAAGCCGACTGGTCATCGGCTGCGCGAGGAGCCGGGGTTCCCCCCGTACCCACGGCTCAGCGCATATGGCGCGGGCGGGGCACGTTCCCCCGGCCCTGCCCGCGCCCTTCTTTGCGCCTGATCCGGCGCCGCTCTCGCGGACGTGGATCCGTGGGTGTGGGTACCTCAATTTCTCTTCGGTCGGAGAACTGGCCGTGCCTCCTTGCGTGTGTCGCTAGTGGTGGACGACCACCTTGGTGCCAGGTCTCACCGCGGCGAAGAGGGTGGCGATCTTTCTTCTCTCGCGGACGTTCACGCAGCCGTGGGAGGCGCCTCGGTAGCCGTGGGCGGCGAAGTCCGCGGAGTAGTGGACGGCCTGGCCGCCGCTGAAGAACATCGCGTAGGGCATGGCCGTGTGGTAGAGCGTCGAGATGTGACGGCGGCTCTTGAAGGTGATGTGGAAGGTGCCCTCGCGGGTGGGGGTGTACTGCGAGCCGAAGCGGACGTCCATCGCCGCGGCGATCCGGCCGTTGACCACCCAGGTGAGCGTATTGCTCCGCTTGCTGATGCAGATCACCGTGCCCGTCATGCAGCGTCGGTCCAGGACACCGGCCGGCCGGGTGGTGGGCGGACGGAGTTCCGCGCGCGACGGCGGGCGGGTGCGTGAGCGCAGTGCCCACCAGGTCGCGGGCTGGACGGTGCCCGTACGGGGCAGGCCCTGGCGTTTCTGGAAGGCGCGGACCGCGGCGGCGGTGACCGAGGCGTACGAGCCCGTCGGGGCGCGGTCGAACAGGCCCAGCTGGGCCAGCCGCGCCTGGAGTTCGCGGACCTGCGCACCGCGCGAGCCCACCGCCATCAGCGGTCTCGGCGCCTTCGGTCCGGTATGGGCGGTGCGTGCGGGGTGCGGCCCCGTGGCGTGCCGGGCGGGGGGAGTGTGCAGGCCCAGGGGTGGGGGAGCGGGGGTGGTGGGGGCGTGGCGGACGCCCTTGTTGCCGTCCGGCGCACTCGTGCCGGTGACCGTCACGGGGCGGCAGCCCACCGCGAGCGCCGCCACCACCAGCACCGCGGCCACCGCCGGCGCCGTACCTCGTCCACTGCTCCGCTGCATGCGCAACCCCCGGATCTCGGCGGCCCGACCGGCCACCGGTGACTCTTCCCAGTGCTGCGGGGGGACGAACCTGCGGGCATGCTGTGAGCAAGGCGGAAACCCGGACGAACCGGTCACCCACTGGGAGGCGTACACCCATGGCGTACGAGGCGGGCAGTGTGCGGCACAACGAGAGCGGGCTGCCCATCGAGCCTGTGTACGGGCCGGAGGCGCTGGCCGGCTGGGACCCGGCGCGCCGCCTCGGCGCGCCCGGCGGCTACCCCTTCACCCGGGGGGTCTATCCGTCGATGTACACCGGACGGCCCTGGACGATGCGGCAGTACGCCGGCTTCGGCACCGCGCGCGAATCCAACGCCCGCTACCGGCAGCTGATCGCCCACGGCACGACGGGGCTGTCCGTCGCCTTCGACCTGCCGTCCCAGATGGGGCACGACTCGGACACCCCGATCGCCTCCGGCGAGGTCGGCAAGGTCGGCGTGGCCATCGACTCCGTCGAGGACATGCGGGTGCTGTTCGGCGGCATCCCGCTGGACCAGGTGTCGACATCGATGACGATCAACGCCCCCGCCGCGCTGCTGCTGCTCCTCTACCAACTGGTGGCGGAGGAGCAAGGGGTGGCGGCCGGTCAGCTGAACGGGACCATCCAGAACGATGTGCTCAAGGAGTACATCGCCCGGGGTACCTATATCTTCCCGCCGGAGCCGTCGCTGCGGCTGACCGCGGACATCTTCCGGTACTGCCGCGCCGAGATTCCCCGTTGGAACACCATCTCCATCTCCGGCTACCACATGGCCGAGGCGGGTGCCTCTCCCGCGCAGGAGATCGCCTTCACGCTCGCCAACGGCATCGCCTACGTCCGGACGGCCGTTGCCGCCGGGATGGACGTGGACGACTTCGCGCCCCGGCTGTCGTTCTTCTTCGTCTCGCGTACCACGCTGCTCGAAGAGGTCGCCAAGTTCCGTGCCGCGCGCCGGATCTGGGCCCGGGTGATGCGGGAGGAGTTCGCCGCGAAGAACCCCAAGTCGATGATGCTGCGGTTCCACACCCAGACCGCGGGGGTGCAGCTCACCGCCCAGCAGCCGGAGGTGAACCTCGCCCGGGTCACCGTCCAGGGGCTCGCCGCCGTGCTCGGCGGCACCCAGTCGCTGCACACCAACTCCTTCGACGAGGCCATCGCCCTGCCCACCGACAAGTCGGCCCGGCTCGCGCTGCGGACCCAGCAGGTGCTCGCGTACGAGACCGATGTGACCGCCACCGTCGACCCGTTCGCCGGTTCCTACGCCGTCGAGTCGATGACCGACGAGGTGGAGGAGGCGGCGCTGGCGCTGATGCGCCGGGTCGAGGACCTGGGCGGTGCGGTGGCCGCCATCGAGCGGGGTTTCCAGAAGGACGAGATCGAGCGCAACGCCTACCGCATCGCCCAGGAGACCGACGCCGGCGACCGGATCGTGGTCGGCGTCAACCGCTTCCAACTGGACGAGAAGGAGCCCTACGAGCCCTTGCGGGTCGACCCCGCCATCGAGGCCCAGCAGGTCGAACGGCTCGCCACCCTCCGCGCCCGCCGCAACCAGCGCGCGGTCTCCGCGGCCCTCGATGACCTGCGCAAGGCCGCCGAGGGCACCGACAACGTCCTCCCGCCGCTGCGCGAGGCGCTGCGCGCACGGGCGACGGTGGGCGAGGTGTGCGATGCGCTGCGGGAGGTGTGGGGGACGTACGTGCCGACGGATGCGTTCTGAGGGGCGGTTGGTGTGCGGGACGGGAGTTTGTGACCGGCAGGCCGGGCTGGGTCACACTGGTGCCATGTCGTCACCCCGCCGCACGTGCCCCGTCTGCACCCGAGAGATCGCCGTTGTCGGCGGCCGTTTCGCCCGTCACGATCCGCCCGGCCGGCGGACGGTGCTGGAGCTGATCTCCTGTCCGGGGTCGCGCCGGATGGCGCCGATGATGGCGCCCGCGGAGAAGCTGTTCGACCCGGAGGAGCCGCCGTTCCCGGGGCAGCAGCCGTTGTTCTGAGCGGGCGGGGACCGCTGTGCGTACGGCGGGTAACGGTGTCGGCGGGCCGGTGGTGCGTGCCCAACTACGGGGCCAGGACGTCCAGTTCGGCCAGCGCGCCGGCGGTGATCTCGCGGGTCAGGGATTCCGCCCGTGCCGCGTCGCCGGTGCGTACCGCCTCCGCGACCTGTACATGCAGGGTGACCGCGGCCGGGTCGGGGTCGGTGAACATCACATGGTGCTGGGTACGGCCGGTCAGCACGGCGGCCACCACGTCGCCGAGCCGGGCGAACATCTCGTTGCCGGAGGCGGTCAGCACCACCCGGTGGAAGGCCGTGTCGTGCACGAGGTAGGCGTCGAGCTGCTGGCCGCGTGAGGTGGCGACCATGCCCATGGCCTCTTCGGTGAGCCGGGCGCACTGCTCGGGGGTGGCGTGCCGGGCGGCCAGGCCCGCGGCGACCGGTTCGATCGCGGAGCGGAGCACGGTCAGCGAGCGCAGCTGCCGGGGGCGGTCCCGGCCGGCCAGCCGCCAGCCGATCACCCGCGGGTCGTAGACGTTCCACTCCTCGGTGGGCCGGACGGTCACCCCGACCCGGCGCCGGGAGGCGACCAGCTGCATGGATTCCAGAACCCGGACCGCCTCGCGGATGACCGTGCGTGAGACGTCGAAGCGCTGCTCCAGCTCGTCCGTGCGCAGGATCGTGCCCGGAGGGTAGTCGCCCGCGGTGATCGCGGGTCCGAGGGACTCCAGCACGCGGGCGTGCAGCCCCTTCCCCTCGTTTTCCATGGGCCAAGCCTACGTTCCCGCTCCCTGCCCAATTAAGTATGACGTTTGCATCACGGACTCTTGAATACGTCGTACCTAATGGGTTTCAGTGGGGCGCGCACCACGGCGCACGAGGCCGATGGAGACAGCCGAGACAGCGAGGTACCACGGGATGAGCAGCCCCGACGTGATCGTCGTGATGGGCGTGGCCGGCACCGGCAAGACGACGATCGGCCCGTTGGTGGCCGACGCCCTGGGCGTGCCGTACGCCGAGGGCGACGACTTCCATCCGCCTGCCAACATCGCCAAGATGTCGGCCGGCATCCCGCTCGACGACGCCGACCGGGGCCCCTGGCTGGACGCCATCGGCGCCTGGGCCCACCGGCGGGCCGGGCGCGGCGGGGTGGTCAGCAGTTCCGCGCTCAAGCGCGCCTATCGCGAACGGCTGCGCTCCGCCGCCCCCGGCCTGGTCTTCCTGCATCTGACCGGCGAGCGCGCGCTGATCGAGGAGCGGATGGCCAAACGCACCGGCCACTTCATGCCGGCCGCGCTGCTGGATTCGCAGTTCGCCACGCTCGAACCGCTCGGGCCGGACGAGGCCGGCGTCGCCGTCGGGGTGTCCGGCGCCCCGGAGGAGGTCGCCGAGCGGGCGGTGGCCGCGCTGCGTGCGCGGGACGCCGCCCAGCTCCTGACGCCTCCCCGTTTCCCTCGTCTGCCCTCGCCTCCCCTCAACTCCCCCCACAGGTAACGCAGCACCCCTTCCCCCTCCGTCCAACCAAGGGAGTCGCCGTGACACATCTCAGCGTCGAGATGCTCGCAGCGGACGCGGCCGAGCCGATCACCACGGCCGGTCACGCGCAGCTGGGCATCGCCGTCCTGGCCGGCATCGCCGTCATCGTTCTGCTGATCACCAAGTTCAAGCTGCATGCCTTTCTGTCGCTGATCATCGGCTCGCTGGTGCTCGGCGCGGTGGCCGGCGCACCGCTCGACAAGACGATCGCCAGCTTCCAGGCGGGGCTGGGCACGACGGTCGCGGGCACCGGCGTACTGATCGCGCTCGGTGCCGTCCTCGGGCGGCTGCTCGCCGACTCCGGCGGTGCGGACCGGATCGTCGACACGATCCTGGCCAAGGCGGGCCGGGGCGCGATGCCTTGGGCGATGGTGCTGATCGCCGGGATCGTCGGGCTGCCGATCTTCTTCGAGGTCGGCATCGTGCTGCTGGTCCCGGTGGTGCTGCTGGTCGCCAGGCGAGGCAACTTCTCGCTGATGCGGATCGGCATCCCGGCGCTGGCCGGACTGTCCGTCATGCACGGGCTGATACCCCCGCACCCCGGCCCGCTCGCGGCGATCGACGCGGTCGGCGCGAACCTCGGTGTCACGCTCGTGCTCGGCGTGGTCGTCGCCGTCCCGACCGCGATCGTCGCCGGCCCGCTCTTCTCCCGTTACGCGGCCCGCTGGGTCGACATCCGGCCGCCGGAGAACCTGGTGCCCGAGCGCACCACCGACGACCTGGAGAAGCGGCCGGGCTTCGGGGTCACGGTCGCCACCGTGCTGCTGCCGGTGGTGATGATGCTGGCCAAGGCGCTGGTGGACATCGTCGTCGACGACCCCGAACACCCGGTCCAGCGGCTCTTCGACGTCATCGGCTCGCCGCTGATCGCGCTGCTCACCGCCGTCCTCGTCGGGATGTTCACGCTCGGCCGGGCGGCCGGGTTCACCCGGGGGCGGATCGCCGCCACGGTCGAGAAGTCGCTCGGGCCGATCGCCGGGGTGCTGCTGATCGTCGGTGCGGGCGGCGGCTTCAAGCAGACGCTGGTGGACGCCGGTGTCGGCCAGATGATCCTGGACCTCTCCAAGGGCTGGCACATTTCGGCGCTGCTGCTGGCCTGGCTGATCGCCGTCACCATCCGGCTGGCCACCGGCTCCGCGACCGTCGCCACCATCTCCGCCGCCGGCCTGGTCGCCCCGCTCGCTGCGGAGATGAGCACCCCTCATACCGCGCTGCTGGTCCTGGCGATCGGCTCCGGGTCGCTCTTCTTCAGCCATGTCAACGACGCCGGGTTCTGGCTGGTCAAGGAGTACTTCGGGATGAACGTCGGGCAGACCCTGAAGACCTGGTCGGTGATGGAGACGCTGATCTCGGTCGTCGGGATCGTCTGCGTGCTGCTGCTGTCGCTGGTTCTTTAGCCGACCGGTGGTTGCGCAGGCGCCGGAAGCTGCCTGTCATGTCCGGCTCGGACGCAGCTCCTTATGAGAACGAGCAGGTACAGGCGGGTCGGTCAGAAGACTGGTGCTGGTGACGCGAGGGCTGTTGGCCGGAGCCTGTTTGCGGCGGAGTTTCGTCCAGACCAGCGCGGTCCCTGCTGCTGCCACCGCGCTCGCGGCGAATGCGGGGCCGCCGAGGGCGAGGGCGCGCTGGAGGGAGGCGGTGGCGGTGTATCCGGCGCCGGCTTCGGCGGCGGCCC
Source organism: Streptomyces sp. NPDC058773 (assembly GCF_042746015.1). Classification (NCBI taxonomy): domain Bacteria; kingdom Bacillati; phylum Actinomycetota; class Actinomycetes; order Kitasatosporales; family Streptomycetaceae; genus Streptomyces; species Streptomyces sp. NPDC058773. Next base: position 46,142 of record NZ_JBHYPE010000026.1, read on the forward strand.
ACAGCGGGGCCGCCAGGGCGCTGTAGGGGGCGATGCGGTGGTACGGCAGGCGGGTGGCGCCGGCGAGGTGCGGGGTGAGGGTGCGGATCACTGGAAGGAAGCGGGCCAGGAAGACGGCCTGTCCCCCGCAGCGGGCCATCAAGGTCTCGGTGCGCTGCCAGGCGGCTGCTGGAAGGCGGCGGCCGAAGCGGCCGGTGCGCAGGCGCGCGCCGAGCATGTGCCCGGTGCGGTGTGCGAGGAGATCACCTGCGAAGACGGCGCACGAGGCGGTCGCGATCAGCGCAGGAAGGTGCAACTGCCCGGTGCGTGCCAGCGCGCCCGCGGTGAGAAGCAGGGTGAGCGTGGGAATGAACGCTCCGATCAACAGAACGGATTCGGCCAGGACCGCCGCGGCCACGATGGCGTAGGCGCCGAGGGGCGGCACATGGCCCAGGGCACCGGTCAGTGCGTTCACTGGCCGGCACCGGCCGTCGCGTGGTTCGGGCGGGCCACTGTGTGTGGGGCCTGGGTGAGTTGCCAGACCTTGGCCGGGGGCAGGTTGCCCCACACGGTCCGGAAACCGGTGGTGCACCGGTGCTGGTAGTCAGTCAGCAGGTCTTCGACGGCCCGCTGGCGGAGGGCCTGGGCCCGCGACGTCAGAAGACCGCGGGCCAGCGGGGCGCCCAGGTAGGCGAAGTACGTCAGAGTGCCCCCGGGGTGCAGCAGCTCCAGGTACCGGTCCATGATCGTCTCGACGTTGTGGCGGGTGAAGTTGGCGAAGGGCAGGCCGGAGACGATGACGTCGTAGCGGCGGTCGGTGTCCAGCTCCTCGACGCGCCGGGTGTGGATACGGACCTGTTTCCCGTGCTCGGGCAGGTGCGGGTGGGGGGTGGCGAGGCGGTGGAGCCGGGCAGCGAAGCGAGGGTTGGCCTCGGCGACATCCAGGTGACTGTCCGAGGGCAGCTGCGGGATCAGAGCGCGGGTGACCGCTCCCGTCCCGGCGCCCGCTTCCAGGACGTTCAGCGGTCGTCCCGCCCGGGCGCGCACCGGTTCGGTCAGGGCGCGGGCCAGCGCCGCACTGCTGGGGGCGATGGCTCCGGTGGTGCGCATGTCGCGGGCGGCTTCGATGAGGAACATCCAGCGCTCCGCACGGCGCTGCGCGGGAACGCGGTCCGGCGTGGCCGAGGCCGCCACGGGAGCGGTGCCCCGGGGGCCCGCCTGCGCTATCAGCGAGTGCGGCCCGCGCCCTGGGGGCTGCTCCCCAACGTGCTGTGACATGGCGAATGGCTCCACTTCATCCGGACAGAAAAGGTGAGCTGGGGAACGGCCGACTCGGCCCCGTCCCGCAGCTCGATCATCCGTCGGGAGGGGGCCGCCGCGGATCAACCGGAATGCCGAACGGTCCGCTCTGCGCGCATCGGCCGAAGGGCCGAGACGGCCCGCCGGATACGCCGTAACGTGAGGTGGCATGACGCACCCTTTCCGGGGCCGCTCCCGCACGTATCAGGCCCTGTTCCTGCTGGCGGGTGTCCTCGTCCTCGCCCTGCTCGTCGCAGAGGGGCTCAACACCGGTTTCGTCCCCACGGCGGCCGCCACCACCGTGACCGGTGGACTGTGCGTGGTGGTTCTGTTCGTACGGCCTGCGCGCTTCCCCCTCGCCGTCGGCTGCGCCGTGGCGGCGTCCCTCGCACTGTCAGTGGCCGAGCTGCAGCTGCCCCAGCACCTGCGGCCCGAGAACACGCCGGGGCTGGCGGAACTGTGCGCGCTGCTGCTGATGATCGCCCGTACGGTGCGCCTTCAGTCGCTGCTGCGGGTCATCGCTCTGGGATCCGCGGCAAGCGTGGCCGCCTTGCTGCTGCTCCTACGGATTCCGGTAACCGAGTCCAGCAAGGTGTTGGCCATCGAGGTGCCGGTGCTCCTCTTCGCCCTCGTGCTGATGGTCATGCTGGGCCTCTATCTGCGTCGCGTCGACATACTGCGCGACCGCGAGTGGAAGCTCGCTGAGCAGGCCGCCCGCCAGGCCGAGCGGTTGGAGCACGCCCGGGAGCTCCACGACTTCGTGGCCCACCATGTCACCGCGATCGTCACGCAGGCCAAGGCAGCCCGCTACGTCACCTCGGCCGGCCAGGCGCTGGCCCCCACAGACCTGGACGGGGTGCTCGCCGGGATCGAAAAGGCCGGTTCACAGGCGATGGAGTCGATGCGCGGCATGGTCTCCATGCTGCGCACCCCGGGGGATCCGGCCGCCACCCGCACCGGAGGCGACCTCACACGCGTGCGTGACCTCGTCGAGACCTTCTCGGCCGCGGGGCAGTCGGCCCGGCTCACCCTCGACCCCCGGCTCGCGGAACTATCCCTCCCGCCCGAGGTCAACATCACCGTGCACCGTCTGGTGCAGGAATCGCTCACCAACATCCGCAAGTACGCCGACACCGCCGCACACGTCACCGTGGACATCCGGCTCCGGGCCGACGACCCCGGCCTACTGGACGTCTCGGTCACCAACGACGGCCGGACCGCCGGGAGAACGGCGCACCGCACCCGGACCGGCGCGTACGACCGTCCGGAGACGGACCGGCGCGGCGCCGGCGCCACCGGACAGCCCACGCCCGGCCGACAGCACGGCTACGGCCTCATCGGACTCTCCGAACGCGTCGAGGCCCTCGGCGGTCACTTCACCGCGGGCCCCCGACCCGGCTGCCCCGGCTGGGAGGTCATCGCCGGCATCCCCCTCCCCTCCCTCACCCCCGGTGAGCCGCCCATTGACCAGGCAACCGGCAGCCCCACCACCTCTGCGACCATGACGCCATGAAGATCTCGGTCCTGATCGCCGACGACCAAGACATGGTCCGCTCGGCCTTCCGTATGATCCTCAGCGCCCAGCCGGACATGGACGTTGTCGCCGAGGCCGCCAACGGCACCGACGCCGTGGAAGCGGCCCGCAGACTCCGCCCTGGCGTCTGCCTCCTCGACATCCGCATGCCCGGACTCGACGGTCTGGAAGCCACCCGCCTGCTGGCCGGCCCCGACGTTCCCGATCCGCTCAACGTCCTGATCGCCACCACCTTCGACCTCGACGAATACGTTTACCGGGCCCTGCGCAACGGCGCCTGCGGCTTCCTCCTCAAAGACGGCGCGCCCACCCTCCTCGCCGAAGCCGTACGCGCAGCGGCCGCCGGCAACTCCCTTATCTCCCCCTCCATCACCGTTCGCCTCCTGCAGCACATGGCACCGCCCCCGCAAGAGAACGCCGGCTTCCGCCCCGCTGCCCGCGCGACCACCAGGCTCACCGACCCCCTCACCCAGCGCGAACTCGACGTCGTCCGCCTGGTCGCCCGTGGATACACCAACGAAGAAGTGGCGGCCGAGCTCTACGTCACCCCCTCCACGGTCAAGACCCACCTGGGCAACATCCAGCGCAAACTCGCCGCCCGCAACCGTGTTGAGATCGCGGCCTGGGCGTGGGAAGCGGGGGTGTGCCCCGGCCGCGGCTGATAGCCGCGCACAGAGGCACCGGTCACCCACGCGAAATCGCGTTGCCATCCCTTTGGCCTGCGTCTCGGTTGACCCTCCCGCACTCCTCTTCTTCCTCTTCCTCCGCGTTGCCGATGGCGATACGGACGTCGTGCATGCTCTGCTGGACCTCGCTCACGGACACCTCGGCCCGGACGCGGCCGACTGCCCCGGGAAGGTCTCGCCCTCATCGAGCTCCAGAAGCTGCGCCCCAGTGCGATGCAGCCGGTTGACCAGCACATTGGCCGTCAAGCCAGAGGCCGAAGTCCGGATCACCGGGCGGGGACCGAAACACGCGCTCAGGGCCTGTCTTCAAGGTCCCGGGGCGGAACCCTTCCGGGACCCGGTCCGTCGGACCGCTGTACCTTCCGGGCGGGTCACCGCCCCGGGCGCCCCCACCCCCCTCAGGCGCCCGTCCCCGGCACGAGGCCGTACGAGCGGAAGTTCCGCTGGTACGGCCTCGTGCGCATGGGGGCAGCCGGGTCAGCCGGCCGGCTGGGGCACGGCGGTGCCGGCGAAGTCCGCCAGTGCGGCGAGCACGGCGGCCGTGGCGCCCTCGGCCGGTGCCGCGAGGGCGAGACAGCCGTCGGGGCGGATGAGGAGGACGGCGGGGGCGCTGCCGTAGGCGTCGCGGATATGGCCGTCGGTGTCGAGCAGATCGGGGGCGGGGCCGCCGACGCGGACGGTCCGCAGCAGGGCCGCATCGGCCGGCAGCGCGGTGTCGTCGAGGTCGGTCGTGCCGAGGGTGAGCAGGGTGAAGTGCGGGCCGCGGAAGACGTCGAAGAGCCGGGTGGGGTGGCCGTCGGCCGTGGTGCAGGGGGCGTCGGGGGCGCGGTCGCCCGCGCGGGGTACACCCTCGGCGGCGTCCGGGCGCAGCTCCCGGCTCAGCGGGCTGTCGGGGTAGCCGATGTCGAGTTGGTGCAGATCGCGGCCGCGGCGCAGTGAGCCGGAGACGTGCAGCCGGGTGCTGGTGTCGAGGATGCGGGCGGCGATCGGGCGGCGCTCGGTCTCGTAGCTGTCGAGCAGGCTCTCGGGGGCGCCGTACCGCAGCACCTGGCCGAGCTTCCAGCCGAGGTTGTAGGCGTCCTGGACGCTGGTGTTGAGGCCCTGGCCGCCTGCTGGGGAGTGGACGTGCGCGGCGTCGCCGGCCAGGAAGACCCGGCCGTCCCGGTAGGCGTCGGCCATGCCCGCCCGGGGGCGGTAGAGCGAGGACCACAGGACCTCGCCGATCTGCCCGGCGTCGAGGTGGGTGCGCGCCGCGAGTTCGGCGCGGACCGCCTCGGGCGAGGTGTCCGTCGAGTTGGTGACGAGGAGGCACTGGAAGAAGCCGGCGGCGGGGAGCGGGAGCATGGAGACGAAACCTTGGTTCGGCAGGATCCAGCGGTGCCAGTGGTCCCGGTCCAGGCCGTCCACCCGGACGTCGGCGAGCACGGCGGCGCCCTCCGGCAGCGACGGGCCGTTCATCTCGATGCCCAGCGCCCGGCGTACGGTGCTGCGCCCGCCGTCGGCGGCGACCAGATAGGCGGCGCGCACCTCGCGCTCCGCCCCGCCGGCGCCGCGCAGACGGGCCGTCACGCCCTCCGGGTCCTGGGAGAACGCGGTGAGTTCGGTGCCGAAGAGCACCTCGCCGCCCAGCTCCCGGAGCCGGGCGTGCAGAAGTTCCTGGTTGCGGAACTGCGGCACCATCAGGGCGTTGGCGTACGGCACGGCGGGTGTCGGGTCGACCCGCTCGATCATCACGCCGGTCTCGGCGATCCGGCCGTTCTCCCAGAGGGCGATGTCCGGGTAGCGGCCGCCGGCCGCCTCCATGGCCGCGAGCACGCCGAGGTCGTCGAAGACCTCCAGGGTGCGCGGCTGAAGTCCGGTGCCGCGGGCGCCTTGTGAGAGACGGTCCTGCCGTTCGACGAGCAGGGCGCGCAGTCCGCGCCGGGCGAGGTCGATTCCGAGGGCGAGGCCGGTGGGGCCGGCGCCGGCGATCAGTACGTCGACGGTCGTGGGCAGGTCGTGCGTAACACCGGCGGCGTCCTTAACGTTGTTAAGTTCCATGCTTCCGAGGATGCGCTTAACGGTGTTAAGTTGTCAACATGGTTTCGCGAATCGACCGGCGGCAGGTCGTCGACGCCGCTCTCCGGCTGCTGAACGAGGTCGGCCTCGAAGGGCTCACCCTGCGACGCATCGCCAAGGAGCTGAACGTCCAGGCGCCCGCGCTCTACTGGCATTTCAAGAACAAGCAGGAGCTCATCGACGAGATGGCCACCGCGATGTTCCGGCAGTTGGCCGTGTCGCTCGCGTGGGAGGGGGGTGAGCTGACCGCTGCCGGCCGCCCCTGGCAGGACACCCTCCGCGAGGCCGGCCGGGGTCTGCGCCGCGAACTCCTCGGCTACCGCGACGGCGGCAAGGTCTTCAGCGGTACCCGGATGACCGACGAGAGCTACGCCCGGCCGCTGGAGAATCTCCTCACCCACCTCACCGGGGCGGGCTTCACCCTGCGCCAGGCGGTCCAGGCCTGGTTGACGCTCTACAACTTCACCGTCGGCCTGGTGATCGAGGAGCAGTCGATCCACCCGGACCCCGTTGCCCCGGAGCACCGCGACCCGGCCTACGACATGGAGCTGCGCTCGGAGAAGATCGGCGTGGGCTATCCCCTCGCGGCGATGGCCGGCGAGGAGATGTTCGGCGACATGGACCGGAACTTCGAGGCCGGGCTGCGGATCATCATCGCGGGAATCGAGGTCACCGTCGGCCCGGAGCAGGCGAGTTGACGCCCCGTCCGGTGCCCGGAAGCGCGGCGTCGACCCGTCCGGTGGTCAGCGCCGCGGGTCGACCGCCCGTTTCAGGACGGGGGTGAGCGGGCGCTCTATCAGGCGGTGCAGCAGCCAGGCGAGCAGCAGCATCAGGGCGACGGTCAGCACCAGCGTCGCGTACGAGGGCAGCCGGGCGCTGTGGTGCAGGGCCCGTATCACGACCCAGCCCAGATGCTCGTGGACGAGGTAGAAGGGGTAGGTCAGCGCGCCGGCGACGGTCAGCCAGCGCCAGTTCGCCCACTGCAGCCTGCCCAGGGCGACCGCCGCGACCAGCGCGAAGCCGAGGGTGACGATGGCGATGATGACTGCCGTCGAGCGGTAGGAGAAAGCCTGCACCGACGACGGGTGCCAGAGGCCGGCGACCGCGTAGTGCTGCCCGATCAGCCAGCTGACCAGCACGATCGCCCAGGCGATCGGGTCGCGGGTGCCGTAGCGGTGCAGCAGGTACAGCCCGATGCCGCCGATGAAGAACGGGGCGTACTCGGGCATCAGGACGGTGTCGAGGAAGGGCTCGTGAGCGGCCTGGGCGAGGGCGGCGGCCAGCGTCCAGCCGGCGCAGAAGAGCACGACCCGGCGGCGGGTGGCGCCGGGCAGGACGACGCAGAGCGCGAAGAGCGCGTAGAAACGCATCTCCGCCCAGAGCGTCCAGCACACGCCCAGCACCCGGTCCACGCCCAACGGCTGCTGCAGCATGGTCAGATTGGCCAGCACCTCGCTGGGCGGCAGCGCCTTGTAGGCGACCCAGGGGAGCGCGAAGACCGCGGTGATCAGCAGGATCGCGGCCCAGTACGCCGGATAGAGCCGGGAGACCCGCGAGGCGATGAAGGCCCGCAGGGTCCGCCCCCAGCCGCTGAGGCAGATCACGAAGCCGCTGATCACGAAGAAGATCTGGACGCCCAGGCAGCCGTAGGCGAACAGCGGTGCCGCGGTGGGGAATTGGTGGGCCGGGGAGCCTCCCCAGGCCTGGGATATCTCCCCGCTGCGCCCCCCGTAGTGGTACGCGGCGACCATCAGGGCGGCGAGCAGCCGCAGCCCGTCGAGGGCGCGCAGCCGCGACGCACTGCCGCGGCTGCGCCCCCGTATCGCGGGCTGCGGTGCGGTCGTGACGAGATCCGGCGCGGCGGGCGGCGCGCCGGTCGTCAGCTGCGGGGCGGTCATCCGAACGCGGCCCGCTTCTTCAGCCGCCGCTGCACCGCACGCGCCCGGCGCGCGACCCGGCGGACGGTGGCGTTGCGCGGAATGAACGACAGCTGCGACGGGATCGCCCCGGGCAGCGCCAGCGCGGTCAGCCGGCGGCGCTTGAAGTAGCGCCGGGTGTACGGATCGAGATGGGCCGCGAGATAGCGCTCGGCGGACGGCCGCAGCTGCGGATAGATCTGGTGCTGCATCGCATAGCCGACCGCGCTGACCAGGCCCTCGACGCTTTCGGCGGAGATCAGGGCCCGGGGCTGCTCGCTGCGGTCAGCCAGGTCGGGCACCAGCGCGTCCACGATCGTGACCGGCATCCGGTTGCTGTTCTGGTACGGCGTCAGCCGCTCCAGCAGCAGCCCGGTGCCGGTGCGCGCCGTCGGCAGCCCGTAGAAGGTGGCGGCCGTCAGCAGCGCGGTGGAGAAGCAGCCGACGACCAGCGCGGGCCGCATCCGCTGGTAGAGCACCTCGGCCAGCACCGGGCTGTCCAGCACGGTCAGCGAGATCTCCAGCTTCCCGGCCTCCCGCTCAAGCAGCCGCGACCAGCGGGCCGGTGCGGACGGGTGCGGCTTGAAGACGATCTCGCGGTGGCCGCGCTCGACCGCACCGCGCACCATCCGCACATGCAGTTCCTCTTCCTCCTCGGGCGTGAGGATGCCCAGCGCGGAGAGGTACTGGCCGAGCAGCAGCGCGCCGCCCTCCGGGACCGCCACCTCGCCACTGGCGTCGGAGAGTTCGGCCAGCACCTTGGTGAAGGCGTCGGTCGGCACGGTCTGCGGCGCGACCTCGAACTCGGTGAGCAGCAGCGGCGTCAGGCCCGGCACCAGGTCCAGGTGCAGCAGCCGGCCGATCCGGGTGCCGATCAGCGGATCGAGCTTGTTGCGGGTGGGGCCGTAGCTCATCAGGCCGTCGGCGTAGACGTCGATCGGCGCGTCCGGGAACAGCTGGGCGAGCGCCAGCGCCGGGTTGACCTGGATGGACTCCACGACCAGCTCGACGCGGTCGTCGCCCAGGCCCCACAGCAGCCGCAGATGCCGCTCCCACAGCGGGACGTCGTCGGAGCGCGGCGACCAGCCGCCGGGGTGGAACGGGCTGATCGTCTCGTTCCACGACAGCACCCGGTCGAAGCGGCCGCGCAGCCGCTCGAAGCCGGGCATGGTGTCCAGCGACGCGGTGGTCTCCGGGGTCGTGGCGTTGTTGCTGAGCAGCAGCAGCCGCCGCTCGGCCGGGGCGAAGCAGTCGGCGTCCAGCGCCGCGGCGAGCGTCGCCGCGCCGTAGAGCGTCGACGCCATGAAGATCTGGGTGCGGGGTCGGGTGGACATCAGGCGGCGACCTCCGCCGGTGCCGGGCGGCGGCGCAGCCGCCGCAGCCGGGACGCACGCTGCACATCCATCGAATCCAGGGCTTCCTTCAGTACGTCCTGCGGCATGCGTTTCATGGCCGCGGCGCTCATCGTTCGCAATTTACGGGCGACCTGCGGCTCGAAACGTTCGATCGAACCGAGGTGGTGGGAAATGATCGCGCAATAGGTGCGCACGGCTTTCGGCAGAAGAAGTGCGGCATCGCGGTCCTGCGCCGTTTCCTCGATCACCTGATCGAAGGCACGGATGAAATCCAATTGCCGCACGTCACCGATCTGCGTCAGTGACGAGGCCACGCCGCGCCGGTAGAAAACACCGAGCAGTCCGACCACCGCCATGGACTTCGCCTCGCGGTGCAGCCGCCAGATCCACGGGCGGTCCTCCGCGGTGCGCAGTCCGTCCCGGAAATGCAGCACCCCGTCGTCCAGCAGCCGGCGGTGGTACATCCCGGCCCAGGCGTACGCGTAGTCGACCGAGGTGGAGCGGTCGGCGGGCAGGATCACCTCGCGCGGGTCCATCACCACCCCGCGCCGGCCGTGCGGGACCCGGTGGACGGTGCGCGCGCGGGCGGTGCACTGGACATGGTCGGTGCGGACGAAGTCACATCCCAACTCCTCCATGGTGGAGAGGAGTTCGGCGTAATAACCGGGGGCGAGCCAGTCGTCGCCGTCCAGGAAGGTGACGTATTCGCCGCGGGCCTCGTCCAGGCCGGTGTTGCGGGCGGTGGCCAGGCCGCCGTTCTGGGCGTGCCGCAGCAGCCTGGCGCCCGGCAGCTCGCGCTCGGCGCGCGCGAGGATCTCCGGGGTCTCGTCGCGCGAACAGTCGTCGACGAGCAGGAATTCAAAGTCCTCACGGGCATTGGCCGCCAGGCTTTTCAGGGTGTCGGGCGCATATGTCTGCACGTTGTAGAACGGCACGATGACGGAGAGCTTAACCACCCTCGTGACGTTAGGGGTGCAGCCGTCATTCGTCTTTACCGGGTGCGGACCTCAAGGTGAACGAAGAATGGCGGGATGGTTAACCAGGCCGCTTATCGGGCCGGTTCGCCATTAGTCGACCCGCTGTTAACCCTTTGTTGCGGCCCAGTTGGCCCGTCCAACGGAATCCCTTCCTAGCGTCTTGGACGTGCCATCACGTACCTACTCTTCGCCGCGGGTCGCCGTACTTGCCGACTCGGATACCCGGTGGAAATGGGGCGCTTTGACAGCGTACCGAATCCAATCGGACATCCGGCTCGACGGTTACCTCCTCCGCGGCCGCGCCACTCCCACGGTCCGCCAGCTCGACGAGGTCGGCGCCCGTGCGGACTCGCTGCGCGAAATCAGGGGCGTGGACTTCCTGGAGCGGATGAAGGACAGCGTCCGCTCCGCCGACGGTACGCGCTACGACGTCGTCGTGCTCGCCTGTGTCGGCGGTGCGGTGCAGGCCATGCTGCACGGCCTGGCCCGCGCCTGGCGCGGTGCGGACTCCCGCCCCGTCGTCGTCACCGGCTATGTCGGCGTCGTCTACGAGAAGCTCGCCGACGGGCTGCTGCTGCGGCACGGCGCGGATGTCGTCCTCGCCAACTCCCGGCACGACGCGGACCGGTTCCGCGAGGTCTACCGCGGGGTCGGCGCCGACGACGGCAGCGTCGTGGAGTGCGCCCTGCCGTTCCTCGGCGGCGACCGCTACACCGGCGCGCACACCCCCTACACCGTGGTGTTCGCCGCCCAGCCCTCCGTCCCGGAGAGCCGCGCCGACCGCAGCTACCTGCTGCGCCGGGCCGTGCAGCACGCCCGCAAGCACCCGGACCGGGAGGTGCTGATCAAGCTCCGCAGCAAGCCGGGCGAGCACACCACCCACATCGAGGAACTGCCCTACCAGAAGCTCGCCGCCAAGATCCCCGGCGGACTGCCCGCCAACTGCCGCCTGGTGTACGGCAACATGGGCGAGGTCCTGGACCGCACCGACCTGATGGTGACGGTCAGCTCGACCGCCGCCCTGGAGTCCCTGCACCGCGGCATCCCCACCGCCGTCCTCACCGACCTCGGCATCCGCGAGGTCCACGGCAACCACCACTTCCTCGGCTCCGGCTGCCTGGCTTCCTGGGACGAACTGGACGCCGGACACCGCCCGGAACCGGACCCGCGGTGGCTCGCCCGCCAGGGTGTCGCCGCCGACGGCGACTACGAGCAGGCCTTCGACACGGCCCGTGCCCGCGTCACCGCGCTGCGCGACGCCGACCGGCTGCCGCCGCTCACCCCCTACTACACAGCCCGCACCGCCCCCGGCTACCTCCCGGGCATCCTCGCCCGGCACGGCCTGGACCCGCACGGCGAGCCGCTGGCCGGCCACGCGGACGCCCCGGAGGAGACCGGCGGACTGCGCCGGGTCGCCCGCGAGACGGTCCGTGAGGCCGCCCGCGGCGCCTACCGCCACGGCGTCCAGCGCGTCGCCCCCGCCATCCGCCGCTGGGGGCAGCTGTGACCACCCCGGCCAGCTCCCGGAAGGAGCCCGACATGCCGCCGAACCCGCAGAGCAGCCCGCCGACCGTGGTGGCCGTCATCCCCGCCCGCGGCGGATCGAAGGGCGTGCCCGCCAAGAACCTCGCCGCCGTCGGGGGAGTGCCCCTGGTGGCCCGCGCGGTCCGGGAATGCCGGGCCGCCCGCCTGATCACCGATGTCGTGGTGTCCACCGACGACGCCGGGATCGCCGCCGCGGCCCGCGGCGCCGGCGCGGTCGTCATACGGCGCCCCGGCGACATCGCGGGCGACACCGCCACCAGCGAGGCCGCCGTGCTGCACGCCATGGACGCCTACGAGGCCGAGCAGGGCGCCCCGGTCGACACGGTGCTGCTGGTCCAGTGCACCAGCCCGTTCCTCGACCGCGAGGACATCGACGGCGTGGCCGCCGCGGTCGTCGAGGGCGGCGCCGACAGCGCGCTGACCGTCGCCCCCTTCCACGGCTTCGTCTGGCGCGACGGCGAGGCGGAGGTCGAGGGCGCCGCCGACGGCGGCTTCGGCGTCAACCACGACAAGTCCTTCCGGCCGCGCCGCCAGGACCGCCCCCAGGACCTGCTGGAGACCGGCGCCGCCTACGCCATGGACGCGGCCGGCTTCCGCACCAGCGGCCACCGCTTCTTCGGCCGTACCGAACTCGTCCGCACCGACCCGGCCCGGGTGCTGGAGGTCGACGACCCGCACGACCTGGCCCGCGCCCGCGCGCTGGCGCCGCTGCTGGACGCCCCGCGCCCCGGCGCCCTGCCGGCCCGCGACGACATCGACGCCGTCGTCCTCGACTTCGACGGCACCCAGACCGACGACCGGGTGCTGATCGACGCCGACGGACGGGAGATCGTCGCGGTCCACCGCGGCGACGGCCTCGGCATCGCCGCGCTGCGCAAGGCGGAGCTGAAGCTGCTGATCCTGTCCTCGGAGACCAACCCGGTCGTCGCCGCACGGGCCCGCAAGCTGCAGGTGCCCGTCCTGCACGGCATCGACCGCAAGGACCTCGCCCTCAAGCAGTGGTGCGAGGAAGCCGGCATCGCGCCCGAGCGCGTGCTCTACGTCGGCAACGACGTCAACGACCTCCCGTGCTTCGACCTCGTCGGCTGGCCCGTGGCGGTCGCAGGCGCCCACGACGTGGTGCGCGGCGCCGCTCGCGCGGTCACCGCGACCCCCGGCGGCAGTGGCGCGATCCGCGAGATCGCCGGCTGGCTCCTGGGCCCGTCCCTGTAACCCACCCAGACCCCACCCCCACACACCCCCTTATCAACGCGAAGGAACTCCCCATGAGCAGCAACTCCCGCCTCCGCACCCTCGGCTCCCGCGAGGCCGGCCCCGGCCGCCCCGTCTACGTCACCGGCGAGATCGGCATCAACCACAACGGCGACCTGGAGAACGCGTTCGCGCTGATCGACGCCGCCGCCGACGCCGGCTGTGACGCGGTGAAGTTCCAGAAGCGGACCCCCGAGGTCTGCACCCCGCGCGACCAGTGGGAGATCGAGCGCGACACCCCCTGGGGCCGGATGACCTACATCGACTACCGCCACCGCGTGGAGTTCGACGAGGACGGCTACCGCGCCATCGACGAGTACTGCAAGAAGCGCGGCATCGCGTGGTTCGCCTCCCCGTGGGACGTCGAGTCCGTCGCCTTCCTGGAGAAGTTCGACGTGCCCTGCTACAAGGTCGCCTCCGCCTCGCTCACCGACGACGAGCTGCTGCGCGCCATGCGCGCCACCGGCCGCACGGTCATCCTCTCCACCGGCATGTCCACCCCGAAGCAGATCCGGCACGCCGTCGAGGTCCTGGGCAGCGACAACATCCTGCTGTGCCACGCCACCAGCACCTACCCGGCCAAGGCCGAGGAGCTCAACCTCCGCATGATCAACACCCTTCAGGACGAGTACCCGAACGTCCCGATCGGCTACAGCGGCCACGAGACCGGTCTGCAGACCACCCTCGCCGCGGTCGCCCTCGGCGCCACCTTCATCGAGCGCCACATCACCCTCGACCGCGCCATGTGGGGCTCCGACCAGGCCGCCTCCGTCGAGCCCGGCGGCCTGTCCCGCCTGGTCCGCGACATCCGCACCATCGAGGAGTCCCTCGGTGACGGCGTCAAGAAGGTCTACGAGAGCGAGCTCGGCCCGATGAAGAAGCTGCGCCGGGTCACCGGTGTGGTCGCCGAGGCCGAGGCCGCCGAGCCGGCCTCCGTCTGACCGACCGGCCGACGAACCGACGGGAGCCATGGTGAGCTCACCTGAAGGGACCCGCGCCGTGGCCGGCACGCCCGGCGCCGAGGTTCCGCCCCCGGAGACCACGGGTTCTCCCGCCCGTGGTCTCCGGGGGGTGCCGCGGCAGCGCAAGCGGACCGCACGCTCCGGTGAGCCGCGCCCGGACGGCGACACCCTCGCGTTCGTCGAGAGCCCGGTGCAGCTGCTCAACGTCCTGGAGTGGGCGCACACGGCGCAGGCCACCGAGCTCACCGTCGTCGTGCTCTCGCCGCACGACCCGATGACCCGCGGCCAGCTGCGGCGGATGGCCGAACTCGCCCGCGACGAAGGCCATACGGTGCGCTGGGAGGAGGCCCGCGGCGGTCCGACCGCGCCGATGCGCACCATCGGCGGCCTCACCCCGCGGCTGCGCCGCGCCCGCCGCGTCGTCATCGGCGACCCGTTCTCCCGCTACGTCCAGCTGCTGCTCAGCCTCACCAAGGCGCGCGATCTGGTCGTGGTCGACGACGGCACCGCCACCATGGAGTTCATCTCCCAACTCGCCCGTGGCGAACGGCTGGTGCGCTGGCACCGCAACGGCGCCGCACGCGGCGCGCGGGACCTGGTCTTCGCGCCGTTCTCCGCCACCGCGCGGCGCCGGCTCACCCCGGCGCCCGAGGGCGGCCGGCGCACCGTCGGCCTGTTCAGCTCGATGCCGGTCGAGGCGCCCCCGGGCGTCGAGGTCACCACCAACGAGTTCGCCTGGACCCGCGCCCGCTTCGGCCCGCCCCGGCTCACCCGCGCCGCCGACATCGTCGGCACCTCGCTGGTGGAGACCGGAGTCGTGGACGCCGACCGCTATCTGGCGGCGGTGCGCACCCTGGCCCGTACGCACGGCGCCACCCGCTACTTCGCGCACCGCAAGGAGAGCACCGAAAAGCTGCGCCGCCTCACGGCCGAGACCGGCCTGGAGGTCGTACGCCCCGATCTGCCGCTCGAACTGATCGCCCGCCGCGGGCCCATCGGCCGGCTGATCGTCAGCTTCCCCTCCACCGTGGTGCACACCCTGCCGCTGGCGCTGCTGGGTACGGAGGTCAAGGTCGCGGTCTGCGACATCGATCCGGAGTGGCTGACGGCCAACGCCTCGCCGCGGGCGCAGGGTTTCCTCGACGGGGTCACCGGGACCGCCCGCGACGTGCAGCGACTGTCGTTCACCGAGCAGATGGCCGCCGGATGAAGCCGCGCGGGAAGCCCTACTGCATACCCGTCGCATAAACCGTCCATGCGCCGAGCGGCCTAGATTTTCTTCCCCTAACGGGCTGAACTTTTGTTGATCGAAGGACAGTTGCCCCCTTCCGGCCCGTAACCTTCCACGGGTGAACCACGTGATGTCCCGAGAGGTCAGCGCCGCCCGTACCCCCGCCGGGGACCAGCTCCCCGGCGCCCTTCCCGAGGCGCTGCGCGCCGAACTCAGCGCCTTCCGGCGCGACTTGCACCGCCATCCGGAACTGGGCAACCAGGAGTTCCGGACCACCGCGGCGATCAAGGAACGGCTGGAGCGGGCCGGTCTGCGGCCCCGGGTACTGGCCACCGGCACCGGCCTGGTCTGTGACATCGGCACCCGGGACGCCACAGCCGACGGGACCGCCGTCGCCGCCGCCCCCGACCGCCCCCTGCTGGCGCTGCGCGCGGACATCGACGCCCTGCCCATCCCGGACACCAAGACCGTCGACTACGCCTCGACGGTCGCCGGCCGCGCCCACGCCTGCGGCCACGACGTCCACACCACCGTCGTCCTCGGCGCCGGTCTGGTCCTGGCCGAGCTGGCCCACGCCGGCGCCCTGCCGCGCCCCGTCCGGCTGCTCTTCCAGCCCGCCGAGGAGGTGCTGCCCGGCGGCGCCCCCGACGCGATCGAGTCCGGCGCACTGGAGGGCGTCGGCCGCATCCTCGCCGTCCACTGCGACCCGCGCGTCGACGCCGGCCGGATCGGGCTCCGCACGGGAGCGATCACCTCGGCCTGCGACCGGCTGGAGGTCGAGCTGGACGGCCCCGGCGGCCACACCGCCCGCCCGCACCTGACCACCGACCTGGTCACCGCCGCGGCCCGGGTCGCCCTGGACGTCCCGGCACTGCTCTCCCGCCGGGTCGACGCCCGCGCCGGCCTCGCCGTCACCTGGGGCCGGCTCGCCTCCGGCCATGCCTGCAACGTCATCCCGCAGCACGCCGAACTCTCCGGCACCGTCCGCTGTCTCGATCTCGACGCCTGGCGGCGCGCCCCGGACCTGGTGCACGCGGCGATCGACGAGGTCGCCACGCTGCACGGGGCGAAGTCGCAGATCACCTACGTCCGCGGGGTGCCGCCGGTGGTCAACGAGCCGGTCACGGTCCAGCTGCTGCACTCCGCGATGGCCGCCCGGCGCGGGGAGGGTGCCATCGAGGACACCGAGCAGTCCCTCGGCGGTGAGGACTTCTCCTGGTACCTCGAACACGTCCCCGGTGCCATGGCCCGCCTCGGTGTCCACCCGCCCGCCGACCCGGTGCACCGGGACCTGCACCGCGGCGACTTCGATGTGGACGAGCAGGCGATCAAGGTGGGGGTGGAGCTGTTCACCGGCGCGGCCCTGCTCGACGGGGACCTGCCGGACTGACCGCACCGGCCACGAGGTCGCCCGGTGGCGGTCCGCATTCACGGCTTTCGCCCGTAAACCCCCCTATCGGCCCGTTCCGGCAGCTTGCCGGGACGGGCCGTGCATATCGCCCTCCCGTGTTGCACGCGGGTGCCCTACGCCTCGAATCGATAACGTCCACGCAGTGGAGGGTTTTGCGCCAGGTCTACGCGCGTTAATCTCCCGACAAGCCAGCGCCAATGGGGGCGCTTAGAGCGAAGGGAAGGCCCCGTGCGTCGGGTCATCAGGATTGCCGCCGCGGCCACCGCCACCGCGGGCCTCGCGCTCACCGCCACTGCGTGCGGTCAGAGCTTTGCCGAGGCCAACCGCGCCAAACACGCGGGGGTCGGGTTGGCCTTCGACATCGGCGGCCGGGACGACCACTCGTTCAACGAAGCGGCCGCCCGCGGTGCGGAGAACGCGCACAAGAAGCTGGGCGTCAACGTCAAGATGCTCACTGCCAAGAACGGCGAGACCGAGGCGGACCGCGAGCAGCGGCTCACCTCCTTCGCCGAGGCCGGCTACAACCCGGTCATCGGCGTAGGCTTCGCCTACAGCCAGTCCGTGCAGAACGTGGCCAAGGACTTCCCGCACACCACCTTCGGTGTCGTGGATGCCGTGCCGCAGGGCAAGAACGTCGACGCGATGGTCTTCGCCGAGCACGAGGGCTCGTATCTCGCGGGCGTCGCGGCCGCGCTGAAGAGCAAGAACCACAAGGTGGGCTTCATCGGCGGCGTGAACAACGCGCTGATCCAGAAGTTCCAGGCCGGCTTCGAGCAGGGGGTCCGCGACACCGACCCCAAGGCCAAGGTCACCTCGCAGTACCTGTACCCCAACAACGACAAGGGGTTCAACGACCCGGCCGCCGCCAAGGCCAAGGCCGACGGCATGCTCGACAACGGCACCGACGTGATCTACACGGCGGCCGGGCAGTCGGGCGCCGGGACCATCGAGGCGGTCAGCAAGGTCAAGGGCGCCTGGGCGATCGGCGTGGACTCGGACCAGTACCAGCAGCCGGGCCTGGCCCGCTACAAGAACCGCATCCTCACCTCGGTCGTGAAGAACGTCGATGTGGCGGTCTTCGACCTGATCAAGAGCGCCGAGAAGGGGAAGCCGCTGACCGGCATCCACTCCTACGACCTCAAGCACAGCGGTGTCTCGCTGGCCACCTCGGGCGGGTTCATCAAGGACATCCAGCCGCAGATCGACGCGGCCCGGAAGAAGATCATCGAGGGCAAGGTGAAGGTCAAGGAGACGCCGTAGCCCGGGACCACCGCCGCCCCGGGGCGCCGCAGCGCCGGACCCCCGGGGGTGAGCCCCCCGTCCCCCTTGTGACCTTCCGGTCCCTGACTTTCCGTCCTTTCCGCTCCTTCATCCCCGAGGGGAGTGCGCCATCAACGCAGCATCCACGAGCAGCGGCCCCGCCGTCCCGGACGCCCCCGCTGTAGAACTCCGCGGAATCACCAAAAGGTTCCCCGGCGTCGTGGCCAACCACGACATCCATCTCACCGTGCGCCGCGGCACCGTTCACGCCCTGTGCGGCGAGAACGGTGCCGGCAAGTCCACCCTGATGAAGATCCTCTACGGCATGCAGAAGCCGGACGAGGGCACCATCGCGCTGGGCGGCGAGCAGGTCACCCTGCACACCCCGGCGGACGCCATCGCCCGCGGCATCGGCATGGTGCACCAGCACTTCATGCTCGCCGACAACCTCACCGTCCTGGAGAACACCGTTCTCGGCGCGGAGAAGCTGCACGGCATCGGCGCCGGCGCCCGCGCGAAAATCAAAGAACTCTCGGACGCGTACGGGCTGAACATCCGGCCCGACGTCCTCGTCGAGGACCTCGGCGTCGCCGACCGCCAGCGGGTGGAGATCCTCAAGGTCCTCTACCGCGGCGCCCGCACCCTGATCCTCGACGAGCCGACCGCCGTCCTCGTCCCGCAGGAGGTCGACGCGCTCTTCGACAACCTGCGTGAGCTCAAGTCCGAGGGCCTGACGGTCATCTTCATCTCGCACAAGCTGGGCGAGGTGCTCTCGGTCGCCGACGACATCACCGTCATCCGCCGTGGCACCACCGTGGCCTCGGTCGAACCGTCCGAGACCACCCCCAAGCAGCTGGCCGAGCTGATGGTCGGCAGCGAACTGCCCTCCCCCGAGACCCGCGAATCGACGGTCACGGACGAGGAGATGCTCCGCGTCAGCGACCTGCACCTGTCCGCGACCGACTCCGACGGCGTGGTCCGCACCGTCCTGGACGGCATCTCCTTCACCATCCACAAGGGCGAGGTGCTGGGCGTCGCGGGTGTCGAGGGCAACGGCCAGGCCGAGCTGGTCGAGGCCGTCATGGGCACCCGCCGCCCCGACCACGGCACGGTCACCCTGGACGGCACGGACCTGTCCGGCGCCTCCACCCGCGCCCGGCGCGAGGGCGGCATCGGCTACATCCCCGAGGACCGCCACCGCCACGGCCTGCTGCTGGAAGCCCCGCTGTGGGAGAACCGCATCCTCGGCCATGTCACCGAGCGCCCCAACAGCAAGGGCAAGCTCCTCGACATCCCCGGCGCCCGCAAGGACACCGAGCGCATCGTCGAGGCGTACGACGTGCGCACCCCCGGCATCGAGGTCACCGCGTCCTCGCTCTCCGGCGGCAACCAGCAGAAGCTGATCGTCGGCCGCGAGATGAGCCACCACCCCAAGCTGCTGATCGCCGCCCACCCCACCCGCGGGGTCGACGTCGGCGCGCAGGCGCAGATCTGGGAGCAGATCCGCGAGGCGCGCCGCGACGGCCTGGCGGTGCTGCTGATCTCTGCCGACCTGGACGAGCTGATCGGGCTGTCCGACACCCTGCGGGTGATGTACCGGGGCCGGCTGGTCGCGGACGCGGACCCCGCCGTCATCACCCCGGAGGAGTTGGGCTCCGCCATGACCGGTGCCGCCAGAGGCCACCTCAGCGCTGCGGAAGAGGGTGCGTCGGAAGACGGCACGCCGGACGACGGCGCGTCGCAGGACGCCGGTGAGCAGGAGGGCGACGAGCAGTGAGCACCTCCACCAAGAACCCCACCGTGGACGCCATCGCCAAGAGCGCCACCCGTGACAAGGTGATCCTGGCGATCGCCGCGCCCGTGCTGGCCATCGTCGCCGCGATAGTGATCTCGTCCCTGGTGTTCCTCGCCTCCGGTGAGAACCCCTTCCGGGCCTACGGGATCATGGCCGATTACGGCCACTACAGCGACAGCCAGGTCTGGATCATCAACAAGGCGGTGCCGTACTACCTTTCGGCGCTGGCGGTCGCCATCGGCTTCCGCATGAACCTCTTCAACATCGGCGTCGACGGCCAGTACCGCCTCGCGGCCTTCGCGGCCGCGGCGGTCGGCGGCGCCATCGCCCTCCCCGGCGCGCTCCAGATCATCCTGCTGATCGTCATCGCGATGCTGGTCGGCGCCGTCTGGTCGGGCATCGCGGGTCTGCTGAAGACCACCCGCGGCGTCAGCGAGGTGATCACCACGATCATGCTGAACGCCATCGCCGCGTCGATCATCGGCTACTTCCTCCAGGACGGCCGCCTCGCCATCAAGGACGGCAACCTCCTGCACACGAAGTTCCTGCCGGAGTCCAGCCACTTCTTCTCCTTCCCGACCCACCCCAAGCCGGTCCTCGGCTTCGTGGTGATCGCGATCCTGGCCGGTGCGCTGTACTGGTTCGGGATCAACCGCACCCGCTTCGGCTTCGACCTGCGCGCCGTGGGCGCCTCCGAGCCGGCCGCCGAGGCCAGCGGCGTCAGCGTCAAGCGCATGATCCTTTGCAGCATGCTGCTGTCGGGCGCCGCGGCCGGTCTGGTCGGTATGCCCACCCTGCTCGGCGAGTCCTTCCAGTACGGCACGGACTTCCCGGCCGGTATCGGCTTCACCGGTATCGCCATCGCGCTGCTCGGCCGCAACCACCCCATCGGCATGGCCTTCGGCGCCCTGCTGTGGGCGTTCCTCGACCGCACCGGCTCCCGGCTGGAGTTCGAGGGCTACGCCCAGGAAATCGTCGGCGTCATCCAGGGCGTCATCGTCCTGTGCGTGGTCATCGCCTACGAGATCGTGCGCCGCTACGGGCTGAGCCTTCAGCAGCGCAAGGTCGGCGAGGAGCTGGCCGCCCTGTCCCGTACGAACAACACCGACAAGTCTGACAAGAGCGACAACCCGGAGGTGTCGGCGTGAGTACGGACCTCAAGACCGCGACGAAGCTCGCGGTCCCCGGGAAGGGTGGCCGGCGCAAGCTGACCTACCCGTGGATCCTGCTGATCATCGCCGTCGGGCTGGTCGCCGTCTCCGTCCTCCGGGCCGTCACCGGCGCGGGTGACCTCACCTCCACCGGCCAGTTCGGCGCCGCGCTGAGCGCCGCCGTGCCGATCGGCCTGGCGGGTCTGGGCGGACTGTGGTCCGAGCGGGCCGGCGTGGTCAACATCGGCCTCGAAGGCATGATGATGCTCGGCTCGTTCGCGGCCGGCTGGGTCGGCTGGCAGCACGGCCCCTGGGCGGCGGCCGCGGCCGGCATCCTCGGCGGCGCGCTCGGCGGCCTCATCCACGCCGTCGCCACTGTCACCTTCGGCGTCGACCACATCGTCTCCGGTGTCGCGGTCAACATCCTGGCGCTCGGTGCCACCCAGTACCTGGCCACGCTGTGGTTCGGCCAGGAGGGCAGCGCGGCCATGCTGGCCGGCGGCAACGACAAGCAGTCGCCGCCGATGCCCGACATGCCGACGTTCACCGTCCCCGGCCTGTCGGACGCGCTGAACGCCCTGGAGGGCCACCACTGGTTCCTGGTCTCCGACGTCGCCGGCATCCTCGGCGCCGCGGTCACCAACGTCTCCTGGCTGACCCTGCTCACCGTCGCCCTGTTCATCGGCACCTTCTACGTACTCTGGCGCTCCTCGTTCGGACTGCGACTGCGATCCTGCGGCGAGGCCCCGATCTCGGCCGAGACCCTGGGCGTCAACGTCTACTCGTACAAGTACGCGGCGGTGCTGGTCTCCGGCGCCCTGGCCGGCCTCGGCGGTGCCTTCCTCTCCATCGGGGTGCACTTCTACCAGGACGGCCAGACCGGCGGCCGTGGCTACATCGGTCTCGCCACGATGATCTTCGGCAACTGGCGGCCGGGCGGCGTCGCGATGGGAGCGGGCCTGTTCGGCTTCATGGACGCCATGCAGCTGCGCAGCGGCGGACCGACCGTCCACGCCCTGCTGCTGGGCCTGGCCGCGCTCCTCGCGGTGCTCGCCCTGTTCCGGCTGCGTGCCGCCAAGCGCACCCAGGCCGTGGTCGCCGGCATATCCGCCGCCGTCCTGGTCATCTGGTACGCCCTGGCCGACACCGTTCCGCTCGAACTGGTCGAGGCGAGCCCGTACATCGCCACCCTGCTGGTACTCGCCCTCTTCTCCCAGCGGCTCCGGCCGCCGAAGGCGAACGGCAAGCCCTACCGCCGAGGACAAGGCACATGACACCACCGGTGCCGGTCGACTGGACCGCACTGCGCGCGCAGGCCCGGGACGCGATGTCCCGGGCCTACGCCCCGTATTCCGGCTACCCCGTAGGCGCCGCCGCCCTCGTGGACGACGGCCGCACCATCACCGGCTGCAACGTGGAGAACGCCTCCTACGGCCTCGCCCTGTGCGCCGAATGCGGCCTGATCTCAGAGCTGTTCGCGGGCCGGACCGACACCAGTGGCCCCGCCCCCCGCCTGACCGCCTTCACCTGCGTGGACGGGGCGGGCGACCTGCTCGTCCCGTGCGGCCGCTGCCGCCAACTGCTCTGGGAACACGGCGGACCGGAGCTTCTGGTCGACACGGCGGCAGGCGTTCGCCCGCTGTCGGAGCTG
This sequence comes from Streptomyces sp. NPDC058773, assembly GCF_042746015.1. Lineage (NCBI taxonomy): Bacteria > Bacillati > Actinomycetota > Actinomycetes > Kitasatosporales > Streptomycetaceae > Streptomyces > Streptomyces sp. NPDC058773. The sequence continues at coordinate 68,203 of NZ_JBHYPE010000026.1, forward strand.
CTTCCGGACGCGTTCGGGCCGGGGCATTTGAGGAGGTGACGGGGAGCGGTGGGTGCCAGTGACTCCATCCCGCCACCCACCGCCCCCGGCACCACCCGCTCACCGGGCAAGACGCAGGTCGATCCAGGGAATGCTGTCCCCCGGCAGCAGATAGCGCTCGATCTCGACAAACCCGTGCTTGCGCGCGAACCGCAGCCCGTCCTCGTTGGAGGACAGCACCACGGTCTCGATCACTTCGGCGCCCAACTCCCGCGCCCGCCCGAGCCCGCGCGCATAAAGCTCCTCCCCGAACCCCTGACCACGATGAGCTTCCAGCACACGGGCGATCACGGTCACCGTCAGCGCGTCATCCGCAGGCGGACGCACCGTGCTGCACCCGATGAGTTCGTCACCGGCATACGCGACCTCCAAGTGGTGACGCTGCGCCCGCTCCCGCACCTCCTCCAGCGAAAGGAGGTGGGTAGGAATAATCGTGTTGTGGACGTACTGCCAGTCCTTGAGCGCGCCGTCGCCATCCGGCCGCTGAATACGAAGATCAGACATCGCAGCAGAAGACCCGAGTCCCTCCCGCACGTCAACTCCGTTCAGGGGGACGGATGGTCAGGCCGTCACGGTCGAGCCATCGGTCGCGTCATCTGCACTTCGGACACTTCGAGCAATCCGTCGAGTTCGACCTTCCCCCTGGTCTGGCCCGGACTCACCACCAGTCCGTCCCGGCGCACGATGTCCAGGAGCCGTTCGGCCAGGGGCAGGACCATATGCCGGCCCCAGCATCGTTCGCTTACGTGGCCGAAGGGGAGATATCCGGGGTGGTTGTCTCCGTCCAGCTCTTCCCAGCGGGCGGGATGAAACGCGTCGGGCTCGTCCCAGAGCTTGGGGTCGCGGTGGCTCAGCAGGGGGAGCAGCAGGACATCGTCTTTCGGGCCGATCCGTGCGTCCACGTCCGAGAACTCCGGAGAAGCCATGCGCAAGATGTTCCATGAGGGGGGAAGCAGTCGGAGTGCCTCAAGGAGGATGTTCCGATTCGGTACGTCATCGCTGAACGGAGCCCCGAGCCACAGGGCGTTGGTGACCAGCGCGGACACGGTGAAGCACACCGGTGCTGCCACCCGCCGGTACAGGTACATGGCATAGCGCCGGTCACCGTAGGTCTTGGAATCGAGCACGAGAGCGGCAAGTTTCGACAGCGGCACGTCCTGCCCGGGCCTGCCCAGCAAAGCAGCACCGGAGGCGACGGCCGACCAGGTCAGTTTCGGTGTCAACTCCAGCCTGCGGTCGACCAGAACCCGGAATCGCAGACGTTCGTTCCCGAAAACGAGATTCCGCAGGTAAACATGCGCCACATGCGGCCACCGGCCGGTCAGGTCGACCGCCTCATCGAGGGGACGCTGCAGCGCGTTCCGCACGTCCGAGCCCACGGCTTGCATAAAGGTGGACGCATCCGCACGGGTAACGAGCCGTCCCTGGACGGGTTTGAAGGTGGGCCTCTCCTCCGCGTTGGCCGGCCTGCTACGGAGTAAGCGGTCCATCAGCTCGGCGCCGGATACTCCGATCGTGTCGGGCTCCAGACGAAAAAGCGACGCACCACGATAACGATGTAACAGTTCGTCGATTCTCGGCGCGAACTCGATGACCCGACCGCTCCCGCCGACGCGGTGCATAGGCATGTCTGAACTCCGTGGATAGGCAGCTCGCGCCGGCCAGAATTCCTGACCGACGCGAGCCCGGCAGGGAAACTGTCCAGTTAAATCCAGCCGTACCAGGCGTATGCCTTGAGGCTCTTTTCCGGGCGGAACTTCTTGACGATGCGAACGAGTTTCATGAGTACCTCCATCTGCGTGGCGAACGAGATACCTGCTCGACGGCAGAAGATATAGCGACCGGTCAGAATTCCCGGCATTCATTTCAACTGCCATGGAAAGTGAAGACCTATCCGGTGAATGTGTCAAGTGATCCACGTCACTACCTGAATTGCCTCATTCACGTTTCGAATTCATCCATATTCACATCTCGGCAAATCACTGCTAATCCATCCATTAACACCCAATGCGGGCATCGGAAGGGAGCGGATGGCGCCGAATGGGGTGGTTTGGCCATGTATTGCGTGACATGAACATGTTCTTTGGGGCGACCGAAGGCTTCCGGTCACTGCTCCGGTGCGGTGGCTCTCCCACCCGGAAAACCGTGAAGCGGCGGTGAAGCCGGCCCAGTCGGTCGTCTCGGCACGGCTCGCAGCCGGGGCGCAGATCATCGGCCCGGCGGGGTCGGTGCTCCGGCATCAGGGCGAGTTCGGCTCAGGCGAGGAACGGCAACTCGTCCTCAGGCCCGGGCCAGTTCCAGCACCGCGGCCACTGCGGGTAGTTCGCGATGAGAGCTGAGTCTGCGCAGGGTCGGTTGCGCCGAGAAATCCTCATTCGCTGCATTGCGCGAAATGTCTAACGGAGCTGGCAGACCAACACGTCATGGAGAGGCGCGCCCTCCCAGGGGCGAGCCTCACCCACCTTGCGATATCCCCAGGACCGATAAGCCGCTTGAGCTGCCTCTGCGTCCGGCAGCGCATTGAGCAGCACGCGCTCTTCGTTCCCGCCCGCGAGCAGTGCCTCGTGCAGCCGACGACCGACTCCGAGCCGACGCCAGGGCGCACGCACCGCGAACTCCATGAGACCGAAAGTGCGTTGTCCGTCCTCCCGTCTGAGGTCGTCCGAGACGGGAGTGATCAGCCGGTCCCACCAACCTGTCTTGGAACTGAGCGGATACCCGAACGCGATGCCCACCGGTTCACCGTCGGTAGTGCAGGCCAAAGCAGCACGGAAGGCGGACTTGCAAACCTGGGACCGAAATCGGCGGAAGGTCGCCTCGACCGATTCCCGGGATTCCCCGTACGGTTCCTCAGCAAAGACCTCGGCGTAGACGATCCTGAACGCGGACTCGGCCCGAGCGGCGGCGGGGCCGTCCAAGGGCTCAACGGTGATCGTCTCCGACTCGCTCAAGTGCGGCCTCCTTGTAGGGTTTCTTGGATTTGTTCCGAGGCGTCGCGGGCTGCGGTGGTGCCGATACCATCAACGGCCTTCTGGAAATCCTGGATGCGACGGGTGAGGCGAGTGGAGGCGATCTCTCCACACGATTCGACAACGCCCACCATCTCGGCACACGCTCCCTCTACCTCTCCCGCGTTGAGGAGAGTGTTGGCCAGCTTGGACCTGTACCACGCCGCATTGCGGGCATATCCACCTCCGAGACCGGCCACAGCAGCGCGCAAAAACGGCACTGCCCTCTGGGGCATCCCAGCCCTCGCATACATATCCGCCGTGGCGTAGTCGATTTCCACGGATCCAGCGAAGCGCGCCCAATGGGGAACTTCGGTGCTCGATTCGTTGCGACTCTGGTAGGAGAGCGCACGGCTGAGCGCGCGGCGGGCGGCGGCCGGATCCCCGACATGTGTGCTGACGTTTACTTCGCGAAGCGCAATCACGAGATGAACGGCAGGCCCCGCCCCGGCCCTGCGGGCCAGGCCATAAGCGGTCTCGACTGCCGATGCAGCTTCCCAGCTCCGGTCCGCCTTGACGTCGATCAGTACGAGCGTCTCCAGTGCCGAGATTTGCAAGAGCTCGTCTCCGATGAGCTGGGCAGCCGTCAGGGCTTCCAGGGAAGCTGCGCGTGCCTGACTGACCGGGCCACCGTCGTAGCCGTACCAAGCTTGGTTGCTGTGTAACTCAGACAGCATCGCGTGAAGATCACGGCCAATCTTGGCTGTATACACGGAGCCTTTCAGTATCTGTGTGAGATGCCCTTCGAGTTGCTTCGCGCGAACCTTGGCAGGGACCCCGCCGGAGCAGTGGTCGACTGCGTACAGCTCGGCCAGGCGGCCGCGGAGCACTGCTACGTCACTCGTACCGATACGCGGGCCGTGCTGGTCAGGGAGAATGGCCGCTGCCGCGACCGCACCTGTACCCGCGACGAATGCTCGACGTTTCACGTCGCCATCGTCACCGATCCGCTGCACAGTTGCGCGTCTGTGTGCGGGCACATCGAACCCCATATCGGCGAGTGGAAGACCGAACATTGCTTCCAGCACAGCCTGTTGGCCCGGATGCGGTAACGGTGGCGGTGACTCTGCTTCCCAGCGCCGAAGCTGGCGGACGCTCACCGAAGCGCTGATCCCCAGACGGGCTGCCTCCTGGGCGAACGCGGTGGCGAAGGTCTCTTGTGTGTACCCGGTTTCCTTGCGCAGTCGACCAAGCCGGCTCACGTCTCTACCGCCATGCATGTCCCCTTGTGTGCCCGGAGTCTCTTCTCACCGTAGCGACTTGACCCATGCCTCGAGGCGAAAGCGTTCGACTGAACGCGAAAGCGTCCGCCAAAACGTCCGGTCGCCGGGCACCCACATTTGTTCCGGAGGCGGTGCACTGGTGGGGCACCACGCCATTACGGCCAATGATCAAAAACCATTACGCCAACGCCGTGCAAAAGACCCCCGCGACCGCGCGAACGGCCCGGGGGCGTGGCCATCAACCCCTGGGAGGGTGACGACATGGCGAAGACTATCGCCAGGATCTTCGAATCGCTGCTGAGGCTGTTACTGCCCGCACGAGGGCGTCACCGGTCCCTCGGCTGTCTGCCCACCGTGAGGTGCGACGACGCGCCGACCCTCGTGCTTGTCGGTGTGCCCGGCGGCAGGGAGGGGCTGTTGCGGGGCGAGGACGCGGCCCTGATCCGGCCGTACGCCCTCACCCCGGAGGAGCGGCAGAAGCGACGGTCGGAGTACGGGCGGCGACGGGTGTCGTTGTTTGCGACGTGCGGAGCCGACGTCGGCCCGCGCTGGATGCACGACCTGGAGGCGCCAGCCCGATGAGTCCAACCGACACCCCCCGGCTCCTGCCCTGGTCGAGCCCCGACGGGAAGCCGTGCTTCCTCCTGGGCGACGGGACCGGCTACGTATCCCGGCTCGCCGATGAGATGGAGGAGGCGCAGCTCGACTCCGCCGCCGAACTCGGCGAGGAGGCGCACCGCATCCTTGCGGGCCGTGCGTGGACACCCGGCGAAATCCACCTGCTGGCCCTGGAATTGGCCACTTCCCTCGCCGACGTACGCCGGGTCGCCGAGAGCAGAGGCGCGCGCCTGCCGGTGCCGCAGGACGATGACGCCCCCAAGGCCGATGAAGGTCACGGTGACCGGGACTTCAACGACGAGGGCAGCAGGCTGCGGCTTCCGGCGGAGGCGTTCGGATGAGTCGTCCCTGCCTTGTTCGTACGGGCGCGGCGCCGGACGAGCACACCTACCGCTGGGCGCTGTAGCCAACACCGGCGACCGGACGTAGGGGCCGGACGCGGAACACCGCCCCTTGGGGGCCGCCCCTGGCACCATCCCTGGGGGCGGCCCCCGCCCGCCCTGGCCACCCCCACATCTATGCGTGTAGAACGTACCTACCCGTTCGAAAGGAACCGTCCATGGACGCCATCTCCGTCATCCGCACCAAGCGCGACCGCGGTGAGCTGACCCCCGATCAGATCGACTGGGTCATCGATGCCTACACCCGCGGTGAGGTCGCTCACGAGCAGATGTCGTCGCTGGCGATGGCGATCTTCCTCAACGGTATGAACCGCACGGAGATCGCCCGCTGGACCGCTGCCATGATCGCCTCCGGTGAGCGGATGGACTTCTCCTCGCTGCCCCGTCCCACCGCCGACAAGCACTCCACGGGCGGCGTCGGCGACAAGATCACGCTGCCGCTCGCCCCGCTCGTCGCCGCCTGTGGCGCGGCCGTCCCGCAGCTCTCCGGCCGCGGGCTGGGCCACACCGGCGGCACCCTCGACAAGCTCGAAGCCATCCCGGGCTGGCGCGCGACGCTCTCCAACGACGAGATGCTGAACGTCCTGCGCGACGTCGGCTCGGTCATCTGCGCCGCCGGTGACGGTCTCGCCCCCGCCGACAAGAAGCTCTACGCGCTCCGCGATGTCACCGGCACCGTCGAGTCCATCCCGCTCATCGCCTCCTCGATCATGTCCAAGAAGATCGCCGAGGGCACCGGCTCCCTCGTCCTGGACGTCAAGGTCGGCTCCGGCGCCTTCATGAAGGACCTCGACAACGCCCGCGAACTGGCCTCCACGATGGTCGAGTTGGGTACCGACCACGGGGTGAAGACCGTCGCGCTGCTCACCGACATGGCCACCCCGCTCGGTCTCACCGCCGGCAACGCCCTGGAAGTCCGTGAATCCGTCGAGGTATTGGCCGGTGGCGGCCCGCAGGACGTCGTCGAGCTGACCCTGGCGCTGGCCCGCGAGATGCTCGACGCGGCCGGGCTCAAGGACGCCGACCCGGCCAGGGCGCTGGCCGACGGGTCCGCCATGGACCACTGGCGCCGCATGATCGCGGCCCAGGGCGGCGACCCCGACGCGGCCCTCCCCATGGCCCGCGAACAGCATGTCGTCACCGCCGCTTCCTCCGGCACCCTCGCCACCCTCGACGCCTACGCGGTGGGCCTGGCCGCCTGGCGCCTGGGCGCCGGCCGCGCCCGTAAGGAGGACCCGGTCCAGGCGGGCGCGGGCGTCGAACTCCACGCCAAGCCGGGCGACATGGTCACCGCGGGCCAGCCCCTGCTGACCCTGCACACCGACACCCCGGAGAAGTTCCCCTACGCCCTGGAGGCCCTCGACGGCGGCGTCCTCGTCGGCCCCGAGGACGCGGCCTTTGCCACCACCCCGGTGGTGCTGGGACGTATCGGTTGAGGTGACCGGGACGCCCTGCCCCGAGCCCTTCAGGGCAGGGCGTCCCGCCGTCCGCCGTCTGCCGTCCGTCGTCCGCCATCTGCCGCCGCCAGTCACCAGCCGCCATCGACAACGGGCCGCAGCTTCCGGCGGAGGCATTCGGATGAGCAAGATGAGCAAGATGAGCAAGGGGAAGGCATCGTGCGCGGCCGGTACTGGTGTTGATGCCGGTGCCGGTGCCGGTGCCGTTGCCGGTTCGCGGATCGGCGGCTCCAGGCCATGCCGCAAATGGCTCTGCGCCACATGCCCCGGGGCGAGGGTCAGGCGTGCTGCGCCCCGCGTGCCAGCAGCAGCAGGGCGTCGACGAGTTCCTCGGCCGGTGCACCGGTGGCCAGGCTGCGCAGTTGCAGGCCGAAGACCAGCGCGACGGCGGTGCCCGCCAGCCGCTCGGCGTCGGGTACGCCGAGACCGGTGAGGATCCGGGCGGCCAGCTGGTCGTACGCGGCGAAGCACTGGGCGGCCGCGGTGCGCAGCCGCTCGTCGCGGCCGGCCTGGACGTAGAGCTCGAAGGGTGCGATGTACCTGCTGTCGGTCTGTGTGCACCCGGCGACCTGGCCGACCGTGGCGGAGGCCTGATCGATGTCCATCCCGTCGGTCTGGCACTGATCGGCGAGTTCGGTGAAACGCCGGGTCTCCTCCGCGACGAAGTGCAGCAGGCTCTCCCGCAGCATCTCGTGCTGGGTCGTGAAGTGGTAGGTGACCGACCCGAGGGAGACCTTGGCCTCCTTGGCGATCCGCCGGTTGGTGACCCCGGCGACGCCGTCCTCACCGATTATGCGCAGGACGGCATCGATGATGCTCTGCCGGGTTCCGGAGGGCTTGGACATGACCGTCATTGTGCCACCGGTGTGGTGGCGGCGGCGGTGGGGCGGTCGTCAGGGAGGCCCGAGGCCGTACGCGTCGTGGATGCCGCCGATCGCGCGGTGCCGCGGCGGGCGCGCGGCCCTGCTGTTGACGCAGCCGCCTCACCCTTTTACTGTTCGTTCGAACGAACAGTTTTCGAGAGGGTCTCCTATGCGCATCGCAGGATCAACCGTTCTCCTGACCGGGGCCGTGGGCGGCCTCGGTCAGGCCATCGCTCGCGACCTGGCGGCCAAGGGGGCCAAGCTGGTCCTCTCCGGGCGTCGTGCCGATGCCCTGGAGGCGCTCGCCGACGAGCTGGGTGCGCGAGCGGTCACCGCTGATCTCGCCGACCCGGACCAGGTCGACCACCTTGCCGGGGCCGCCCCCGACACGGACATCCTGATCGCCAACGCCGCCCTGCCCTCCACCGGCGATCTCCTCGACTACACGCCGGAGCAGATCGACCGCGCGCTGAACGTGAACCTGCGCGCCCCCGTCATGCTGGCCCGCGCGCTCGCGCCCCGGATGGTCGCGCAGGGCCGGGGCCATGTCGTCCTCGTCGGCTCGATCTCCGGGAAGGCGGCCACCAAGTACTCCTCGCTCTACAGTGCGGCCAAGTTCGGGCTGCGCGGTTTCGCGCTCTCCTTCCGCCAGGACCTGCACGGCACGGGGGTGGGGGTCTCCCTGGTGCAGCCCGGTGCCGTACGCGATGCGGGCATGTTCGCCGTCACGGGCGCCACCCCGCCGGCCGGGGTGCGCATGGTCTCCCCGGGCCAGGTGGTGGCGGGGGTGGTCCGGGCCGTTGAGCGCGATCTGTGCGAAGTCAATGTCGCGCCGGTGGAGTTGAAGGTGCTCGGCGCCCTCGCCGGGCAGTTCCCCGGCTTCGCGGAGAAGATGCAGCGCGGCTCCGGCGCCGAGCGCACCATCAACGAGGTCGTGGCGGCCCAGCGGGCCAGGCGGTAGCCGTGTGCCCGAGGAGGAAGCGCCGGTCAGCTTCCCTGTCGACCGAGGGCGAAGGACCGAGGGCGAAGGACCAAGGGCGAAGGGCCCGCCCCGCCAGGACAGGTGGCAGGACGGGCCCTTCGGACTGAGGGTGGCTACGCGGCCTTCTCCAGGTGGAGGAGGCGGCGTTCGGCCACGGCCTTGCGGGTGGCGTAGAGGGTGATGGAGGCGGCGCCGACCATCGCGGCGAGGCCGAGGGCGACGGTGCCCTCCCAGCCGACGGCGTGGAAGGCGGCGGCGCCCAGCGCACCGCCCAGGCTGCTGCCGACGTAGTACGCGCACTGGTACAGCGCCGATGCCTGGGCGCGCGCCGTCTTGGCGGTGCGGCTGACCGAGGACGACGCGACCGCATGGCCCGCGAAGAAACCGGCGGTGATCAGGATCAGGCCCGCCAGCACCGCGCCCACCGAATCGGAGAGCGTCAGCAGCAGACCCGTCGAGGTCGTACCGACTGCCAGGTACAGGGCGCCGCGGCGGCCCACCCGGGCGACCAGCTTGCCGGCCGCGGCCGAGGAGACCGTACCGACCAGGTAGACCACGAAGATCGAACCGACAATGCCCTGCGGGAGGTTGAACGGCTCGGAGACCAGGCGGTAGCCGATGACCGTGTAGACCGCGCCGAAGACCGTCATGAACAGGCCGCCGATGGCGTAGAGACGGCGCAGCAGCGGGTCGGCGAGGTGGTTGCCGAGCGTACGGGCCAGCGCCCGTGGTCCGACCGAACGGGACGCGAAATGCCGGGCCTTGGGGACCAGCAGCCGGAAGGTCACCGCGCACACCACGGCCAGCACACCCACCGCGGCGAGCGCCGCCCGCCAGCCCCAGGCCTGGGCGACCCAGCCGGTCACGATGCGGCCGGACATCCCGCCGATGCTGTTGCCCGCCACGAACAGTCCGATGGCTCCCACCAGCGCCTTGGCGCGTACCTCCTCGGCCAGGAACGCCATCGCCGAGGCCGGCAGCCCGGCCAGCGCGACACCCTGGATGCCGCGCAGCGCGATCAGCGCACCGAGCGACGGGGCGAACGGCACCAGCATCGCGATCAGTGCGGCCACCGCGAGGGACCACGTCATCAGCGTGCGCCGGCCGAAGCGTTCGGAGACCGCGCTCAGCGGGATCACGCCGAGCGCCAGGCCGAAGGTCGCCGCGGACACGGTCCAGCTCGCCTGGTCCGGGCTCACCCCGAGGTCGGTGGAGAGAGCGGGCAGCAGCGCCTGCGTGGAGTAGAGGAGGGCGAAGGTGGCCACTCCCGCGGCGAAGAGGGCGAAGCTCATCCGGCGATAGCCGGGGCCGCCCGGCCGCAGCTTGCCCGCTTCGGGGCCGGGCGCGGCGGTGGAGGAGGAGTCAGGGGACGACTGGGGAGAGGCGGCCGCACGGTCGGTGACGGACGCCCCGGTATCAGCGGGAGGCATGTTTCGAAAGTAGACCTGTGCGTTTCATGCGTCCAATGCATGGAAACGGCATAATCGATTCCGTGGTACATGATCGCAGGTCACAAGGGCCTCTGTTGCAAGGTCGCAACAGAAAAGACACCGCTGGTTCGGACCGGGCGGGGGTTGACACCGGTGAGGTCGCCGAGCTCGGTGCCGACTCGTGGGCGGTGCTCCTCGCTCCGCGGCTCGCCCAGTTCACCGCCGTCGCCCGGCACGAACACGTCACCCGCGCGGCGCAGGAACTCGGCATGCCGCAGCCGACGCTCAGCCGGGCGCTGGTCCGCCTGGAGGAGGACCTCGGCGTCGCCCTCTTCGCCCGGCACGGCCGCACCCTCTCCCTCACCCCGGCCGGCCGCGCCTTCCTCGCCTCCACCGAGCGGGCGTTGACGGATCTGGAGCGGGCGACGGAGTCCGTACGGGCCGATGTCGACCCCGCGGCCGGGAAGGTGGCGTTCGGCTTTCTGCACACCCTCGGGTCGGAGACCGTGCCCGGCCTGATCCGCAGCTTCCGCGCCGACCACCCGCGCGTCCGCTTCCAGCTCGTCCAGAACTACGGCGAGGCGATGATCGAGCGGCTGCGGGCCGGCGACCTGGATCTGTGTCTGACCTCGCCGGTGCCCGACTACCCGGACCTGGTCGCCCGCCGGCTCGACGAGCAGAAGCTGCGGCTGGTCGTCCCGGACGATCACCCGCTGGCCGCCCGCAAGCGGGTCCGGCTGGCGGAGGCGGCCGGCGAACTCTTCGTGACCCTGGAACCCGGCTACGGGCTGCGCCGGATCACCGACGCCCTGTGCGCCGAGGCGGGCTTCGCGCCGCGTGTCGCGTTCGAGGGGGAGGAGGCCGAGACGCTGCGCGGGCTGGTCGCGGCGGGGCTGGGCGTGGCCCTGCTCCCACCGCCGGCCGTACCCCGCCCCGGCGTCGCCGAACTGACCGTGACGGCCCCCCGCGCGGTCCGCGAGATCGGCGTCGCCTGGCTGGACGGCCATCCGGACACACCACCGGTGGCCGCCTTCAAGAAGTTCCTGCTCAGCAGACGGGGGCGGTTGCTGCCCAGGTGAGGGGCGCTTGGGGCGGGGACTTTCGGGGGCACGATGGCCGGTGGTGCCGCAGGGGCGCCGCGCGGTGATGCGCCGGGCGACGCCCCTCAGCGTCCGGCCGGTCCACCGTCTCTCAGGCGACAGCCGGCCCCGGCCCACAAGCCGCCCCCGGCCCACGAGCCGCCCCCGGCCCACGAGCCGTCCTCCTCGCCCCCTCAATGCCGCAGTGACGCCCCGAAGCCCGCCGCAAGAGGCATCCGCAGGCCGAGGGGTGGGGGTGCGGCCAGGGCATCCTTCACGGGTCTGGCGAAGCCCCGGGCGAACAGGGAGCCGAGCATGAAGTCCGTTGCCAGAGCCAGGACTTCGGAGCGGTGCTGATGGAGGGAGTGGCCGTCGGAATGCACCTCGAAGCGACAGATGTCGCGGTTGACCTTCTTGGCGCGTTCGGCGTAGCGGTAGGAGAGATCGGGGTCGGTGCGCTCGTCGTTGGTGCCGTGGACCAGCAGGACCTGACGGCCGATGAGCTGCTTCACGGGGTCGGGCTGTTCGCTGTCCCGGTGCGGGTCGGGCAGCCAAGGGGCGATCGCCAGTACGGAGTTGACGGCCGGATGACCCGCGGCGTGCAGGGCGGCGCGGGCGCCCATGCCCGTACCGACGAGGCAGACCGGGACATCGCCGTAGCGGCGGACCACCTCCTCCAGCGCCCAGTCCGCGTCGCGCGCCGGATGGGCCGCGGACCCGTTCCAGCCGCGGCAGCGGTAGCGCACGACATGGGCCGTCAGCCCCTCAGGCCGTCCCGCCTTCGCCAGCCGTACCGCCAACGGGCGCACCGCCAGTGCCGCCACCGGCGACGGGCGCCGTACACCGGTCGGTCCGCCGCCGGGCAGTAAAAGCGCGACCCCGCTCACCTCCCGGCCGCCGCCTCGCCCGCCGACCCTTCGCCGGAGCGCTTCCCGCGCCCCCTCCTTGCCGGCCGTTCCCAGCGGTTTTCCCAGCCGGGCCTCACGCACCGGCAGCGCTTGCTGAGCCATGACCAGAACGATGGCAGACGGCGGCCCGCCCGCCACCCCGTGGACGGGTCACTGTTGCGTATCGTTCGGTGAGATCTACGCGCGTAGGGGCTAGAGTGCGGAAATGACGAGCGAGACCACCACCCTGCCGACCAGTGAACAGATCCGCCGCGCCCCCAAGGTGCTGCTCCACGACCACCTCGACGGGGGCGTGCGCCCCGCCACCGTCGTCGAGCTGGCCCGGGAGAAGGGCTACGAGGGCCTGCCCGAAACCGACCCGGACAAGCTTGGGATCTGGTTCCGTGAGGCCGCCGACTCCGGCTCGCTCGAGCGCTACCTGGAGACCTTCGCCCACACCTGCGCCGTCATGCAGACCCGCGACGCCCTGGTGCGGGTGGCCGCCGAGTGTGCCGAGGACCTGGCCGCCGACGGCGTGGTCTACGCCGAGGTCAGGTACGCGCCCGAGCAGCACCTGGAGCAGGGCCTGACCCTCGAAGAGGTCGTCGAGGCGGTCAACGAGGGCTTCCGCGAGGGCGAGCGCCGGGCCCGCGAACAGGGCCGGCGCATCCGCGTCGGCGCGCTGCTGACCGCCATGCGGCACGCCGCCCGCGCCCTGGAGATCGCCGAACTGGCCAACCGCTACCGGGACACCGGCGTCGTCGGCTTCGACATCGCGGGTGCCGAGGCCGGCTACCCGCCCACCCGCCACCTCGACGCGTTCGAGTACCTCAAGCGGGAGAACAACCACTTCACCATCCACGCCGGTGAGGCCTTCGGCCTGCCGTCGATCTGGCAGGCCCTCCAGTGGTGCGGCGCCGACCGCCTCGGCCACGGGGTCCGGATCATCGACGACATCGAGGTCGCCGACGACGGCTCGGTCAAGCTCGGCCGGCTCGCCTCGTACGTACGGGACAAGCGCATCCCGCTGGAGATGTGCCCGACCTCCAACCTCCAGACCGGTGCCGCCTCCTCCTACGCCGAGCACCCCATCGGCCTGCTGCGCCGGCTGCAGTTCCGGCTCACGGTCAACACCGACAACCGGCTGATGAGCCACACCAGCATGTCCGAGGAATTCGAGCACCTGGTCAAGACATTTCGATACACGCTCGATGACATGCAGTGGTTTACAGTCAATGCGATGAAATCAGCGTTCATTCCTTTCGATGAACGTCTGGCCATGATCAATGACGTGATCAAGCCCGGTTACGCGGAACTGCGGGCCGAATGGCTGTTCCGTCCGGCGGCCACAACACCCCCTGCGAACAGCTCTTCTGGCCCTGCGTAAGCAGTGAAAGCGAGCCTATAGCGCAACGGCCGGTGGAATGTCCACCGGCCGTTTTTTCTTTCGTCGTGGCTGTTTGCGGCGCCGGTTGCCGCCTCAGTAGGTTGATTTGCCGGTCAAGCCCCCATCACGAGGACGTAATTCGATGAAGCAGGGAACCATCAAGACTCTCGGTACCGTCGCGCTCGGTGCCGCTTTCGCCGTCACCGCCGCGGGTGTCGCCACTGCGGCCCCGTCGGTGGACGCCACCGGGGTGCTGAAGAGCCTGCCGGTCAAGGACGCCGGCAAGACCGTCTCCGGGCTCACCAACAAGGCCAAGCCGGCCGGCAACGACGTGAAGACCAAGCTCAACTCCCAGGGCAACAAGCTGCTCGGCGGCCTGCCGACCAACGCCGTCGCCAAGACCCTCCCGCTGGGTGGCTGATCCCGCCACACGGCTCGTCCCCTGGGACGCGTCCTGCGCCGTGCCCCGGCCGAACGCCCTCGTGCGTACGGCCGGGGCATCGTCATGTGCGGAGGGGAATGCGGCCCGGCGGCCGGCGGACCGCGGCGGACCGGTCACCAGGCCGTGGCGGCGCGCTCCTCGGAGGGGAGGAATATCCACAGGGCCAGGTAGATCAGGAACTGCGGGCCGGGCAGCAGGCAGGACAGCACGAAGATGACACGCATCGTCGTCGGCGTCGTACCGAAGCGACGGGCCAGGCCCGCGCACACTCCGGCGATCATTCGGTTGTTGCGGGGGCGGACCAGTGCGGCGGCCATGATGGCGGCTCCTTTGCGACTCGGCGGGGCGTTTGCCCCGATGTCTCAAAGGTAGGTCCGGCTGCCGGAGAGGGCATCAGCCTGCGGGGCCAGTTCAACCCTGGGGAACCTCGGGGTCACGTCCCTGAGATGTCCGTAGTGGCGACGCAGCCGGCGACGGGCCGCGGGGACGACCGCCAGGTGCGACAGGGCCACGCCGAGGGTGCCGAGCAGCACCGAGTCGATGTCCGGGACCCGGCCGGGTACCCCTGACTGCAGCAGCTCGATGGCCAGCGCGATCATCGCCCCGGCGAAGGCGGTACGGGTCAGGGACACCAGTGGCGAAACGTTCAGGCGGCCCGCCGAGAGCGGCAGCAGCACCCCGAGCGGCGCCAGCAGCAGCACCGAGCCGCCCAGATGCTGTGCGGCCTCCCACGACATGCCGTGCGCCAGCTCGGCCCGGATCGTCGCCAGCGGTTCGAGATTCGTGGCGGACACCCAGGTCACGGTGCGCGGGCGCAGCGTCAGCCAGCCGACGGTCAGCAGATGCGCCACAAGGAGCAGGAGTCCGGTGACGCGCATACGGGGAACGGCGGTGGTGCCGGGGCCATGACGCTGCACACAGGCCAGGACGCGACAGGCGGGGGCTGCGGTTCCGCCCCGTTGCGCCCGTGTTGGCCGCCCGGGTCAGCCGTCTTCCGGCAACGGGTCTCCCCACCCGGCGTTCTCCGCTATATCCGGATTGGCCAGCACATCGGCCGAGCAGTCGTAGCGGTGCGCGGTGTCGTCGCCCGGCCCGCCCAGCACCGCCGCATGGGTCCGGCCCAGCGCCGGGCTCGCGCCGTAGGTGCACACCAGCTGCGCCAGTGCGAACGACGGCAGATCGTCCGGGCGGATGCTCAGCCGCAAGGCGTCCGACGGATCGCCGGTGCGCGGCGCGGTGACCTTCAGGTCCCGGGGCAGCGCGCTGCTGAAGCCGGCCCGTTCCTCGTCGGACGACGGCGGTCGCTGCAACTCCTTGAGCAGCGCACGGGCGGTCGGCAGCCGCGGGTCGTCGGCCGCCGACCCCTTGGGCAGCTCCACCGTCCGCTCCACCTGGGCCAGCGCCGAACCGCACACCAGATAGACGGTGGCCTGGGCCCCGCCGGGCGGGTTCGGCGCCGGATCGCTCGCCGGGGCCTTGCAGCTCACCCGCGAGGGCGCGCCGCCCGCGTCGACCGGCACCGACGTGCCCCGGATACCGCAGCCCGCGGCGGCGAGCGCGAGCGCCGCCACGGCGGCGGTGCGCCGCCCCGTCCGCCTGATCGGCGTCATCGCTCGTCCTCCGTGCCCTTGTCGGCCGCGCGGGCCGGGCCGCGCTCCTGCCGGTCGTCGCCCGTCAGCGGCGCGGCGTCCATCGGCAGCCGCAGGGTGAAGACCGCGCCGCCCTCGGGGAGGTTGGCCGCGGTGATCTCCCCGCCGTGGATATGTGCGTTCTCCAGGGCGATCGACAGGCCCAGACCGCTGCCCTCCGACCGCGGCCGGGACGCGCTGGCCTTGTAGAAGCGGTCGAAGACATGCGGAAGGACTTCTTCCGGGATGCCGGGGCCGTGGTCCCGTACGCGGATCACCAGCGTGCCGCCCTCGGGCCGCGCCGCGCCCGCCGCCTCCTCGGACCGCTCCGGCGCCTCGGGCTTCGCACCGGCCTCCGCTTCGCCGGCGGCATCGGACGCGGCCGGACCACCGGTGACGGCCGTGGCGCCGGTCCGGCCACCGGCAGCCTCACCCGCCGCCTCCTCGGTGCGCACCGAGACCCGCACCGGCGAGCCGCCGTGCTTGAGCGCGTTGCCGATCAGATTCGCCAGGATCACATCGAGCCGCCGCGGGTCCAGACGGGCAACGACGCCGCGGTCCGCGTCCAGCTCGACCGCGTCCAGCCAGGCCCGTGCGTCGATACAGGCGGTCACCTGGTCCGCGACATCGACATCGTCCAGCACCAGCCGGGCGGTCCCCGCGTCGAAGCGGGTGACCTCCATCAGGTTCTCCACGAGGTCGTTCAGCCGCCGGGTCTCGCTGACCACCAGCTGCACCGCCGGCGCGATCATCGGGTCGAGGGACTCGGACTCCTCCTCCAGCACCTCCGACACCGCGGTGATCGCCGTCAGCGGCGTCCGCAGCTCGTGCGACATGTCGGCGACGAACCGCCGGGACGCCGCCTCGCGCCCGCTCAGCTCCTCGACCCGCTGCTCCAGCCGCTCGGCCGTGCGGTTGAACGTCCGGGACAGATCGGCCAGTTCGTCGGTGCCGGTCACCCGCAGCCGGGTGTCCAGCCGTCCCTCGCCCAGCTGCCGCGCGGCATACCCCAGCCGCTGTACGGGGCGCAGCACGGTCGTCGCCGCGGCCTGCGCCAGCAGCGCCGAGCCGACCAGCGCGAGCGCGGTCGCGATCCCCAGCGACCAGGCCAGCGAGTTGAGGTCCTGCCGCTCGGCGGCCAGCGACTTCATCATGTAGCCGGTGGGCCCGCCGCCGATCACCTTCGCCCCGGCGACGAGATACGGGGCGTCCCCGACCTCCTTGCGCTGCCAGTACAGATGGTGCCGGTAGCGGTTGGACTCGTCGACCGGGCGCACCTCGTCGACCGCGGTACGCAGTGACTGCGGCACGCTGTCCAGCGTCAGCAGGTTCTTGTTCGTGGTGGCCGCGCAGTCCTTGCCTTCGCGGTCGACCCCGATCAGCAGCACCGTGTAGTCCTGCGGTCCGGCCGCCATCTGCCGTGCCGCGTCCTGGAGTTCGGCACACCGCGGATGCAGCGGCAGCGACCGCGTACTGTCCTCCAGCGCCTTGCGGAAGTCATTGAGGACGGCGTTCTGGGTGCGCTCCAGAACGGTGTTGCGGTTGAGCCAGTACGCGATGCCCGACGCCGAGACCGCGGCGGTCAGTGCCACCAGCGCGAAGACCACGACCAGCCGCAGCCGCAGACTCGTCCAGCGCAGCAGCCCCGACGCCCGGCGCAGTCCCCGCAGTATCCGCCGGCCCGTCCCGGGCCCGCCGGTGTCCCCGGGCTCGCCGCCCGTGCTCTCCTCCGTCGCCTCGCCGCCCGCGGAACGTTCCGTCACTGCGGCGAGTCCAGCCGGTAGCCGACACCACGGACCGTACGGATCAGGGTCGGCGAGGACGGCACGTCCTCCACCTTCGCCCGCAGCCGCTGCACACACGCGTCCACCAGGCGCGAGTCGCCGAGGTAGTCGTGCTCCCACACCAGCCGCAACAACTGCTGCCGGGACAGCGCCTGGCCGGGCCGGCGGCTCAGCTCCAGCAGCAACCGCAGCTCAGTAGGTGTCAGTTGCAGATCCTCGCCGTTCTTGGTGACGGTCATCGCCGACCGGTCGATCACCAGCGAGCCGAACGTCGCCGAGTCACTGGACTCCCGCTCACCGCGGCGCAGCACGGCCCGGATGCGGGCGTCCAGCACCCGCCCCTGGACCGGTTTGACGACATAGTCGTCCGCGCCGGACTCCAGGCCCACCACGACGTCGATGTCGTCGTTACGCGCGGTGAGCAGGATGATGGGCAGCTGGTCCGTACGCCTGATCCGCCGGCACACCTCGAAACCGTCGATGCCCGGCAGCATCACATCCAGCACGATCAGGTCCGGGCGCTGCTCACGCAGCAGCTTCAGGCCGTCCTCGCCCGTCGCCGCGGTCACCACACGGTGACCCTGGCGGGACAGCGAGAGTTCGAGGGCCGTGCGGATGGCGTCGTCGTCCTCGATCAGCAACAGGAAAGGCACGTCAGCCATTCTGGCCCATGGGACGCCGGGACATCGACCCGTGGCGCTCTCGTACACAAGGCCCACGCGTGTGAGGCCGCGCGACGCGCCGCACAGAGCCCTGTGACAGGCCTGTGACAGTCGAAGGACAACGCGATGAAACTGGCTTGGCAGTCTTTTGGGCACCGGGAGAGATCAACAACCCGGGACACACCGAACGAGCTGGCTCTACGACGGGGGGCGCGAGATGAACACACTGCACGGCACCACTTCCAGCGCAGTAATCACGCGACTCCACGATGTCGTCCGGTCCGGCGAGAAGTCCGGTGTCGCACGGGGGTGCACGCGCACCATTGGGCGTCAGCGGCTGCCCTTCAAGGTGGCCATCGACGCGACGACGGTGGAACTCGGCCCGGGGCACGGGGGCAAGGCCGCCCACGGGGGAGAAAACGGGGGCACCAACGGGGGAGCGGAGTACGGGGAGGCCACGGGGGAACGGCGCTCCGCGTCGGAGGCGGCCGAGGCCGAAGCGGCCTTCACCGCCTACGTCCAGGAGCGCCGCGCCTCCCTGTACGCCACCGCCTACCACCTGACCGGCGACCGCTACGAGGCCGAGGACCTGCTGCAGAGCGCGCTGTTCTCGACCTACCGGGCGTGGGACCGGATCAGTGACAAGGCGGCGCTCGGCGGCTATCTGCGCCGCACCATGACCAATCTGCACATCAGCGCCTGGCGCCGGCGCAAGCTCAACGAGTACCCGACCGAGGAGCTGCCGGAGACGGCCGGCGAGGTCGACGCGATGCGCGGCACCGAGCTGCGCGCCGTGCTGTGGCAGGCGCTGGTCCGGCTGCCCGAGACGCAGCGCACGATGCTGGTGCTGCGCTACTACGAGGGCCGTACGGACCCGGAGATCGCGGAGATTCTCAACATCAGTGTCGGCACGGTGAAGTCGAGCATCTGGCGCGCACTGCGCCGGCTGCGCGAGGACGAGGTCCTCAGCTTCGGCCGTGACGAGGAGGAGTCCTTCGGCGAGCTGGTGGCCTGAGGACCGGGGGAGCCCGAGGGGTCCGAGGGGGGCCCAGGGGGGAACGCCCGAGGGGGGATACGGGGGAACCGGTCGCAGCGGAGTGATCCGCAGCGGCCGGGCGTATCGGGGGAGTGCAGGGGATACGGGGGGAAGCAGGGGAAAAATAAGGGGGAAGCAGGGGGATCACGGGGGAAGAAAAGCGGGTTCGGACGGCCGGGGGGTCTGTCCGAGCCCGCTCCTTCGTATGCGGGGACGTACTGCCGCGGGAGTGTTGCCCGCGCGGGCTGCCGCGGCCGTGTCCCGCGGCAGCCCGCCCCGTCAGGTCCGTACCGCCGCCGCGCCCACCGAGTCCGGTGCCCCCGCGGCCGCTATACGGGCCAGTGCCTCCGGCTTGGCGCAGGCGTGCGCGCCCAGGGCGGTGTGCCGGGCGACCACCGACCGCTCGGCGCGCAGCAGCCGCAGGCCGCGGCGGACGAGATACGGGACGGACTTGCGGCCCTCGCGCAGATCCCGCGCGAGCCGCCGGCGGAAGGTGGTGGAGGGGCGGCCGCGCAGACACAGCGCCTCGGCCAGCAGCCCCGCCGCCCGGCAGTCCGCGATGACCTCGGCCGCGAAGATCCCCTCCGCGATGAACAGCGGGGCGCCGCCGAGGTCGAGCCCCGACGCGCCGGTCCGGGCGCTGCTCGCGATGTCGTACACGGGGACGTCGGCACGCCCTGTACGGCACAACGTGTCGATGGCCGCGAGGGCGGCGCCGGCGTCCCAGGACAGCGGGGCGTCCCAGTCGGCGCCGCCGCCGTCGGGGAGTTGTGGGAGCGTCGGGTCCGTCCCCTCCTTGTAGAAGTCGTCGAGGTTGAGGACGGGAAGGCCGGTGCGCGCGGCCAGGGACGTCTTGCCGGAGCCGGAGGGGCCGGTCAGCAGAACGACGCGGGCGGCCGGCGGCCGGGTGGCGGTGTGGGAGCTCACGGGCAGCCATTGTCGCGTATTACCCCGTGTGGGGTACCCCTGGCGCGCGAGGTGGATCGGCCCCCGCCCCCTCAACTACGCTACGCAGTCAACCGATTACGTCAACGGTCCCGACCTCCGTTGGCTCGGCCGGCACTTCGACCCCTTCGAACCACAGGCAGGTGGCACATGCCCTCCCACGCGCGTCCCAAGGCCAGCCGCATTCCGCGCACCTTGCTCCGGGCCGGACTGGTGATCTCCGCGGCCGGTGCCGCGCTCGCGGCGGGCGGTGCGGCGACGGCGAGCGCGGCGCCGGCCGCCTCGGACCTCGCCACCGACACCGGCGCCGCCGCCTCGGGGCTGACCGGCGGCCTGCTGCACTCCGCGGCCGGCGGCCTCGGCCCGGTCAAGAACCTGAAGCTGGACCCGTTGGCCAGTACCTCCGTCGACCCGCTCAGCAACGCGGTGAGTACCCAGATCGCCGACTTCAAGCCGGTGGGCACCACCCTGCTGACCGGCGCCCTCTCGGAGGGCGCGGCGCTCAAGGACCTGCCGCTGGTGGGACAGCTGACGCGGGTGCTGCCGGGCTGAGGGGCGGGCGCGGCCGGGCGGTTCAGCAGCCGCCCGTAGGGCCGCGCCCTCCCGCCACGGCCGCGATCCGCTCCGGGTCAACGCCCCCGGAAGGCCCCGGCCATCGCCTCCATGTCCTCCTGGAACGAACAGCTCAGCGCCAGCCATGAGCCGTCGACGAAGACCAGGTCGAAGCGGCCGCGGGGGAACGTCGTCCGTGGCCTGGGCCGCAGTTCGGCGATGTTCGACAGCTGCAGCTGGGCCGCGACCTCCAGTTGCGGTGCGCGCTCCCGCCACCCGGCGGCCTCATCGGTCAGCACGAACAGCCTGCGGTCGGTGAGCGCCTGGTGACGCGGTGCGCCGCCCGCGGGTGTACTCCCTGGCCTCCCACAGCACTTCGCCGGGGTGGAGCAACGGGCGGCAGGGGTGACGTGATCCGTTTTGGGTATGCGCTCAGAAGCCCCGGCTCCAAGTGGCCACGAAGCCTTCCATGTTCTCGCGCCGCACACTGCCGAGCGCGATCCACGAGCCGTCGGCGAAGGCGACATCGAACCGCCCGCGGCTGATGGTCTTCGAATGTGCCGTCATCCGCACGATGTGCGTACGGGGCACCTCCGCTCCGAATTCCCACTGCGGGGTGGGGTTCCGCCAGCTGGTGTTGTGGTTCACCAGCAGGATCAGCCGCTGGTCGGTCAGCGCCTGGCGCTGCGGCTCGCCGCCCGCGTTCGTCAGATCGACCAGGAGGCGCCCGGCGATGCTGTGCCAGCCGCCGTCCATGACGGTCCCCCAGATCGCCCGCTCCATCGCCCGGTCGGCGAGGTGGTCCAGGCCGATCGCGGCGTTCTCGACCCGGTCGCCGGCGCGGTCGGTGGCCCGGATCAACGGGTTGTTGGTCACCCGGCTGCCGCCCATGGCCTCCAGCGGGCGGCTCACCTTGCCCAGGACGTTGCCCAGCACGCCGCGCACCCGCTGTTCCAGCGCGGATGGCGGGGGCGGCGTACGGGGCGTGCGCAACTGGGCGGGGACGGAGGGCAGTGCCGAGTTCTCGTAGTAGTCCGAGGCGACGATCAGCCGTTCTCCCGGCCGGAGGAAGGGCTGGAAACAGCCGCGGTAGTCCGCCCTCATCCGGCGCGGTTCCTCTCGTGGGGTGCGAATCCCGAAGTGATTGATGGTGTGCAGTCACATCCATCCTAGTGAAGGGGCCGTGGACACGCGCAGGGCCCCGCCCGTTGGCGGGGCCCTGCAGTGGGCTCGTCTGACGGGGATTCACCATCCCGTCAGAGCAGGCCTAGACGCCCATGGGGTGCCAGACCGTCTTGGTCTCCAGGAAGGCCAGCAGGCGGTCGGTGCCGGGGTCGGCGGTCCAATTCGGCGGGGCCGGGCGGAGCACCCGCTTGAGGTTGTCGGCCGCGGCGGTCTCCAGTTCCTTTGCCAACTCCTCGTCCGCGCCCGCGAGGTCGAGGGCGTTGACGTCCTGGTGGGCGGCGAGCGGGGCGCCGAGTTCCGCGGTGCGGCCGGAGAGGATGTTGACGACGCCGCCCGGGAGATCGGAGGTGGCGAGCACCTCGGCCAGCGAGAGGGCGGGCAGGGGGGCGTCCTCGGCGGCCGCCACGACGACCGTGTTGCCGGTGACGATCGCCGGGGCGATCACCGAGACCAGGCCGAGGAAGGCCGAGTCCTGGGGGGCCAGGACCGCGACCACGCCGGTCGGCTCGGGGGCGGAGAGATTGAAGTACGGGCCGGCCACCGGGTTGGCGCCGCCGGCGATCTGGGCGACCTTGTCGGACCAGCCCGCGTACCAGACCCAGCGGTCGATCGCGGCGTCCACCTGGGCCGCGGCCTTCGCCTTCGACAGCCCCTCGGCCGCGGCGACCTCCGCGGTGAACTGGTCGCGGCGGCCCTCCAGCATCTCGGCGATGCGGTAGAGGATCTGGCCGCGGTTGTAGGCCGTGGCGCCGGACCAGCCGGCGAAGGCCTTACGGGCGGCGACCACCGCGTCCCGGGCGTCCTTACGGGAGGCCAGGGGCGCGTTGGCGAGCCATGCGCCCTTGCCCGCCGTGCCTGCGGCCGATGTCCCTGCGGTCACCTCGTACACCCGCCCGCTCTCGGACCGGGGGAACTTGCCCCCGACGTACAGCTTGTAGGTCTTGAAGACGGCGAGCCGGCCATTCTGCTCAGACATTGAGGTACGCCTCCAGACCGTGCCGGCCGCCCTCGCGGCCGTGGCCCGACTCCTTGTAGCCGCCGAAGGGCGAGGCCGGGTCGAACTTGTTGAACGTGTTGGACCAGATGACGCCCGCGCGGAGCTTGCTCGCCATCCACAGCATCCGCGAGCCCTTCTCCGTCCAGATGCCGGCGGAGAGGCCGTAGGGGGTGTTGTTGGCCTTCTCCACGGCCTCCGCGGGGGTGCGGAAGGTCAGGACGGAGAGCACCGGGCCGAAAATTTCCTCGCGGGCGATCCGGTGCGCCTGGGTGACGCCGGTGAACAGCGTCGGCGCGAACCAGTAGCCGGTGGAGGGCAGTTCGCAGGACGGGGACCAGCGCTCGGCGCCCTCGGCCTGGCCGGCGTCGGCCAGCTCGGTGATCCGGGCCAGCTGCTCGGCGGAGTTGATCGCGCCGATGTCGGTGTTCTTGTCGAGCGGATCACCCACCCGCAGGGTCTGCATCCGGCGCTTGAGGGCGTCCAGCAGCTCGTCCTGGACCGACTCCTGGACCAGCAGGCGGGAGCCCGCGCAGCAGACGTGGCCCTGGTTGAAGAAGATGCCGTTGACGATGCCCTCGACGGCCTGGTCGACCGGCGCGTCGTCGAAGACGATGTTCGCGGCCTTGCCGCCCAGCTCCAGGGTCAGCTTCTTGTCGGTGCCGGCGACCGTACGGGCGATGGCCTTGCCGACCTCGGTGGAGCCGGTGAAGGCGACCTTGTTGACGTCGGGGTGGGCGACCAGCGCGGCGCCGGTGGAGCCGTCACCGGTGAGGATGTTGACGACGCCCCGGGGCAGGCCCGCCTGGCGGCAGATGTCCGCGAAGAAGAGGGCGGACAGCGGAGTGGTCTCGGCGGGCTTCAGCACGACGGTGTTGCCGGTGGCCAGCGCCGGGGCGATCTTCCACGCCAGCATCAGGAGCGGGAAGTTCCACGGGATGACCTGGCCCGCGACGCCGAGGGGGCGCGGGTTCGGGCCGTAGCCCGCGTGGTCGAGCTTGTCGGCCCAGCCCGCGTAGTAGAAGAAGTGCGCGGCGACCAGCGGCAGATCGGCGTCCCGCGACTCCCGGATCGGCTTGCCGTTGTCCAGCGTCTCCAGGACGGCCAGCTCGCGCGAGCGCTCCTGGATGATCCGGGCGATCCG
This sequence comes from Streptomyces sp. NPDC058773, assembly GCF_042746015.1. Lineage (NCBI taxonomy): Bacteria > Bacillati > Actinomycetota > Actinomycetes > Kitasatosporales > Streptomycetaceae > Streptomyces > Streptomyces sp. NPDC058773. The sequence continues at coordinate 91,949 of NZ_JBHYPE010000026.1, forward strand.
GAAGAGGTACTTGGCGCGCTCGGCGCCGGGCAGCGCGGACCACTTCTCGAAGGCCTTGCGGGCGGCCTTCACCGCGCGGTCGACGTCGTCGCCGGTGGCCTGCGCGACCTCGGAGAGGACCTCCTCCGAGGACGGCGAGACGGTCTTGAAGACCTTGCCGTCGGAGGCCGGGGCGAACTCGCCGTCGACGAACAGCCCGTAGGACGGCGCGATGTCGACGACCGCGCGGGACTCGGGGGCGGGTGCGTAATCGAAGGTCATGGGTGCCTCAGTCCACCGTGACGTAGTCGGGGCCGGAGTAGCGGCCGGTGCTGAGCTTCTGGCGCTGCATCAGCAGGTCGTTCAGGAGGCTGGAGGCGCCGAAGCGGAACCAGTCGGCGGTCAGCCAGGGCTCGCCGAGCGTCTCGTTGACCATCACCAGGTACTTGATCGCGTCCTTGGTGGTACGGATGCCGCCGGCCGGCTTCACGCCGACCTGGACGCCGGTGGCGGCGTGGAGGTCGCGCACCGCCTCCAGCATCAGCAGGGTGACCGGTGGGGTGGCGTTCACCGCGACCTTGCCGGTCGAGGTCTTGATGAAGTCGGCGCCCGCGAGCATCGCGAGCCAGGAGACCCGGCGGACGTTGTCGTACGTCTGGAGTTCACCGGTCTCGAAGATGACCTTGAGGTGGGCGGCGCTGCCGTCGGGCCGGGCACACGCCTCCTTGACGGCCTTGATCTCCTCGAAGACGTCCATGTAGCGGCCGGAGAGGAAGGCGCCGCGGTCGATCACCATGTCGATCTCGTCGGCGCCGGCCGCGACCGCGTCCCGGGTGTCGGCCAGCTTGACCGGCAGCGCGGCGCGGCCCGCGGGGAAGGCGGTGGCGACGGAGGCCACGTGGATACCGGAGTCGCCGAGCGCCTCCTTGGCCGTCGCGACCATGTCCGGGTAGACGCAGATCGCCGCGACCTGGGGGCTGGTGCGGTCGGTGGGGTCCGGGTGGATGCCCTTGGCGCACAGCGCCCGGACCTTGCCCGGGGTGTCCGCGCCTTCGAGGGTCGTCAGGTCGATCATCGAGATGCCGAGATCGATGGCGTACGCCTTCGCCGTCGTCTTGATCGAGCGGGTGCCGAGGGTGGCGGCGCGGGCCTCGAGGCCGACCGCGTCAACGCCCGGGAGGCCGTGGAGGAAGCGGCGCAGCGCACCGTCGTCGGCGGTCACGTCCGCCATTGACGCCAGACGCCCCGCGGCTTCCTTGCCGTATGCGGGAACAGTGATGGGCATGGTCACGAGGGGAGCATATCTACGCGCGTAGCGCCATGTCATCCCCTTCGACGGTCCGAATCCGGCCGGACGCGCGGGGCCGGAATCCGGCAACGTGCCCGGTGGCGGCGCCGGATGAGGCCGCAATACGGGGCGCGGGCCCGCCCACGGTCCGCGCCCGAATGATGCCGTAACGCAATGTCCGGCATCCGGACGGTCGGGCAGAATCGGCCCCATGACGAGCCAGGACCGGACCACCCCGCCCCAGCAGCAGTACGCGGAGCGCAGCTACCGCTCGCCCGCGGCCCTCGTCGGCGGCGTACTGCTCCTCCTGCTCGGACTCTGGCTCGGCGGGGACGCGCTGCTGCGCGGGACCACGCAGACCAGGGTCACGGCGCTGTTCGCGCTGCTCCTCGGGGTGCCCCTGGTGGTCGCCTTCACCCTGCGGCCGCTGGTCAGGGCGGGTGAGGACCGGCTGACGGTGCGCAATCCTTTCCGTACGGTCACGCTGCCGTGGGGCGCGGTGGAGGACCTGCGGGCGACGTTCTCCACCGAGGTGCTCACCAGCGGCGGCAAGTACCAGATGTGGGCCGTCCCGGTCTCGCTGCGGCAGCGCAAGAAGGTCAGCCGGCAGGCGGCGCGGGGCGCCGCGCCGCGGCCCCGCTTCGGGCAGAACGCCGACGCCGGGCCGGTGCCGCGCGCCATGGCCGACCAGACCCTCGACGAGCTGCGCGAGATCAAGGAGCGCGCCGCCCACCGCGAGAGCGCCCGGGGTGAGCCGGTGGTGCGCTGGTCGTACGCGATCATCGCGCCGCTCGCGGTGGGGGCGGTGGGGCTGGCTGTGATGCTGGCGTTGTAGGCGTCGCGGGAGTGGGGCGTGCGGCCCCCCGAAAGGCCCCGCCGCCCCGAAAGCCCCGTCAGATCCCCGCTGCCTCCGCCAGGTCCCGCTTGATCGACGCCAGCGCCGTCGCCGCCTTCGTCCGGGCCTCGGGCAGGGCATCGGCCGAGGCCACCGGGACCACGACCTCCAGGTAGCACTTGAGCTTGGGCTCGGTGCCGCTGGGGCGGACCACCACCCGGGCCGCCTCGATGCCGGCCTCCGGCGAACCGGACAGGTAGTAGCGCAGCCCGTCGGTCGGCGGCAGCGTCCCGGTGCCCCGGTTCAGATCGTCGGCGCGGGTCACGCTCAGCCCCGCCAGCGCGGCCGGCGGCTGTGCGCGCAGCCGGCCCATCGCGTCGGCGATCAGCGACAGGTCCTCGACCCGGACCGAGAGCTGATCGGTGGCGTGCAGGCCGTGTTCCAGCGCGAGGTCGTCGAGCAGGTCGGTGAGGGTGCGGCCGGACTGCTTGAGTTCCGCGGCCAGTTCGGTGATCAGCAGGGCGGCGGTGATGCCGTCCTTGTCGCGGACGCCCTCCGGGTCGACGCAGTAGCCGAGCGCCTCCTCGAAGGCGTACCGCAGACCGTCCACCCGGGCCAGCCACTTGAAGCCGGTCAGCGTCTCCTCGTACGGCAGCGCGGCGGCGGCCGCGATACGGGACATCAGCTGGGAGGAGACGATGGTCGTGGCGAAGGTGCCGGCCGCCCGCTTGCGCACCAGGTGGGCGGCGAGCAGCGCGCCGACCTCGTCGCCGCGCAGCATCCGCCAGCCCTCCGGCGTGCCCGGGGCGGGCACGGCGACGGCACAGCGGTCCGCGTCGGGGTCGTTGGCGATCACGATGTCGACGCCCGCGGTCTTCCGGGCGGTGGCGAACGCGAGGTCCATCGCGCCCGGCTCCTCCGGGTTGGGGAAGGCGACCGTCGGGAAGTCCGGGTCCGGCTCGGCCTGTTCGGCGACGACCACCGGGGCGGGGAACCCGGCCCGGCCGAAGGCGGCGACCAGGGTGTCCCGGCCGACGCCGTGCATGGGCGTGTAGACGACCGCGGTGTCCCGGGGGGAGCCGGGCGTCAGCACGGCGTCCGTACGCGCCAGATAGGCGGTCAGCACCGCGTCGTCGAGGGTCTCCCAGCCGTTCTCCGGGCGCGGGACGTCGGCCGGCGAGCGGACCGCGGCGATCTCGGCGGCGATCTCACCGTCCGCGGGCGGCACGATCTGGGAGCCGTCGCCCAGGTAGACCTTGTAGCCGTTGTCGCGGGGCGGGTTGTGGCTGGCGGTGACCTCGACTCCGGCCACCGCGCCCAGGTGCCTTATCGCGAAGGCCAGGACGGGGGTGGGCAGCGGGCGCGGCAGCACCGCGGCGCGCAGGCCCGCGCCGACCATCACGGCCGCCGTGTCCCGGGCGAAGTCGGCGCTCTTGTGGCGCGCGTCGTAACCGATGACCACCAGGCCCGAGCCGTCGCCCTGGGCCTTGAGGTACGCGGCGAGGCCGGCCGCGGCCCGGATGACCACGGAGCGGTTCATCCGCATCGGGCCCGCGCCCAGCTCACCGCGCAGCCCGGCGGTGCCGAACTGGAGGGTGCCGGCGAAGCGGTCGGCCAGCTCGTCGGTCTCCTCGGCTTCGATGAGCTTGGACAGCTCGTCCCGGGTCTCCGGGTCGGGGTCCTCGGCCAGCCATGCCTGGGCCCGGTTGATCAGCTCCGCGGGATCGGTAGCCACGTGATGCTCCTGACGGTGGATACGGGTGGGGGCGCGCTGAGGACAGCTGGGAAGGGGCCCTCTCGGCTCGTCACGCATACCCGGTATGCGGGTACGGGGAGCCGCAGAACCGGCCAATGCCACTGGATGGCAGCGCGCGGGGGAGGGATGCGCCGCGCGGTGGGGTGGACCGGCGGGCGGGCGGCGGACCGGTACGGCGGTGACGGCGGCGTGGCCCGGCGGGTGGGATGCACCCGCCGTGGCCGTCGGCCGTCGTCGCCGAGGTGCGGCGCCGTGGTGCCTCAGAGCTTGCCGAGCACCTGGGCGAGCAGGCTGCCCATCCGGGTCGCGGAGTCGCGGCCGGCCTGGAGCACCTCCTCGTGGTTGAGCGGCTCGCCCGTCATGCCGGCGGCGAGGTTCGTCACCAGCGACAGCCCGAGCACCTCGGCGCCGGCCTCGCGCGCCGCGATGGCCTCCAGGACCGTGGACATGCCGACCAGGTCGGCGCCCAGGGTCCGGAGCATCCGGATCTCGGCCGGGGTCTCGTAGTGCGGGCCGGGGAGCTGGGCGTAGACGCCCTCCTCCAGGCTCGCGTCGACCTCCTTGCACAGCGCGCGCAGCCGCGGCGAGTACAGGTCCGTCAGGTCGACGAAGTTCGCGCCGGCGATCGGGGAGGTCGCGGTCAGGTTGAGGTGGTCGCTGATGAGGACCGGCTGGCCGGGGCGCATGCCGTCGCGCAGACCGCCGCACCCGTTGGTGAGGACCACGGTCTTGCAGCCGGCCGCGACGGCGGTGCGGACGCCGTGCGCGACCGCGGCGACCCCGCGGCCCTCGTAGTAGTGGGTGCGGCCCAGGAAGACCAGCGCCCGCTTCGCACCGACCTGGTACGAGCGGATCTTGCCGCCGTGCCCGGCGACGGCCGGCGGCGGGAAGCCGGGCAGCTCGGTGATCGGGAATTCGTGCTCGGGCGCGCCCAGGGCCTCGGCGGCCGGCGCCCAGCCCGAGCCCATCACCAGGGCGACGTCATGGGTCTCGGCGCCGGTCAGCTCGCGCAGACGGGCGGCGGCGTCGGCGGCGGCACCCTGGGGGTCGCGCGCGATGTCCGGAGTAACAGATGCGTTCACGCGGACGAGGGTAACCGCTCATGCCCTACGCGCGTAGATGTCGCTGCTCACCGTATGCGGACCGGATGGTTGTGGCATCTGCCAAAAGCAGGTGTCCCGGGCGCGTCGCGGCACCCGCACCGGCGGCGTGCCCGCCGGTGCGGCACGTCAGCAGGGCCGCTTGCGCAGCTCCATCACATAGTCGTGCGGCGCGCCCGCCGACTCCGCGGCGTCCGCGATCTCGCCCAGATAGCGGGCCGACGGCAGACCGCCCTCATAGCCGTTGAGGACATAGATCCATGCCGCCTCGTCGCCGTCGAGGGTGTGTACCCGCACCCGCATCCGGCGGTAGATGTCCATGCCGACGCCCTCCCAGCGGTCCATGGACTCCTCGTCCATGGGCGCGATGTCGTAGAGCGCGACGAAGAGCTGGGAGCGGGGGGACTCGACGACCGTCGCCAGCGCGCCTTCCCAGCCCATCTGCTCGCCGCCGAAGGTGAGCCGCCAGCCGTTGAGCCAGCCGGTGCCGCGCAGCGGCGAGTGCGGTGCGCGGCGGGACATCAGCCGCGCGTCGAGGTTGCCGGCGTACGCGGCGTAGAGCGACATGGTTCCGAGGGTACGGGAGGTTGCCCGCCGGGCTCGTGGTACCGGAGCCCCGGACGGGAGACCCGGTGGCGCGTGGCCCCCGGTCCTGGTGGCGCGTGCCCCTGGTGCCCGTCGGGGACGGAGTGCGCCCCCGGGCGAGAGCGACGTACGGGCGTGCGGGACAATGGAGTACGTGACTCGGATCGTGATCATCGGTGGTGGACCCGGCGGCTACGAAGCGGCCCTGGTGGCGGCTTCTCTCGGCGCGGAGGTGACCGTCGTCGACTGCGACGGTCTGGGCGGGGCGTCGGTGCTGACCGACTGCGTGCCGTCGAAGACTCTGATCGCCACCGCCGAGGTGATGACGACCTTCGACTCCTCGTACGAGGAGCTGGGCATCATCGTCGAGGACGACACGCCGTACGTGGACCGGCCGGCCCGGGTCGTCGGCGTCGACCTCGGCAAGGTCAACCGGCGCGTCAAGCGCCTCGCGCTGGCCCAGTCGCATGACATCACCGCGTCCGTGACCCGCGCCGGTGGCCGGGTCATGCGCGGCCGCGGGCGGCTGGAGCCGGGCCAGGCGCCGGACGGCTCCCGCAAGGTCACGGTCACCGCCGCCGACGGCACCAAGGAGGGTCTGATCGCGGACGCGGTGCTGATCGCCACCGGCGCGCACCCCCGCGAGATCCCGGACGCGCTCCCCGACGGCGAGCGCATCCTGAACTGGACCCAGGTCTACGACCTCGACGAGCTGCCCGAAGAACTGATCGTGGTCGGTTCCGGTGTCACCGGCGCCGAGTTCGCCGGTGCCTACCAGGCGCTCGGCTCCCGCGTCACCCTCGTCTCCTCCCGCGACCGGGTGCTGCCGGGCGAGGACCCGGACGCCGCCGCCGTCCTGGAGGACGTCTTCCGCCGCCGCGGCATGAACGTCATGGCGCGCTCGCGGGCCCAGTCCGCCAAGCGGGTCGGCGACCGCGTCGAGGTCACGCTGTCCGACGGCCGCACGATCTCCGGTACGCACTGCCTGATGGCGGTCGGCTCCATCCCCAACACCGAGGACATGGGCCTGGAAGCGGCCGGCGTCAAGCTCAAGGAGTCCGGCCACGTCTGGACCGACAAGGTCTCCCGCACCAGCGCCCAGGGCGTGTACGCGGCCGGTGACTGCACCGGCGTCTTCGCGCTGGCGTCCGTCGCCGCGATGCAGGGCCGGATCGCGATGTACCACTTCCTCGGTGACGCGGTCACCCCGCTGAACCTCAAGACGGTCTCCGCGAACGTCTTCACCGACCCGGAGATCGCCACCGTCGGTTACTCCCAGGCCGATGTCGACAGCGGCAAGATCGACGCCCGGGTCGTCAAGCTCCCGCTGCTGCGCAACCCGCGCGCCAAGATGCAGGGCATCCGCGACGGCTTCGTGAAGCTGTTCTGCCGCCCCGGCACCGGCATCGTCGTCGGCGGTGTGGTCGTCTCCCCGCGCGCCAGTGAGCTGATCCACCCCATCTCGATCGCGGTCGACAACAATCTGACCGTCGAGCAGATCGCCAGCGCCTTCACGGTCTACCCGTCGCTGTCCGGCTCGATCGCCGAGGTCGCCCGCCAGCTGCACACGCGCAAGGCCGGGAACGAATAACCGGTCCCGGGCGGGACGGCGGCGGCCGATTCACATGTTTGTGCCCCCCGTGCGCACTGGGGATGAAACGTGCCTGCACCGGCCGGGGACCGGCCCGTTCCGGGGGCCCGCCGCCGCGGGCCCCGTCAGGGCGACTGACCAGGGGTCAAGCGGATCGTCCCGCCCGGCAGTTCGACATCCGCACGACATATGCACACCGCATACCACGTCACGCTCCGCGGTGTGAACAACTTCCGTTAATTGGTGCAACCTGCTGAAAACAGACGGTCGTTGGCGTTACTGTCAGTTTCGTGTTCGCTGCAGAACGTCGCCAATTGATCCTTGAAATGGTGCGCGCCAACGGAGCCGTATCGCTCCGGGAGCTCGCCCGCGTCGTCCAGACCTCCGAAGTGACCGTACGGCGGGACGTGCGGGCGCTGGAGGCAGAAGGACTGCTCGACCGCCGGCACGGCGGTGCGGTCCTGCCGGGAGGCTTCACCCGCGAATCAGGATTCCCACAGAAGTCCCATCTAGCGACCGCGGAGAAGACGGCCATCGCCGATCTCGCGGCCGGCTTCGTCGAAGAGGGCGAGGCCATCGTCGTCGGCGCGGGAACGACCACGCAGGAGCTGGCCCGCCGGCTCGCCCGCGTCCCCGGTCTGACCGTCGTCACCAACTCCCTCCTGGTCGCCCAGGCGTTGGCCCATGCCAACCGCGTCGAGGTCGTGATGACCGGCGGCACCCTGCGCGGCTCCAACTACGCGCTGGTCGGCAGCGGTGCCGAGCAGTCCCTCCAGGGGCTGCGGGTGTCCCGCGCCTTCCTGTCGGGCAGCGGTCTGACCGCCGAGCGCGGGCTGTCCACCTCCAACATGCTCTCCGCCAGCGTCGACCGGGCGCTGGTGCAGGCGGCGGGGGAGGTGGTGGTGCTCGCCGACCACACCAAGCTCGGCTCCGACACGATGTTCCAGACCGTGCCGACGGACGTGATCACACGGCTGGTCACGGACGAGCCGCCGGGTCATGACGACCGCGCCGCCACGGAGCTGCAGGCGCTGGCCGATCAGGGCGTCCAGATCGCCGTCGCGAACGGCTCGGGCGTGGGCCACGGGCCAGGGCAGCCGGGGATGGACCCCGGCCCGGGGGACCGCCGAGGGCCCCGGCGGGACGTCCCGCTCCCGGGCCAGCGGCGCAGTCATCCGCCGGGCACCGGGGCCGGTGGATCACAGCTCCGCTCGGCCCCCTCCCTGAGCGAGGCCGGCCGGGTCGCCGACCTGGCACCACGGCGCCGCTGAACGCCGCAGTCGGGGGCGCGCCACAGGGGCGCGCCGTCCCGGCGGTCCGTCAGCGGTTCTCCCCCTTCAGCCCGCGCAGCGTGAGCCTCAGCAGCCGGTCGGCGAGCTGCGGGTCGTCCGGGGATTCCTCGGCGGCCAGCGCGATGCCGTTGGTCAGCTGCATCAGATCGCCGATGTTCACGTCCGGCCGCACCGCCCCGGCCTGCCGGGCGCGGGTCAGCAGCGCCTCGCCGGCCTCCCGCATCGGCACGCTGCACCGCGCCATCCCCGAGCTGTCGTCCGCCGATGCCGTCATCAGTGCCCGCGACAGCCCGCGGTAGGTGGTGGCGTGGGTGATGATCGCGCGCAGCCACTCGACCAGGGCGGCGCACGGCTGCGGGGCGTCCGCCAGCTCCCTGGCCTGGGTCAGCAGGGCATCCACCTCGCCCTGGAAGACCGCGCCCATCAGGGCCGTGCGGTTGGGGAAGTGCCGGTAGAGGGTGCCGATCCCGACGCCGGCGCGCCGGGCGATGTCCTCCAGCGAGGTGTCCGTGCCGCGCTCGGTGAAGGCCGTACGGGCCTCGGTCAGCAGCCGCTCGTAATTGCGCCGGGCATCGGCCCGCATCGGGCGTACGTCCTGCCCCCGCGCCGGTGCGGTCACCACCGGCTCCGTCGTCTGCGGCTGCCCAGCCGTCTCGGTCGCCATCGCCGTCCTCCCTCGCCCCGGCCGGGTGGGCCGGTGGGTCCAGGATGCCATCGCGTCCTCGGCGGCCGCCCGGGGCTGTGGACATGCCATTACCGGATGGATCCTCCGAATAGCTCGAAACCGGTCCGGCACGTCCGCCCGATGGCCGCCCGGCAGACCCCGGATGAAGTCCCGGCAACCCCCGGCCGTCGCGCGGCCGAACACCTCGCCCGCCCCGCAACGCCCCGCCTCCACGGCCCATCAAACCAGGCGCAATGAGGTCTTCCGGGAGCTTCCGGGGGCCGGGGAGGACGACGCGTGGACCGCCGGGGGAGCGGGCGCGGCGCGGGACATCTGGGGAAGACGTCATGGGACTGACCAGCCGATCGCTGTTGTACGCCATGGTCGCGGTCGCCGTGGTCTGTGTGGGCCTCACGCTCTGGCTGTGGCCGCGGTTCGCCGGGCGCGGTCCGCGGGCGCTGTTGGGGAGGCTCGGCTCGATCGCCGTGACCCAGCTGGCCATCGTCGCGGCGCTCGGCCTCGTGGTGAACACCAACTTCCAGTTCTACGCGTCCTGGCACGAGCTGCTCGGGCTGTACGACGACGCACCGGCCGCGGTCGGCAAATGGGGCGGCCAGGGGGCGGCCGGGCCCGTCGGTGACCCGTCGAAGGGGCTCGTACAGACCTCGGGGCCGGAGGGCCTGGACAAGGTGCACGGGCTGCCGAAGGGGGCGCCGGCGCAGGCCGGCAAGGTGGAGACCGTACGGATCGTCGGGAAGCGGACCCGGGCCGTGAACCCGGCGTACGTCTATCTGCCGCCGCAGTACTTCCAGCCCCAGTACGCCCGGCAGCGGTTCCCCGTCATCGTCGCGCTCAGCGGCTACCCCGGCGGGATCTTCCTGCTCGGCCAGCATCTGCGGCTGCCGGAGACCGCGGGGCGAATGATGCGGACCGGACAGCTGCAGCCGACCGTCATCGTGATGCTGCGGCCCACCATCGCCCCGCCCCGCGACACCCAGTGCGTCGATGTGCCGGGCGGCCCGCAGGCCGAGACGTTCTTCGCCCGCGATGTGCCGGACGCGCTCCGGTCGCACTACCGCGTCGGCCACGACCCCGGTGGCTGGGGCCTGCTGGGCTACTCCTCGGGCGGCAGCTGCGCCCTTCAGCTCGCCATGCGGCACGACCGTACGTACACCGCCGCGGCCGCCCTCTCGCCCGATTACCGGGCCAGCAATGACGCCACGACCGGGAACCTCTTCGGGGAGGGGCGGGATGGCGTGCGCCGCCGCCAGGAGCACGATCTGATGTGGCGTCTGCGGCATCTGCCCGCGCCCCGGGTCGACGTCCTGGTGGGCACCAGCCGCACCGGCGAGAAGAACTACCCGGCGGCCAAGGCCTTCCTCGCCGCCGTCAAACCGCCGATGAAGGCGGAATCCGTCGTCCTCGACCACGGCAGCCACAACTTCGCCACCTGGCGGCGCGAACTGCCCGCCGCCCTGGAGTGGATGGGCCGGTCGCTGAGCTTCCCGGAGGACGTGGTGGGGAACTCGTAGCGGCGGTGGAAACGACGCGAGGGGCTCCCGGCGGTGAAGCCGGGAGCCCCTCGTCCGTCTGGTCGGACGGCCTCGGGTCAGTCCTTGATCTCGCAGATCACCGCGCCGGAGGTGAGCGCCGCGCCGACCTCGGCGGTCAGGCCCTTGATGGTGCCGGAGCGGTGCGCGTTGAGCGGCTGCTCCATCTTCATGGCCTCCAGGACGACGACCAGCTCGCCCTCGGTGACCTGCTGGCCCTCCTCGACGGCGACCTTGACGATGGTGCCCTGCATCGGGGAGGCGAGCGCATCGCCGGAGGCGGCGCCGCCGGACTTCTTGGCGGCCTTGCGCTTCGGCTTGGCACCGCCGGCGACCGCGGCCCGCGCCAGCGGCATGCCCAGCGAGGACGGCAGCGAGACCTCCAGGCGCTTGCCGCCGACCTCGACGACCACCGTCTCGCGGCTGTCGGCCTCCGCCTCGTCCGCGCCGGGGGCGGCGAACGGGGGGATCTCGTTGACGAACTCGGTCTCGATCCAGCGGGTGTGGACCGTGAACGGGTCGGCGGAGCCGGTGAGTTCGGGAGCGAACGCCGGGTCCTGGACGACCGTGCGGTGGAACGGGATGGCGGTGGCCATGCCCTCCACCCGGAACTCGTTCAGGGCGCGGGCGGCACGCTGCAGGGCCTGCTGACGGGTGGCGCCGGTGACGATCAGCTTGGCCAGCAGGGAGTCCCAGGCCGGGCCGATGACGCTGCCGGACTCCACACCCGCGTCCAGACGGACACCGGGGCCCGACGGCGCGTCGAACCTGGTGACCGTGCCGGGCGCCGGGAGGAAGTTGCGGCCCGGGTCCTCACCGTTGATCCGGAACTCGAAGGAGTGGCCGCGGACCTCCGGGTCGTCGTAGCCGAGCTTCTCGCCGTCGGCGATCCGGAACATCTCACGGACCAGGTCGAGGCCGGTGACCTCTTCGGTGACCGGGTGCTCGACCTGCAGACGGGTGTTGACCTCCAGGAAGGAGATCGTGCCGTCCTGGCCGACGAGGAACTCGCAGGTGCCCGCGCCCTCGTAGCCGGCCTCCTTGAGGATGGCCTTGGACGCGCGGTACAGCTCGGCGTTCTGTTCGGCCGTCAGGAACGGCGCCGGGGCCTCCTCCACCAGCTTCTGGTGGCGGCGCTGCAGCGAGCAGTCACGGGTCGAGACCACGACCACGTTGCCGTGCTTGTCGGCCAGGCACTGGGTCTCCACGTGCCGCGGGCGGTCCAGGTAGCGCTCGACGAAGCACTCGCCGCGACCGAAGGCGGCGACCGCCTCACGCACCGCGGAGTCATACAGCTCCGGCACCTCTTCGAGGGTCCGGGCCACCTTCAGACCGCGGCCGCCGCCACCGAAGGCGGCCTTGATCGCGATGGGCAGGCCGTGCTCCTTGGCGAAGGCCACGACCTCCTCCGAACCGGAGACCGGGTCGGGCGTACCGGCGACCAGCGGCGCACCGGCGCGCTGGGCGATGTGCCGCGCGGCGACCTTGTCACCGAGGTCGCGGATGGCCTGCGGGGGCGGGCCGATCCAGGTCAGCCCGGCGTCCAGGACGGCCTGCGCGAACTCCGCGTTCTCCGACAGGAAGCCGTACCCGGGGTGGATGGCGTCCGCGCCCGAATCGGCGGCGGCCGCCAGGACCTTGGCGATGTCCAGGTAACTGGTGGCAGGAGTGTCACCGCCCAAGGCGTACGCCTCGTCTGCCGCGCGTACGTGCAGGGCGTCCCGGTCGGGGTCGGCGTAGACCGCTACGCTGCCGATCCCCGCGTCCCGGCATGCACGGGCAACGCGAACAGCGATTTCGCCACGGTTGGCGATGAGCACCTTGCGCACGATGGGTCCTTCCTTGGCGCTTCGCCGCATCTATTGGATGCCGCGATTTTAGGGACTGGCGACACCGCGTGCCGACCCGTTCCCTGGGGTGAGCTTGCCCACACGGAGTGTGCTCGGGGCGCCAGTGAGGAACCTGATTCCCCTGGTATCCCAGGGTAGGCCCGGATTTCCGGGCTCCGGATCGGGGCCCGGTGTGGCCTAGGTCTCGAACTTCGGGCCTCCAGCGGATCGTCAATTCTTTGTGGAGTCCCTACGAATGGGCGAAGGAATCTTTGCGGTCGACTCCGTCCGTCGGCGCGCCGCCGGTCCCGTGATCCACAGTCGTCCCGCACCCGCTCGTGCACAACCCTTGCCCAAGCCATTACCCATTAGTAGCGTGCCCGCTGTCTTCTGTACTCGTGGTAACCGGGGTAACGGCGGCAACAGGCGCCCACATGGCGCATCGGGCTGGGGCGAACGGCGGAAGTGGGTGGACGGGGTGAGAGTGGCGCGACGGCCGGTGGCCGTGACAGCGGCGGTGGTGCTGATCCTGGAGGCGTTCGGGATCGTGCTGCTCAACTGGATTCTGAGCATCGTCGTCGACCGGCAGCAGATGTCGCTGGCCGGTCTGCAGCCGCGTGCGATGTCCGCCGGCTCCTGGATAGGCGGCATCCTCTTCGGCCTCTTTCTGCTGTTCTGCGCCGGCGTCCTGCTCCGCGGCGCCCTGCGTGACCGCGCCCCCGGCGGCTTCGCCCGGATCGCCCTCATCAGCTGCGCGGTGGTGCACGGCCTCCTGGGCGCCTTCGCGGTCGGCCTGGTCGGCTGGGTCGCCTTCCTCGCGATGATGGTGGTGCTCGGGCTGCTGGTGCTGACGCTGATGGCGTACGGCGAGGGCCTTACGGGCGACGCGCACGGAAACGCGGAAAACCCCCCGAACGGCGCACCGCCGGTGGCCCCCACCTCCGCCTGACCCCGCGCACCCCGTCCCTCGCCGGGGGCGGGCACTCTCCCGCCAGGCCCGAACTCCCCTTTCCCCGGGGCGGATCGACGCCCCCGAGGGCCCCGCGACACGCCCGGGCAGGCTCGTCGCGCGAGGTCGTACGACGGGGGATGGTGCGCATGCCTGCATCGGTTGCGGGTGCGGCGGGCCGGGCGCGCGGGAGCGCGATCGGCCCCTGCACGGTGCTGGGGGAGCTGGATGACGAAGCGTCCGGGATACCCGTACCGGAACGGCGGCTCATCGGGCGGAGCGCGGACGGCGACCGTACGGTCCTGATCGGCGTGCCGCTGCCTCGATCCACTGGCGGACACGGGTGGTCTTCCCGTGTCTGACCGGCTCGTCCTTGCGGTCCGGCCGCACCAGGTGAACGCCGAGTCGCTCGGTGAGGAAGGCTTCGAGCCCCTTGCCCGCGAAGCCCTTGTCGGCCAGGACCACCTGACCGGCTCCGATGAGGTGGTGGTCGCGTTCCGGCAGCGCGGTCATCACCTCCCGTTCGCCGAGCTGGGGGTTGGCCGGGCACCAGGTGACGGGCATGCCTTCGGCGGTGGTGACCAGGTGGAGCCGCAGTCCCCAGAAGAAGCGGGAGTGGCCGCGGCAGTAGCCGTAGCCGGCCTGTCCGGCCAGGTCGGAGCGTTTGACGGTCTCACGCGAGGCGGCGCAGGGCGACGTGTGCTGGTCTCGGTGGGCCCCTGAACACCCCTGATGGGCCCAACGCGGTTCGTTTCCGGGCCCGATGGCATCCCGACCTTGGTCGAGGCGGGCTTCGGCAGTTGCCGGTCTGACGGTGACCGGAACGGCCACCGTCAGATGCCGACATGCCCCCGCCCCCGCCGCTACTTCACCGGCGCGTGCTCCCGCAGCACCTCCACGAACGCGCGCATCCAGTCCGGGTGGTCGGGCCAGGCGCGGGCTGAGACGATCTTGCCGTCCACTACCGCGGGGCCGTCGACGAAGGTGCCGCCGCCCAGTTCGACGTCCGGTGCGCAGGCCGGGTAGGCGGAGGTGCGGCGGCCCTTGAGGACGCCCAGGGGCGCCAGGGAGAGGGCCGCGTGGCAGATGTGGGCGACGGGTTTGTCGGCGTCGAAGAAGTGGGTGACGACGCGTCGGAAGCCGGCGTCGTTGCGGAGGTATTCGGGGGCCCGGCCGCCGGGGAGCACCAGCGCCGCGAACTCGGCCGGGTCGACCTCGGAGAGCGCGAGGTCGGACGGCCAGGAGTGGCCCTCGCGCTCCACGTAGGTGTCGAAGTTGTCGACGAAGTCATGGACGACGAACTGGAGCTTCTTGCGGGAGGGGGCCGCGATCACGGGTTCGTACCCCTCCTCCAGCAGCCGCTGGTAGGGGTAGAAGAACTCCAGGTCCTCGGTGGCGTCACCGGCGACGATCAGGATCTTCGGCATGGTGCGGACTCCTCATGACGGTGTCGACCGGGGCGATCGACTCGTTTCGGGTCAATCGGTTCCCCACTCGGTGACCTCGAATGCGTCGCCCACCGACACCTTTCCGGGGACCACCACCGAGAACTTCGCGCCGAACGCCACCCCGCCCTCCGGCACCCGCCGGTACGCGGCGAGCGTGCGCAGCGGTTCGGGGCCCGCCTTGTCCCCCGTGCGCTGGTCGACGAGGGTGACCGCGCAGCGGATGGCGAGTTTGGTGAACCCCAGCTCGGCGCCGCCGACCGTGACCCGCCGCACCCGGTCCTCGGTCTGCGGGGCGTCCCAGCCGTCCACCACGAGGTTGGGCCGGAAGCGGTCCAGCGGGACCGGGCGGCGGCCGGCCGCGGTGATCCGGCGGTTGAGGTCGTCGAAGCTGGCCCGGGAGAGGATGTGCAGGGCGCTGCTGTCGGCGAAGCCGGAGGTGCCGGGGGTGAGTCCGTCGGTCACCCGGTCGTGCTCCGGCGGCACCCGCACCAGCCGGCTCTCCGCGCCCAGCACCTCGGACAGCCACCCGGCCACGCGGTCGCCCTGGTCGACCGCGCGGTACGGCGTCCCGAACATCTCGACGTCGGAGCGGGCGTCCGAGCCCGTGCCGAAGTCGATGTCCAGGTGGAGTGGGTCCCGGCCCGGCGCGTGCAGGGTGAGGTGGGTTCCGTCGGCGCCGACCTCCGGCCGGATCAGTGCCAGCCGGGGGTCGGCGCGCTGGCTGCGGAAGACGCCGCCGGGACCGACGACCAGGAAGCTGCGGTCATGGGCGAGGCCGGCCGGGGTGACTTCCGTCGCGTCCGCCGGGACGCCGGCACAGCCCTTGATGGGGTAGCTGATCAGCTCGACGACTAATGCCATGCGGGCAGCCTAAGCGCCGCACGCCCGCCCGTTCCGGGCTTTACCGCGAGTGGTCACACCCTGGCGCGCGGGCGCCGCTCAGGTCCACAGGTCGGTGATCGCGACGTCCAGGTCGGCGAGCAGCCGGCGCAGCAGCGGCAGGGAGAGGCCGATGACATTGCCGGGGTCGCCGTCGATGCCTTCGATGAAGGGGGCGGAGCGGCCGTCGAGAGTGAAGGCGCCCGCGACGAAGAGCGGTTCGCCGCTCTCGACGTAGGCGGCGATCTCGGCGTCGGTCGGCTCGCCGAAGCGGACCGTGGTCGCGGCGGTGTCGGCCACCCGGCGGCCGGTCGCGGTGTCGATGACGCAGTGGCCGGTCTGCAGGATGCCGGAGCGGCCGCGCATGGACTTCCAGCGGGCGGTGGCGTCCTCGGCGTCGGCGGGCTTGCCGAGCGCCTGCCCGTCCAGCTCCAGGACCGAGTCACAGCCGACGACCAGGGCACCGGCGGCCTCCGGGCGGGCGGCGACCACCTCGGCCTTCGCCTCGGCGAGCACCCGGGCCAGCTCACCGGGCGTCGCGGCGGTGAGCGACTCCTCGTCGACGCCGCTGACGATGACCTCGGGGGCCAGTCCGGCCTGGCGCAGCAGGCCCAGCCGGGCCGGGGACTGGGAGGCGAGGACGAGACGGCGGGGGCGGGACTCTTGGGTCATGCCCGCCATCGTACGGAGCCCCGGTGACCGGGGCGCCGCCCGGCTTACTTCTTCAGCACCGCCTCCATGACCGACTTCGCGATCGGCCCGCCCAGCTTGCCGCCGGCGATCTCCTCCCGGGGAATGGACATGTCCTTGGGGTCGACGAAGACGGCGACCGCGACCGGGGAGCTGCCGTCACTCTGCTTGGCGTAGGAGACGAACCAGGCGTAGGGGCGCTCGTCGTTGACGTTCGCGCCGTGCTGGGCGGTACCGGTCTTGCCGCCGACGGTCACCCCGTCGATCGCGGCCTTGTCGGCGGTGCCCTCGTTGACGGTGTACTCCATCATCTCCTGCACCTTCTTCGCGGTGTCGGCGGAGACGGCCTGGGACATCATCTTCGGCTCGGCCTTCTCGATGGTCGACAGGTCGGAGCCGCGCACCTCGTCGACGAGGTGCGGCATCATCACCTTGCCGTCATTGGCGAGGCCGGCGGCCACCATCGCCATCTGCATCGGCGTGCTGGTCAGGCTGCCCTGGCCCATACCCGTCAGCGCGGTCTGCGGCTTGTCGAGCTTGTCCGGGTAGAGGCTCTTGGTGGCCAGCAGGTCCCCGAGGTCCTCGTCGTAGACATTCTCGTTGAAGCCGAACTTCTGGGCGGTCTCGCGCATCTTGTCCTTGCCGACCTTCAGCGCGGCGTCGAGGAAGACGTTGTTGCACGACCACTGCATACCGGTCTTCAGCGAGGCCTTGTCACAGGGCGCGCCCGCGACGTCGTTCCCGACCTTCGTGGTGCTCTGCGGCAGCTGGTAGGGGGCGGGCGCGCCCGACGGCGCGTTGATGTCGGAGACCACGCCGTGCTCCAGGGCCGCCGCCGCGGTGAGGATCTTGAAGGTGGAGCCGGGGGCGTAGGTCTCGCGCAGCGCCCGGTTGCTCAGCGGCTTGGACTTGTCGGCGTCCAGCTCCTTGAACTTCTTGCCCTCGGCGTTGGAGATACCGGTGAAGACCGACGGGTCGTAGGAGGGGGTGGAGGCGAGCGCCAGGACCCGGCCGTCGCGCGGGTCGAGCGCGACCACCGCGCCCTTGGCGTTCAGGTCGGTCAGGCCCTTGTACGCGGCCTTCTGCGCCTTGGGGTCGATGGTGGTGATCACATCGCCGCCGCGCGGCTTCTCGCCGGTCAGGATGTCTTTGGCGTTCTTGAGGGCGAGCCGGTCGTCCTTGCCGCTGAGCACCTTGTTGTAGATGCCCTCCAGGAAGGACGTCCCCTGGGCCTGGGAGGCGAAGCCGGTGACCGGCGCGTACATCGGGCCGTCCTTGTACGTCCGCTTGTACTTGAAGTCGCCGGAGGTCGCCACCGAGCCGGTGACCGGCTTGCCGCCGACGATGATGTTGCCGCGCGGGTAGGAGAACGCCTCGATCTTGACGCGGCGGTTGTTCGGGTCGTTGGCGAGCTTCTCGCCCTGGACGAACTGGACCCAGGTCGCGCGCGCCAGCAGGGCCAGCACCAGCACCCCGCAGAACACGGCTATATGTCTCAGCGGCCTGTTCATCGCTCTCCCACTCCCGTCCGGCTGCCGCCCGGACGGCAGCCGGGCGCCCGAATTGCGCTCTCAAGGGAGGAAGAAGCAATTTCGGGGGAGGTGGTTGCGGAAGAGAAC
Organism: Streptomyces sp. NPDC058773; assembly: GCF_042746015.1. NCBI lineage: Bacteria > Bacillati > Actinomycetota > Actinomycetes > Kitasatosporales > Streptomycetaceae > Streptomyces > Streptomyces sp. NPDC058773. Next base: position 110,003 of record NZ_JBHYPE010000026.1, read on the forward strand.
TGTGAGAGTCGCCTCCCCTTATGCGGGAACGATGATCTTCGTGCCTGCGGGGACGGCTATCGCCCCGCGAGCAGGACCATCAGCACGACCGCGGCCACGGCCAGCACGACGCCCAGCCGACGGAGCTTGTCCTGAACTTCGCGCAGCTCCTCAGGAGGCTCATCGGGCGGATCTGACCACAGCATGTATCGATCCTGTGCCCGGCACGCCCGTGGCGCCTGAGTACGCGTACTCAGGCGCCACCCCGAAAAGGCACAATAAGAGGGCCCACAACACACCCCGCCGCGCCGCCGGCCCCCCCGGGGCCAACGCGAAATAGGCCC
>NZ_JBHYPE010000027.1:0-107463 GCF_042746015.1 Streptomyces sp. NPDC058773
ACAACATAACCACCCCCCCCCCCGGCGGGGCCGGGCGCCCCCCGCCGCCCCCCCCCACCCACCACCCGGGGGGGGCCCCCCCCCCCCCCCCCCCCCCCACGGCCGTGTTCGTACGAGGGGAGCCGGCCCGCTAGCCGCGCCGCCCCCGGCCGCCGCGACGGCCGTTCCCGCCCCGGCCGTGATCCGCGTCCTCGTCGTCGCGCGAGCCCAGCAGCTCGTCGGCGAGCGTGGGCAGGTCGTCCAGCGGGGTCTCCTCCGCCCATTCGGGGCGGGGGCGGCCGGACTGCGGGGTCTCGACGGGGCGGCCCGTCGCCGGGTCGATCTGCGGGAGTTCGCGGGTGCGCTCGGTGCGCGACTCGGCGGGGGTGGACGCGGTGCCGTTCCGGCCGGCCGCCGCCTCCGGCGTCTCCTTGCGGAACATCCACGGCGGCACCCGGTCGGCGGGGTCACCGCTCCGCCCGTCGGCGCCGTGCACCTCGTCGCTGCGTACGGGCGGCAGCACGGCGGTCTCCTCCGGGTCCGCGCCGGTGTCCAGGCCCCGCCAGGGGTCCTGGGTGTCCCGCACCGGGGGCAGCACCGCGGTCTCGTCCGCCGCACGGGAGCCGGCGTCGCCCGGGGTCCCGGGCCGCGGCAGCGACTCCTCGGTCCGCTCACCGTCCGAGCCGGAACCGGACGAGGAGGACGGCGACGAGGAATCGTCGGACGTGCTCTCTCCGAACCGCTTCCGCAGGTCCGCGACGTAGGTCTCCGCCGTGGGCGCGTCGGCCGCTTCCGCCGCCTCGGCCGCGGCCTTGGCCTCCGCCGCGGCAGCCGCCTCGGCCGCCGCCTTCCGCGCCTCCTCGGCGCGCAGCAGTGCCGCCTCGGCCTTGCGCTGCTTCTCCAGGCGGCGCTCCTCGGCCTCCTTGCGGAGCCGCGCCTCCTCCTCGTGCTGCTTGCGCAGCCGCTCCTGCTCGGCCTGGCGGGCGCGCTCCTCGGCCTCGCGGCGGGCCCGCTCCGCCTCGGCGGCCTGCCGGGCCTCGTCGGCGCGCTTCCGGGCCTCCTCGGCCTGGCGGGCCTCCTCGCGCGCCCTGGCCTCCTCGGCCTCGCGGCGCTTGCGCTCCTCCTCCTCGGCGCGCAGCCGGGCGAGCTGCTCCTGGCGCTCCCGCTCCAGGCGCTCCTCCTCCGCCTTGCGCGCGGCCTCCTCCTCGGCCTTGCGGCGGGCCTCCTCCTCGGCGGCCTTACGGGCGTCGGCCTGCGCCTGGATCTCGGCCTCGGAGAGCGGGAGCACCTGGTCGAGGCGGTGCCGGACGACGGTGGTGACGGCTTCCGGCTCCTGGCCGGCGTCGACGACCAGATAGCGCGCGGGGTCGGCGGCGGCCAGTGTGAGGAAGCCGGCCCGTACCCGCTGGTGGAAGGCGGCGGGCTCGGACTCCAGCCGGTCGGGTGCCTCGGTGAAGCGTTCCCGTGCGGTCTCCGGGGAGACGTCGAGCAGCACCGTCAGATGGGGGACGAGGCCGTCGGTGGCCCAGCGGGAGATCCGGGCGATCTCCGTGGGGGCGAGGTTGCGTCCGGCGCCCTGGTAGGCGACCGAGGAGTCGATGTAGCGGTCGGTGATGACGACCGCGCCGCGCTCCAGGGCCGGCCGGATGACGCTGTTGACGTGCTCGGCCCGGTCGGCGGCGAACATCAGCGCCTCGGCACGGTCCGACAGCCCGGACGTCGAGACGTCGAGGATGATCGAGCGCAGCCGCTTGCCGATGGCGGTGGCGCCCGGCTCGCGGGTCACCACGACCTCGTGGCCCTTGCCGCGGATCCACTCCGCGAGCGCCTCGACCTGGGTGGACTTGCCGGCGCCGTCGCCGCCCTCCAGGGCGATGAAGAAGCCGGTGGGGGCGGGCGCCTGCGCCGGGTCGCCACCGCGCAGCGCCTCCCGCAGATCCTGCCGCAGCGGTACGCCCTGCCGGTCGTCGACCTTGCCGAGCACCAGCGCGGCGACCGGCAGCAGCAGCGCCCCGGTCAGCATCAGGGTGTAGGCGGCACCGCCGTACGCGAAGGCGAAGGCGCCGCCGCCGAGGTGGTGCGGGCCGATGACGGCCGCGAGCAGCGGCGCGACGATGGCGGCCAGCGCGACGGAGAGCCGGACGACGGCGTGCAGATGCTCGGTCGTCCGGGCGGTACGGGATTCCTCGGACTCCTGGTCCAGCAGGACGTGTCCCGTATGGGCCGCGACACCGGCGGCGATACCGGCCAGCAGCGCCAGCACCAGCACCGTCGTCGGGTCCGGGACCAGGCCCATGGCCAGCAGCGCGAGTCCGGTGGTGGCCACCGCGAGGGCGAGCAGCCGGCGCCGGGAGAGCGTGGGCAGCACCCGGTGGGCGCCCCGGACGCCGACGGCCGCACCGCCGGTCAGCGCGAGCACCAGCAGCGCGAAGGTGGCCGGGCCGCCGGCCAGGTCGTAGCCGTGCAGCGCGGCGAGCGCGACGGCCGCTGCGAGGGCTGCGGCCACCGCGGCGCAGGACGCCACCAGCAGCGGGATCGCGCCCGTACGGCCCTTGTCGGCGGCCGGGCGGGCGGTGCCGCTCGCCGCCTTCTGCCCCTGGGCGGCCTGACCGGACGGCGCCGCGGCGGCCTTCGGACGGCGCAGCCCCTCCAGAGGGGAGCGCGGCCGCGGCGTCGGCACACCGGGGAGCTCGATGAAGTAGAGGATCGACACGGAGGCGGCGAACAGACCGGCGGCCACATACGAGCCGAGCGCGGCCTGGTGCAGGTGGAACCAGTCGATGCCGGTGCCCAGGAGCTTGCTGATGAGGGTGACGACCACCAGGCCGGCGGCCGCGACCGGCAGCGAGAGGAAAGTGGTGCGCAGCGAGAGGCGCCGCAGCGCGTCCATGTTGTCGGGCAGCGGGCGGACCGCGGCGCCCTCGGGGGGCGCGGTGGGCAGCAGGCCGGGTGCGGCACTCTCCCGTGCGACGGTCCAGAAGCGTTCGGCGACGCCGGTGACGAAGACCGTGACCAGCAGCCAGGCCAGTGCGTTGCCCGGCGTCCAGTCGATCCAGAGGGGGGCGATGACCAGCAGCGCGAGCCGCAGCAGATCCGCGCCGATCATCGTCCAGCGCCGGTCCAGCGGGCCGCCGGGCGCAGTGAGCGCGGACAGCGGGCCCAGCAGGACCGCCCCGAAGAGCAGCATCGCCAGCATCCTGGCCGCGAAGACCAGGGTGACCGCGAGGGCGGCTCCCCGATACCCACCGCCGAAGACGGGCTCGCCGCCGAGGGGGACGTACAACGCCGCCTGAAGGGCGAGGAGTACGAGGACAAGCATGGACAGGGCATCGCCGATGCCCCCGACACATTGGGCGCTCCACAGTCGCTTCAGTGGGGGGAAGCGGAGCAGGGCTCGCACGGCGCGCTCGCGGGAATCCGCCGCTAGGGCGCCTGAAGTGGGGGTCACGACCGTTGGCTGCTCGGCACGCGTCATCTCGCCAGCCTATCGATACGGTGCGTCGCGTCGAGCGCCTGCCCGAACAAAGGGCCGGGCCCGACGGAACGAATCCGTCGGGCCCGCCCTTGACCTGCGGTTCCGCCGAGCGGAACCGGCCGGTCCGGCCTCAGTCCTCGGCCGGCGCCGCCGTCTTCTTCGCCACCGCCTTCTTCGCGGTGGTCTTCTTGGCGGTGGCCTTCTTCGCCGTGGTCGTCTTCTTCGCCGTGGTCGTCTTCTTCGCCGCGGTCTTCTTGGCCGCGGTCTTCTTCGCGGCCGTCTTCTTGGCCGGCGCCTTCTTGGCGGCCTTCTTCGCGGTCTTCTTCGCCGGACCCTTGGCGCGCTTCTCGGCGAGCAGTTCGTAGCCCCGCTCGGCGGTGATGGTCTCGACGTCGTCGTCCCGCCGCAGCGTCGCGTTGGTCTCGCCGTCGGTGACATACGCACCGAAGCGGCCGTCCTTCACCACCACCGGCTTACCGCTGACCGGGTCCGTCCCCAGCTCCTTCAGCGGCGGCTTGGCGGCGGCCCGCCCGCGCTGCTTGGGCTGGGCGTAGATCGCCAGCGCCTCGTCGACGGTGATCGTGAAGAGCTGCTCCTCGGTCTCCAGGGAGCGCGAGTCGGTGCCCTTCTTCAGATACGGGCCGTAGCGGCCGTTCTGCGCGGTGATCTCCACGCCCTCGGGGTCCTTGCCGACGACGCGCGGCAGCGACATCAGCTTGAGCGCGTCCGCCAGCGTCACCGTGTCCAGGGACATCGTCTTGAAGAGCGACGCGGTGCGCGGCTTGACCGCGTTCTTGCCGGTCTTCGGGGTGCCCTCGGGCAGGATCTCGGTGACGTACGGGCCGTAGCGGCCGTCCTTGGCGACGATCTGGTGGCCGCTCACCGGGTCCGTGCCCAGCTCGAAGTCGCCGCTCGGCTTGGCGAGCAGCTCCTCCGCGTACTCCACGGTCAGCTCGTCGGGCGCCAGGTCGTCGGGGACGTCGGCGCGCTGGTGGCCCTCGGCGTCCTTCTCCCCGCGCTCCACATACGGGCCGTAGCGGCCGACCCGCAGCTTGATATCGTCGCTGACCGGGAAGGACGAGATCTCCCGGGCGTCGATCGCGCCCAGGTCCTCGACCAGTTCCTTGAGCCCGCCGAGGTGATCGCCGTCGCCGTTGCCGGCGTCCGCGGCACCGCCCTCGCCGTGGCCCTCGCCGAAGTAGAAGCGCCGCAGCCACGGCACGGACTGCGCCTCACCACGGGCGATGCGGTCGAGGTCGTCCTCCATCTTGGCGGTGAAGCCGTAGTCGACCAGCCGGCCGAAGTGCTTCTCCAGGAGGTTGACCACCGCGAACGACAGGAAGGAGGGGACCAGCGCGGTGCCCTTCTTGAAGACGTAGCCGCGGTCGAGGATCGTGCCGATGATCGACGCATAGGTCGACGGACGGCCGATCTCGCGCTCTTCCAGCTCCTTGACCAGCGTGGCCTCGGTGTAGCGGGCGGGCGGCTTGGTGGCGTGCCCGTCGGCGGTGATCTCCTGCGCGGCCAGCGCGTCGCCGTCGGCGACCTGCGGCAGCCGGCGCTCGCGGTCGTCCAGCTCGGCGTTCGGGTCGTCGGCGCCCTCCACATAGGCCTTCAGGAAGCCGTGGAAGGTGATGGTCTTGCCGGAGGCGCTGAACTCGGCGTCCCGGCCGTCGGCGGACCGGCCGCCGATCTTGACCGTGACGGAGTTACCGGTCGCGTCCTTCATCTGGGAGGCGACGGTCCGCTTCCAGATCAGCTCGTAGAGCCGGAACTGGTCGCCGGTCAGGCCGGTCTCGGCCGGGGTGCGGAAGCGGTCGCCGGAGGGGCGGATCGCCTCGTGCGCCTCCTGGGCGTTCTTGACCTTGCCGGCGTAGGTGCGCGGCTTGTCCGGCAGATAGTTCGCACCGTACAGATGGGTCACCTGCGCCCGTGCCGCGGCGACCGCGGTGTCCGAGAGCGTGGTGGAGTCCGTACGCATATAGGTGATGTAGCCGTTCTCGTACAGCTTCTGCGCCACCTGCATGGTCGCCTTGGCGCCGAAGCCGAGCTTGCGGCTGGCCTCCTGCTGGAGGGTGGTCGTACGGAACGGGGCGTACGGCGAGCGCCGGTAGGGCTTGGACTCGACCGAGCGCACCGCGAAGTCGGTGTGCTCCAGGGCGGCGGCGAGCGCGCGGGCGTTCGCCTCGTCCAGATGCAGGACCTCGTTCTTCAGCTGCCCGTTGGAGCCGAAGTCCCGGCCCTGCGCGATACGGCGGCCGTCGACGGTGGTCAGACGGGCGGTCAGCGTCGACGGGTCGCTCACGTCCCCGGCCCGTCCGGTGGAGAAGGTGCCGGTCAGGTCCCAGTACTCGGCGGAGCGGAAGGCGATGCGCTCGCGCTCCCGCTCGACGACGAGGCGGGTCGCCACGGACTGCACCCGGCCGGCCGACAGCCGCGGCATGACCTTCTTCCACAGGACCGGCGAGACCTCGTAGCCGTAGAGGCGGTCGAGGATGCGGCGGGTCTCCTGGGCGTCGACCAGCTTCTGGTTCAGATCGCGCGGATTGGCGACGGCCTCGCGGATCGCGTCCTTGGTGATCTCGTGGAAGACCATCCGGTGGACGGGGACCTTGGGCTTGAGGATCTCCTGGAGGTGCCAGGCGATGGCCTCGCCCTCCCGGTCCTCATCTGTGGCCAGATAGAGCTCATCGGACTCGGCCAGCAGCTCCTTGAGCTTCTTGACCTGGTCCTTCTTGTCACTGTTGACGACATAGATCGGCTGGAACTCGGCGTCGACGTTCACGCCGAGGCGGGCCCACGGCTCGCCCTTGTACTTCGCCGGGACCTCTGCGGCGCCGTTCGGCAGATCGCGGATGTGTCCGACGCTGGCCTCGACCACGTAGCCAGGGCCGAGGTAGCCCTTGATCGTCTTCGCCTTGGCAGGCGACTCGACGATGACGAGTCGGCGGCCGCCGCCGTCTGTGGTCTCGCTGGTCGGGGACAACTTCGCTCTTCTCTCCGGTCGACGCTGGAAACGCTCCCCGGCCGGACGCCGGGACGCACTGCGGTGACGCTTGACGCTGCGGAGTGTGACGGTACCTCCCGGCCCCGTGTCAAACGGAAAAACCCCGCAACGCCACTCGAACGGTAACCCGACTACATGCCTTCATGCCGCCCGGACCGCATCGGGCGCCGTCGCGGGCCGCGGGGACGGTCCTGTGGATCATGACGGGGCCGTACCGCTCCCCGGTGTCCACGCCGGCCGTTCCCCGCGCGCCGCGGCCCCGGCACCTCCGGTGATTCCACACAGTGACGGATCACCGACGCCTCCTCGCTCACCCGGGGCCGCACACCGCGCGATCCGCCGGCAGACATCTGTCACAAGGCGGCGCCGGATGCCGTCATTGCCTTGATACCGCACGTGAGCGGGCTGGCAGGATGGACACGGCACGGCTCGCCGTTCGAGCCGGGCCTCGCCGTCGTCACGCACTCTCGGGGGGAACAGCACCCATGGCCCACCAGCACCCCGGACCGCCTCCGGAGCAGCCGCCCGGCCAGCCCGGTCAGAACCCCTACGCCACGCCGGAGGACGGCGGTCCCGCGGCGGCCGGCTACGGCTATCCGCAGGGCGGCCGTCCCGGGGAGCCCGGATACGGGTACCCGCAGCCCGCCCCGCAGCCGCAGCCCGGATACGGCTATCCGCAGGAGGCCACGCAGCCGGCGCCGCCGCCCGGTTTCGCGCCGGCCGCGCCGCAGCAGCCGGTGCCCGGCGGCTTCCAGCCCGGGGCGCAGCCCGGCGGGATGGCGCTGTCGCTCGGCGATATCGCGGTCACCGGCGACACAATCATGACGCCGGCCGGGCCGATGCCGCTCAAGGGTGCGGTGTGGACGGCGACCGACATGTCGCGGACGGAGGAGAAGATCCCGGCGCACGCGGTCGTGCTCGCCATCGTCTTCTTCCTCTTCTGCCTGCTCGGTCTGCTCTTCCTGCTGATGAAGGAGAAGGTGACGACCGGGTTCGTGCAGGTCACGGTGGTCAGCGGCGGGCGGCACCACGCGACAATGATCCCGGTGCAGTCCCCGCAGCAGGTGATGTTCGTACTGAACCAGGTCAACTACGCCCGGTCGCTGAGCGTGTGAGCAGCGGGCAGTCCTGGGGGCCCGCCGAGCCCGCGGGCCCCACGGGGGCGTCGGTCCGGGCGCGGACCCTCCGCCAGGCGTCGGTCGCGCTCGGCGTCGGCACGGCGGCGGCCGTCTACCTCTGGCACACCAATCCGCACCAGCCGGGGCAGATCCTGCTCCCCTGCCCCTTCAAATGGGCCACCGGGCTGCTGTGCCCGCTGTGCGGCGGGACGCGGATGGCGTACGACCTGATGCACGGGGAGCTCGTGACGGCGTTCCACGACAACGCGGTGCTGCTCGTCCTGGGCGGGCCGGCCGTGGCGTACGCCGTCGGGCGATGGCTGGTCGCCGGTCTCCGCGGGCGGGTGTACCGGCCGCGGCTGTCGGGCCGCGGCAATGCCGTGATGCTCGGCATCGGCATGGTGTGGATGCTCGCCCGCAATCTCGTCGGCTAGAGGGACGGCTGACGGTCCGGCGGACGGCTGACGGTCCGGCCGCGGTCCGGACCGTCGCCTTCCGTGCTGTCAGCGCGTCAGCGGACGGTGACCGTGACGACCGGCGAGACGGTGCTGCCGGTGGCCATCCGGAGCTGGTTGACGCCCTTGATGCCGAGCTTGACCCGCACCGAGTACGCGCCGCTGGAGTTGACCGGCGTCTGCGCGGGCAGCGAGACCCACTTGGCGCCCTGCTTCTGCTGGACGGTCAGCTTGGTGCCGGCCTTGATGCCCTTGGCGATGCCGGTGATCCGGAACTCCTGCCAGGCCTTGACCGTCGTCACACTGGCCTTGGCCGTCAGGGAGGCGGCGGCCGGTGCGGTGGCCACGACCGGCGTGGGCGAGTGGAGGTCCTGCGGTGCGGCGAAGGCCGCGGCCGAGCCACCGGCCAGCAGGGAGACGGCGATGACGCCGACGGAGGCGAAGCGAAGTGCACGGTTCATAGGTGTTCCTCACTGAGGGGGCCGGCTCGTCGGGCGGCCGGCCTGTCGGTGACCTTCACTGAGGAACATGCCCGGAGCCGGCGGATAGTTCCCTCGTACCGGCACACACCGGCCATATCTGACAGAACTGGCCGGAAGTGAACGGGGCGCCCCATGAGCGCAGTTGAGGACGGTGCCTCTTACAAGGGTGCCGGACGGGCGTGCGGCGGAACGAAGTGGCGAAGCCCGCGGCTACAGCGCCACCAGCAGCCAGCAGCCCGTCGCCAGGAAGACCACCCCGGACAGCAGCGCCGTGGCGGTGGCGACCGGACGGCTGACACCGTCGGCGACCGGCCCGCCGGTCCGCGCGCAGACGCCCGTCCACACCAGAAGTCCGGCGCCGAACAGCGCGAACGCCATACCGGCGAATGCCTCGGGTCCTCTCTCCATGCGGGCAGCGTGGCACCCCGGGGCGGCATCCCGGCGAACGCCGGATGAACGGGGCCGGTATGTCGCCCGCGCGGCCCCACCGCCGTCAGCCGCCCGCGGGCACCGGCTCCAGGAACCCCTGCTCGACCAGCATCCGGATCGACGCCGGGGTGCGGTCCCGCAGCAGTACCGGGTCCTCGCCGACGAGTTGGGCGATGGCGTCCAGAATCCGCCCGGCGGGCAGGGAGCCGTCACACACCCCGGCGAAGCCCGCACCGACCGTGTCCACCTTCGTGGCCCGCCGCATGCCGCGGTTCTGACGCAGCACCACATGTTCCGGGTCCTCCGCCCCGGGCAGCCCGACCTGCTCCTGGACCACCTCGTCGGCGAGCCGGAAGTGGCCGGCCAGCAGCGCCGCGTCGTCGGTGGCCCGCAGGTAGTCCTGGCGGTCGAAGTGCCGTACGACCGCGTCCCCCAGCGGCTGTTCGACCGGGTGCGGCCATTCCTCGACGGTGACGGAGGAGGCCTCCGCACCGGACTTGCGCAGCGTGATCCAGCCGAAGCCGATGGCCTTGGTCTTGCGCGCCTCGAACTCGTCGAGCCAGGCGTCGTACCGCGCCGCGTAGGCCTCGTCGCCCGCCCGGTGGTCGCCCGCGTCGCGCAGCCACAGCTCGGCGTACTGGGTGATGTCCTGCACCTCGCGCTGCACGATCCAGGCGTCACAGCCCCGCGGTACCCAGGACCGCAGCCGGTCCTGCCACTCCTCGCCCGCCACATGCTGCCAATTGGCCAGCAGCTGGCAGTAACCGCCGTCGTTGAGATGCGCCGCCGACTGCTGGACGAGCGTGCGGCACAGGTCGTCGCCGCCCATCCCGCCGTCCCGGTAGGTGAGCCGGGCGCCCGGGGAGATCACGAACGGCGGGTTGGACACGATCAGGTCGTACGTCTCGTCGCCCACCGGCCCGAACAGCGAGCCCTCCCGCAGGTCCGCCGGCGCCGCACCGGAGAGCGCCAGCGTCAGCGCGGTGATCCGCAGCGCCCGGGGGTTGAGGTCGGTGGCCGTGACCCGGGTGGCGTGCTGCGCGGCGTGCAGCGCCTGGATGCCGGAGCCGGTACCGAGGTCGAGCGCCTTGCCGACCGGGCGGCGCACCGTGATCCCGGCCAGGGTCGTGGACGCACCGCCGACGCCGAGCACCAGCTCCGCGCGGTCCGCCTCCCCGGCGCCCCGGATGCCGCCGGCCCCGCCGACCGCGCAGCCCAGGTCGGAGACGATCCACCAGTCCTGCCCCTCTGGGCCGCCGTACGGGCGTACGTCCACACTGGCGCGCACCTCGTCGCCGTCCTGCACCAGCCAGCCGTCGGCGAGGCAGTCCGCGACCGGCAGCGCGGCCTGCGCGCGCCGCTGATCCACCGGGCGCTGGAGCAGGAACAGCCGCACCAGGGTCTCCAGCGGGCTGTCGCCGCGGGTCGCCCGCAGGGCGGGAACGGTCTCGCTGCGCGCGAGCGCGGCATAGGCCGGCCCGCCGAGCAGGTCCAGCAGTCCGTCGGCGGTGAAGTCGGCGGCCAGCAGCGCCTCGCGCAGCCGGGCCGTGCGGGCGTGGCTCTCGGGGTCCTGGTCATCTGCGGTGGGGAGGTGCGTACTCACGTCCCCCATTGTCGGCCCTGCCACTGACAAACCGCGACGGCCCGGCGGCACGCCCTTCCCGGGCGCGTCGCCGGGCCGTCGGAGCCGTTGCCGGGGCGCGGATGCCGCGGCTGCCCGGCGTGGCCGACCCGCGCGGCCGGCTCGTGCGGCGCTACGACTTCTTGGACTGCGTGGGTGCCGGGGAACCGGACGCGGCGGGGTTCTGACAGCCCTTCTGGGCGGCCATCGCCGTGCCGACCTCACCGGCCTCCAGGTTCTTGAAGGCGGCCTCGCTCTGCTTGTTGAGCTTGTTGATGCCGTTGGAGAGGTCGCGCAGACCGTCCGCGAACTTGAGCTTGTCCGAGGTGTCCAGGCTGTCGACCTGCTTCTGGAGGTCCGCGTAGCCCTTGGACAGCGAGTTGAGTTCCTTGACGGCGTTCTGCTGGGCCTGCTTGCCCTGGTCGGTCGGCGGCGGCCCGGCCTTCTCCAGGGACTTGGCCAGCGAGGCGTAGGCACTGGAAATCTTCTGGAAGGCCGCGGAGTCGGTCTGCTGGACCTTCTTGGAGTCCGTGCTGCCGTTGTCGGCCGTCTGCATGGCGCCGTTGGCGTCCTGGATCTTCTTGAACTGAGCCTGCGCAGGGTCGCAGAAACTCTTCGCCCAGTCATTGAGCTTCTTGTTGCTGTCGTCGCTGCAGCCGGTCAGCGCGAGCACCAGTGCGGCACCGCCGGACAGTGCAGCCACAAGCTTCTTGTTCACCGGATTGGTCCCTTCCATGGCTCTCGGCCCCGGAACATACACGCCCAAAGGGCCTGGGCCAGTGGTCGGGCATCCCGCCCTGCCCTCATTGCAGCCATTTGCACCAAGGACCGCAGGGCCACCCGGGCACACGGAAGGCGGGTGGCCGGCGTCCGCAAAAAACGCCGTCCACCCGCCCAGTTGAGCGGTCCGCGAGCCCTTCCGGTGGTCCTTTCCGGCTAGGACGCCACCGCCGTTTTCGCCGATTTGGCGATGCCTTCCTGATCTTCGGAGTTGTCTTCGTCACCCACGGCGATTCCGCGCCGCTTGGAGACGTAGACCGCACCGACGATGACGGCGATCGCCAGCAACGCGACCACGAGCTGGACGCCCACGCTCTTGTCCTGGCCGTATGAGAACTTGACCACAGCGGGCGCGATCAGCAGCGCCACCAGGTTCATGACCTTCAGCAGCGGGTTGATCGCCGGGCCCGCGGTGTCCTTGAACGGATCACCGACGGTGTCGCCGATGACCGTCGCGGCATGCGCCTCGCTGCCCTTACCGCCGTGATGCCCGTCCTCGACCAGCTTCTTGGCGTTGTCCCACGCACCACCGGAGTTGGCGAGGAAGACGGCCATCAGCGTGCCGGTGCCGATCGCACCCGCCAGGAACGAGCCGAGCGCGCCGACGCCCAGGGAGAAGCCGACCGCGATCGGGGTGAGCACGGCCAGCAGCCCGGGGGTGGCCAGCTCACGCAGCGCGTCCTTGGTGCAGATGTCCACGACCCGCCCGTACTCGGGCGTCTCGGTGTAGTCCATGATCCCGGGACGCTCCCGGAACTGCCGGCGCACCTCGAAGACCACCGATCCGGCCGACCGCGACACCGCGTTGATCGCCAGCCCGGAGAACAGGAAGACGACCGAGGCGCCGAGGACCAGCCCGACCAGGTTGTTGGGCTGCGAGATGTCCAGGCTGAGCCCCATCCCGGTGGCGGCGCTGCCGACGCCCCGCACGGCGGTGGCGATCGCGTCCCGGTACGAGCCGAAGAGCGCGGCCGCGGCCAATACGGCGGTCGCGATGGCGATGCCCTTGGTGATGGCCTTGGTGGTGTTGCCCACCGCGTCCAGGTCGGTCAGCACCTGCGCGCCGTCACCGGTGACGTCACCGGACATCTCGGCGATGCCCTGCGCGTTGTCGGAGACCGGACCGAAGGTGTCCATCGCCACGATCACGCCGACCGTGGTCAGCAGGCCGGTTCCGGCCAGCGCCACCGCGAACAGCGCCAGCATGATCGAGGCGCCGCCCAGCAGGAACGCCCCGTAGACGGCCAGACCGATCAGCACCGCCGAGTAGACGGCCGACTCCAGGCCGATCGAGATACCGGAGAGCACGACCGTGGCCGGGCCGGTCAGCGAGGTCTTCCCGATGTCCCGTACGGGCCGCCGGGTGGTCTCGGTGAAGTAGCCGGTCAGCTGCTGGATCAGCGCGGCCAGCACGATGCCGATGGCGACCGCCACCAGCGCCAGCATCCGCGGGTCGCCGCGGTGGCTGAGGATCTCGATGTCGGAGACGCCCTTGAGGCCCTGGTAGCTGGACGGCAGGTAGGTGAACACGGCGGCGGCCACCAGGACCAGCGAGATGCCCGCGGAGATGAAGAAGCCGCGGTTGATGGCGGTCATGCCGCTGCGGTCGCTGCGCCGGGGCGCGACGACGAAGATGCCGATCATCGCGGTGAGCACGCCGATGGCCGGGACCAGCAGCGGGAACGCGAGCCCGGCGTCGCCGAAGGCGGCCATACCCAGGATGAGCGCGGCGACCAGGGTCACCGCGTACGACTCGAAGAGGTCGGCGGCCATACCGGCGCAGTCACCGACGTTGTCGCCCACGTTGTCCGCGATGGTCGCGGCGTTGCGCGGGTCGTCCTCGGGGATGCCCTGCTCGACCTTTCCGACCAGGTCGGCGCCGACGTCCGCGGCCTTGGTGAAGATGCCGCCGCCGACCCTCATGAACATCGCGATCAGCGCGGCGCCGAGACCGAAGCCCTCCAGCACCTTGGGCGCGTCGACGGCGTACACCAGCACCACGCAGGAGGCGCCGAGCAGCCCCAGCCCCACGGTGAACATTCCGACGACGCCACCGGTACGGAATGCGATCTTCATCGCCTTGTGAGAGACCGCCGTAAGATCCTTTTCCCGGGTATCACCCTTGTCCGGAGTGGCTTCCCGGGCGGCCGCCGCAACGCGCACATTGCTGCGTACGGCGAGCCACATGCCGATATAGCCGGTGGCCGCCGAGAATCCGGCACCGATCAAGAAGAAGGCGCTGCGTCCGGCGCGCTGCGTCCAATTGTCCGCAGGCAGCAGCATGAGCAGGAAGAACACCACGACGGCGAATACACCGAGGGTCCGCAACTGCCGTGCCAGGTAGGCATTTGCGCCTTCCTGCACGGCCGCCGCGATCTTCTTCATACTGTCGGTTCCCTCACCGGCCGCGAGCACTTGGCGGACCAGCACCGCCGCGACAGCCAGCGCCGCCAGGGCGACCACGGCGATCACCAGCACGATGCCGCGGTTGCCCGCCGTAAGGGACGGCCCGGCCAGAAAAGTGGGGGTGTCAAGCAACTGAGGGGTGTAAGGCCCCGCCATTCGTCCTCCTTGACGTTTGGCACATGGGCGCGCGGAAGCACGCTCAGGCGTCCTGAGCAAGATGTGGACGGATTGTAGGGAGCCGCGGTTGATCAAAACAGTACGCGTCAAAGGGAATTCGCCGGTAGCGGCGAAGATCAAAAGGCCGACGCGGTACGGAATTCGCCCGGACGAAGGAAAGCGCCGAATTCGCTGACCACGGCCCGATGATCTCCCTGTCGTACTGATCGCCTATGGACCGCCCACTGATCGCCGCTGCTCAAGGACGCCGCATCGGAGCCTGCGCCGATCGGGGTGCGCGTGACACCGAAGAGAATTGATCCACCCGGCTACGGCCGAAGGAGTGACCCGGGCCGCCCGGACCGCTCCCCACCCCTCGATGAGGGACCGTCAGATCGAGTCCGGATCGCAACGCATGGGGCGGGGGCGGAATCCGGGACGGGGGCGCCAGGGGCAGCCATTGGGCGCGGGCGGGGCGGACGGAGGGCCGGGGGGGGGGAACCGCGGCGTGGGGCCATCGCGGGCCTCGCGGGCAGGCGGAAGCCGCCGCGGAGGTCAGAGCCCGGCAGAAGGCCGTACGGGGCTCTCTCCGGCGATCTCGTGGCCGAGGGGCGGGATCTCATGGCCGACGGGCCAGGCGGTCGTGAACAAGCGGGCCACGGGCGCCGTCATCGCGCTCGGGGCGTTGGCGGTCTTGGAACCCGTCGTCGCTCTTGGAGTGTCGGTCGTCGTGGGTGCGCGGCCGGACCGTGGATGTCATGGCTCGTGCCGCGTCACGTGCGGACGGCACGGCGCCCATGGGCGGCAGGGCGCCGACGGACGGCGCGGTCACCTGCTTACGGCACGGCCATTTGCGTGCGGACAGCGGAGCCCCGGAGACGCCCCGCCGACGGCCCGCCGTGCCCTACGGCAGGACCGCAGCCGTCGTGGTGGGCCAGGTCATGCGGATCAGCCCGCCGTCCTTGCCGGCGGTCACCTCGACGTCGTCGACCAGCCCGCTGATCACGGCGAGGCCCATCTCGTCCTCGCCCTCGGCGTCGCTCTCCGCGACGCCCTCGGCCTCGTCGGCGCCTCGCGCCGTACCGGAGTCGCCGGTCACTCCGTCGCCCACCTCGATCGAGAACTTCTTCTCGCCCTCGATCAGCAGGACCCGGACCGGCGAGGTGATGTCATGGCTCTCGTGCAGGCCCACGGCCCGGCTGCACGCCTCACCGACGGCGAGCCGCACCTCGTCCAGGACGGCCTCGTCCACCCCCGCGCGCCGTGCCACGGCAGCCGCGACCAGACGCGCGGTGCGGACATGCTCGGGAAGGGCGCTGAAGCGAAGTTCGACGGTGGCCATGCCATCCCCCTCGTTATGCGGGCGTGCGACGCAGGGGGCCGGACCGGTGTCCGGTACCCCCCACTGCTCTTCCTCCCCCGCGCCGGCCGGCGCGGGGGACCGGCAAAACCGTCAGTCAGTCGCCGAGACGGCTTCGTCGACCGAGGTGTGAATCGGGAACACCTTGGTCAGTCCGGTGATACGGAAGATCTTGAGAATGCGCTCCTGGTTGCAGACCAGGCGCAGCGAGCCCTCATGGGCACGCACCCGCTTGAGTCCGCCGACCAGGACGCCGAGCCCAGTGGAGTCCAGGAAGTCGACACGTTCCATGTCCACCACGAGGTGGTAGCTTCCGTCGTTCACAAGCTCGACCAGCTGCTCCCGCAGCTTGGGCGCGGTGTATACATCAATCTCGCCACCGACCTCGACGACCGTACGGTCGCCAACGGTCCGGGTCGACAGGGACAGGTCCACGGATCCTCCAGCACCTTGCTATCGAGCGGTCGCCCCCCTGGGGCCTCCCCACCGTAGGTAGGGGCGGATCTGGCAGCCGCGATGGCATTCAATCACTTACCGGTAGGCGTGCACGACGCCCTTTGAGCATTGTCCGTCACTCCGGTGACACACTCGGTGCCGATGGCCTCCAATCCCGTCCCGCCGGATGCGGGCGCGCGCTCGTCCCCAGGCATGATTCTCGACCGTCTCGCCAGGGGCGCGACCCGCGCTGCGCGCATCACTCATACGGAGCACTTGCCCCCGCGCATCGGCAGCCATGCCGACTGGCCGCAACAGATCCGGCCGGAAGTGATCGACGCCATCCGGTCAGCCGGAATCGAGCGTCCCTGGGCTCACCAGGCACGGACGTCCGAACACGCACTGCGCGGCGAATCGGTCGTGGTCGCCACCGGCACCGCCTCGGGGAAGTCCCTGGCGTATCTCGCGCCGGTCCTCTCCACCCTCCTGGACGGCTCGGAGGCCCCGAACGGGAGAGGGGCCACGGCCCTGTATCTGGCCCCTACCAAGGCACTGGCGGCCGATCAGCGGCGTGCCGTACGTGAGCTGGCGGCCCCGCTGGGCACGACCGTGCGGCCCGCGGTCTACGACGGCGACACCCCCGTCGAGGAGCGCGAGTGGGTCCGCCAGTACGGCAATTACGTCCTGACCAACCCCGACATGCTGCATCGCGGCATCCTGCCGTCGCACTCCCGCTGGTCCTCCTTCCTGCGGGCGCTGCGCTATGTCGTCATCGATGAATGCCACAGCTATCGCGGCGTCTTCGGCTCCCATGTCGCGCAGGTCATCCGCCGGCTGCGCCGTATCTGCGCCCGTTACGGCTCCGAGCCGGTCTTTCTGCTCGCCTCCGCCACGGCCGCGGAACCGGGTCGGGCGGCGACCCGGCTCACCGGTCTGCCCGTGGTGGAAATCACTGAGGACACCTCGCCGCGCGGCGAGTTGGTCTTCGCGCTGTGGGAGCCGCCGCTGACCGAACTCCACGGCGAGCAGGGCGCCCCGGTCCGCCGGACCGCCACCGCCGAGACCGCCGATCTGCTCACCGATCTGGCCGTCCAGGGCGTACGCACCGTCGCGTTCGTCCGCTCCCGGCGCGGCTCCGAACTCATCGCCCTGATCGCGCAGGAGCGGCTCGCCGAGGTGGACCGCTCGCTGCCCGGCCGGGTCGCCGCCTACCGGGGCGGATATCTGCCCGAGGAGCGCCGCGCCCTGGAACGCGCCCTGCACAGCGGCGAGCTGCTCGGTCTGGCCGCCACCACGGCGCTCGAACTGGGTGTGGACGTCTCCGGTCTGGACGCCGTGGTCATCGCCGGCTATCCGGGGACCCGGGCGTCCCTGTGGCAGCAGGCCGGGCGGGCGGGGCGCGCCGGGCAGGGCGCGCTCGCCGTGCTCGTGGCCCGCGACGATCCGCTGGACACCTATCTCGTCCACCATCCCGAGGCGCTCTTCGACCAGCCCGTCGAAACCACCGTCCTCGACCCCGACAACCCTTACGTGCTCGCTCCCCACCTGTGCGCGGCCGCCGCCGAACTCCCGCTCACCGAGGACGACTTCCCGCTCTTCGGGTCGGCTTCGGCCGGACTGATGCCGCAGCTGGAGGCCGCGAGCCTGCTGCGCCGGCGTGCCAAGGCCTGGCACTGGACGCGCCGCGAGCGCGCCGCCGACCTCACCGACATCCGTGGGCAGGGCGGCTCGCCGGTACAGATCGTGGAGGCGGGCACCGGGCGGCTGCTGGGCACCGTGGACGCCGCCGCCGCGCACACCACCGTCCATGACGGCGCGGTCCACCTCCACCAGGGCCGTACCTATCTCGTGCGGGAACTCGACCTCGCCGATGACGTGGCGCTCGTCGAGGAGGCCAGCCCGCCGTATTCCACGACCGCCCGGGACACCACCGCGATCTCCGTCCTCGAGACCGACACCGAGATCCCCTGGGGCGACGCCCGGCTGTGCTTCGGGTCCGTCGAGGTCACCAATCAGGTCGTCTCCTTCCTGCGCCGCAAACTGATCACCGGCGAGGTCCTGGGCGAGACCAAGCTCGATCTGCCGCCCCGTACGCTGCGCACCCGCGCGGTGTGGTGGACGGTCACCGAGGACCAACTCGACGCCGCCAGGGTCAATCCCGAGCAGCTGGGCGGCGCCCTGCACGCCGCGGAACACGCCTCCATCGGCATGCTGCCGCTCTTCGCCACCTGCGACCGCTGGGACATCGGCGGCGTCTCCGTGCCGCTCCACCCGGACACCCTGCTGCCGACCGTCTTCGTCTACGACGGCCACCCGGGCGGCGCCGGATTCGCCGAGCGTGCCTTCCACACGGCCGCCGAGTGGCTCACCGCCACCCGCGATGCCATCGCCTCCTGCGAATGCGAGGCCGGCTGCCCTTCCTGCATCCAGTCCCCCAAATGCGGCAACGGCAACGACCCGCTCCACAAACGGGGCGCCATCCGGCTGCTGGGCGAACTGCTGCGGGGGGTGCCGCGGGGGGCGTAACGAGGCCGTGGCGGTACAGGCGTGGGCCACGGCAGATGACGCCCGAGCGGACCGGATGCCGGCCGCAGTGGGCGACGCCCGAGGAGGCCGGGCCCGCGCCGGGGCGCCGTCCCCCGGTGGCCCGGCCCGCGACCGTACCCGGGAGGTGAAGGGGGAGTTGCCCGCCTCGGCCGAGACGTCGGCGACCTGAGCGGTCACCGCGCAGCGCACCAGGCGGGTGTGCTGCGCGGCCGCCACCCGGCGGGCCGCCGCGCAGGCCGCGGTCGGCCCCCGCAGGGCGTGATCCGCGGCGGCCAGCGCCGCGAGGTCCGCCGCGCCACCCGCCCGGTGCCGCGCCGCGACGGCCTGACCCACGCCGACCAGAGCCACGAACACCGCGCACAGCGCCGCCGTGGCGAAGACCGTCCAGACCGTCGCCGAGCCCTCATCGGCGCACCGTCTCCTCCGCAAGAGCCACCGCCTCCCCCGTGACCTGCACCTTGAGTTGCTCCACACCGGGCAGCCCGGCCGCGACCCGTACCCGCACCAGATCGCCCTCCCGCGCCACGGCGATCCGCGCGCCCCGCGGAGCCGCGCCCCGGGCTGCAGCGATCACCGCCGCCGGTGGTTCCGACCGCGCCGCGGCACGCGCCCCCGCCCGCGCCGCGTCCACACACTCGATACGGGCACAGACCGCCGTCAGCCCCCAGACGAGTGCCGCTACGACCGCCACCAGAACGGGCGTGACCACGGCGGTCTCCGCCGTCACGAAGCCGGCATCGCGGGCCCGGGGGATGCCCCCGACCCACGGGTCCGGGGCACAGCCGTCAGAACTGGACATTGATCGCCCTCTCGAGCACCGACTGCAGCAACGCCTTTACCGGTCCGCTCGTCACGACCTTGTAGAGCACCGCCGCCAACGCACACGCCGCCAGCGTCCCGACGGCGTACTCCGCCGTGGTCATCCCCCGGTCATCCGCCCCGGTGGCGCGCAGCTTCACCCACCACCGTCGCGACATTCCGCCCCGCAACATTCGAACCCCCTTTGAACGGTCCTACGAATAGCCGCTGATGAACGGCCGTTGACCCATGACTTCTGGTTGATCACTTGTGGTTCATGACTGCTGGTGGCCGACTCCGCGCCCCCCTTCACCGGCCTCACCGCCACGCTCTCCGCACAGCGCCACGAATCCCGCAATGCCCGCGAACACGCCACGCCCGCCGCTCAGTTACGCCCCCAGCAGCCCGCTCGCCAGGCCGATCAGCACGGGCGCCACCCCGAGCGTCAGGAACGCCGGCAGAAAGCAGGCCGACAGCGGCAGGGTGACCAGCACCCCGGCCCGTCGGGCCTGTGCGGTCGCCACCCGGGCCTGGTCCGCCCGGAGTTCGGCGGCGATCCGGGAGGCCGACTCGACGGCCGGCACCCCGGATATCCCGGCGCGCTCCATACATCGCGCCAGCCCTTCGGCACCGGGGAGAGCACCCAACCGTGGCCATACGACCGCTGGTTCACCGCCCAGGCGCAGTTCCGCCGCCACCTGGCGCAACCGCTCGGCGACCGGCCCGTCGAGTGACCGGCCCACCGCCTCGGCCGCTTGCCGCGGCCCGGCCCCGGCCGCGAGGCAGGCCGCCAGCAGATCGCCCGCCGGTGCCAGCTCCGCCCGCACCTCCGCGGCCGCCGACCGAACCGCCTCCTTGCCTCGTTGGCGGACCAGGCGGTGATACACCCCGTAGCCCACGGCGAGTCCCGCCAGGACCCCCGTCATGCCACCGACGAGAATGATCACGAGGCCGGCCGCCGCCAGGGGGCCGGCCCATTCCTGCAGCCGACCGCGTTCTGGCGTGCCGTCCCGGACCGTCGCCGTACGCCGCCACCACCGGGCACGGACGGATGTGCCGGTCCGGGGCCCGTCCTTTCCGTAGCGATGCGCCCCGGCACCCCACACCTCCGCGAGCCGTCTCCGTACGGCGCGTGCGCGGTGCGCCTCCCGTGCCAGCGCCACGGCGCACAGCACCGCCGTCATGGCAGCGACCGCCATCCCCACCCTGTGGACAACTTCCGCACTCACATCGATCCCCCCTACGCCCCTTCCGCTGCCGTGACGATCCGGGCCGTCCAAGCCACCCCGCCCCACTCCAGGAGCCCTCCGACCACCAGGCAGCCCCACCCGGCCGGGGTGTGCAGCAGCACCCGCAGGGGGTCGGCGCCCAGTGCGCTGCCCATCAGGAGCCCGGCGGCCGGCAGCAGCGCCAGCATCAGCGCGGTGGCCCGGGGGCCGGCCAACTGGGCGCGCAGTTCGTCGCGCTGGTCCCGCTGCGCCCTGAGCCCGGCCGCGATCCGCTCCAGCCCCGAGGCCAGCCCGGCGCCGCCCTCCACGGCCACCTGCCAGCACGCGGCCATACCGGTCAGCCCCGCGGCCCCCGGCTGCCGCGCCGCGGAGCGCAGCGCCTGAGAGACGTCCCCGCCGTACCGCGCGGCGGCCAGCACCGCCGAACCCGCGGCTCCCAGACCCGGCGTCCCCGCGGCGAGCAGGGCCTGCGCGGGCTGCCGCCCGGCCCGCAGCTCCCCCGCCACCGCCGCGCACAGTCCGATCACCGCATCGGCCCGCCGGTCCCGCACGCGCCCCGCCCCACGGGCGGCCAGCCACCGGCGGACGAGGAACACGGCGGGCACCGAAGCGATCACCGGGATCACGGACCCGCCCAGTACCGCCAGCGCAAGCCCCACCGGCAGACACCAGACCTCCTGCCCGACGTCTCCCCAGCGGCCGAGGCTCCGACGACGCCCCGTTTCCCCCTCGATCGACCGCCCCGCGCACCACTTCCGTACCCCCTCGCGCCGACTCCCTGCTGATTCCGCCTCTCCTCCGCCGAGCAGCGCCCGCGCCCGCCGCCGTACGTCCTCCGCCCGGCCACCGGCCGACCGGAGGGCGGCGCCCGCACAGAGCACCGCGATCACCAGCACCACACCGGCCGCACTCATCGGGACGCACCCCCGCCCCGCTCGCACAGCTGCCGCAATCGCCCCCAGCCACGCTCCTCCTGGAATCCGAGCGGGCCCCAGACGGCGGCCGGCACGGTCACCACGAAGCCCTCGCGGTCCCGCTCCAGGACATGGAGCTCGGCGATCCGGCGCCGCCCTGTCCGGTCGCGGACGAGATGCAGCACCACCGAGAGCGCGGCGGCCAGCTGACTGTGCAGCGCGGCGCGGTCCAGGCCTGCGGTCGAACCGAGAGCCTCCAGGCGCGCGGGCACATCGCAGGCGGCGTTGGCGTGGACCGTGCCGCACCCGCCCTCATGGCCCGTATTCAGGGCCGCCAGCAGGTCCGTGACCTCGGCGCCGCGCACCTCGCCCACCACCAGCCGGTCGGGGCGCATTCGCAGCGCCTGCCGTACGAGGTCCCGCAGGGTCACCCGGCCGACGCCCTCCTGGTTGGCGGGCCGGCTCTCCAGCCGCACCACATGGGGATGGTCGGGCCGCAGCTCCGCCGAGTCCTCGGCCAGGACGATCCGCTCGGCGGGGCCGACCAGGCCGAGCAGGGTGCTGAGCAGTGTGGTCTTGCCGCTGCCCGTACCGCCGCTGACCAGGAACGACAGCCGGGCCGCCAGCAGCGCCCGGAGCAGCCGGTCGCCGCCCGGCGGGACCGTGCCGGCCGCCACCAGTTCGGCGAGGCCGAAGGCCCGTGGCCGCAGCACCCGCAGGGACAGGCAGGTCCCGGCGACGGCCACCGGGGGCAGCACGGCATGCAGCCGGGTGCCGTCCGGCAGGCGGGCGTCCACCCAGGGCCGGGCGTCGTCCAGCCGTCGGCCGGCCACCGCCGCCAGCCGCTGCGCGAGCCGGCGCACCTCCGCCGCGTCGCGGAAGCGGACGTCCGTGCGCTCCAGCCCGCCACCGCGGTCCACCCACACCTCGTCCGGCGCGGTGACCAGGACGTCCGTGACGTCGGGCGCGGCCAGCAGCGGCTCCAGCGGCCCGCTGCCGACCATCTCGGACCGCAACGCGGCCACCACTCCCAGCACTTCGGCGTCCCCCAGCAGCCGCCCCTGCTCGCGCAACGCCACGGCCACCCGGGCGGGTGTCGGCTCCGCGCCGGCCTCGGCGAGCCGCCGGCGCACCCCCTCCAGCAGGTCCTGTCCGTGGCTCATGCCCGCCCTCCGCTCCGGCCGCCCGCTCGGGAAGCCGCCT
This sequence comes from Streptomyces sp. NPDC058773, assembly GCF_042746015.1. NCBI lineage: Bacteria > Bacillati > Actinomycetota > Actinomycetes > Kitasatosporales > Streptomycetaceae > Streptomyces > Streptomyces sp. NPDC058773. The sequence continues at coordinate 22,395 of NZ_JBHYPE010000027.1, forward strand.
GGGCAACCGCAGGACCGTGCGCACCGGCCGCGGGGCCCGAGCCGCGCCCTGCACCGCCACCCGGCCCCGGCCCGGCGGCGGACGGCGGCCCGCTCCCGCCGCCCCCGCTCTCCGTCAGCCGCTGCCAGAACGCCGTGCCGAACCGCGCGAGCGGCCCGCGTACCTGCGCCCCCGGTGGCAGCCCGCGCGACAGATCGGCCAACAGGCCTGCCTCCCAGGGCACTTCACCGGCCAGGGGCAGCTCCATGAGGCGGGCGATCTCGTGCGGCGGCAGGCCGTGCCCGTGGCGGCCGGGAGCCCCGCGCGCCACCACGCGCAGATCGCCGAGCGCCCGCTGCACCCCGGCGGCCACCCGCTGCGCCGCAGCGACCGCGCGCAGCTCCGTAGGGACGAGCAGCAGACCCATGTCCACCTGGGCCAGGGCCTCCGTCACCGCCGCGTCGACCCGGCGCGGCAGGTCCACCACCACGACACCGCCGCGGCGGCGTGCCGCGGCCATCACCGCGCGCATGGCCGGCGGCGGGATGGTGACATCGGAACCCCGGTCCCAGCTGAGGACGCGCAGCGCGTGCAGGCGCGGCAGTGCCTCGGCCAGGGCGCCGCAGGCCACCCGCCCCCGTGACTCGGCGAAGGCGGGCCAGCGCAGGCCCTTCTCCTTCTCGCCGCCGAGCAGCACGTCCAGCCCGCCGCCCAGCGGGTCGCCGTCGACGAGCAGGGTGCGCAGTCCCGCGCGGGCCGCCGTGACGGCCAGCGCACCGGCCAGGGTGCTCGCTCCGGCGCCGCCGCAGCCGCCGATGACGCCGACCGTCAGGGCCGGCGGCCCGACGCCCTCGACCGCATCGGCGATCCGGTCCGCCAGCCAGCGCTCGCCTTCGGGGAGAGCCAGCACCCGCTCGGCCCCGAGGGCGACGGCCAGCCGCAGGACGGCCGGATCGTCCGCGTCCCGCCCCGTGAGGATGACGCCCGCCCGGCGTCCGGCGCCGCGCATGCGGGGTGCGCAGTCGGCGCCGACGATCACCAGGGGCGGCGCCTCCCAGTCCCCTCTGCGGGCGGGCAGGCCATGGGCCACTTCGGGCAGCGCCCCGGCCGCCGCACACAGCCTGAGAAGATCGTCGAGGAGTCTTTCGTCCTCGGTGATGATCAGCGGGCCGCCCCGCACCTCGCCGGTGTCGACCGGCCGTTCCGATGGCGTCATTCCGGCCACGTTCCGTCCCCCTGTCGCTACGCAACTCGCACATCCGCGAACTCGCGGACTTTCACGGTGCAGCGATCGGGGAAATCTTGTGGATCTTGACCCAAAATTGTGGACAACTCCGCGGCTGTGAATATCCCTGTCACCTATTCCGGCGACGGCGGCCACTTCAGGACACACGGAGCCTTCCACAGAGCAGCGCGCTGACTACGATGCGTAATGACGCGGGAGCGCTGAGGCCGGGGGCGCCGCGTGGGCCGGGAGAAGTGTGGATCCACGTCCGAAGACGGAAAATGCGTCCGGACATGCGACGACCCCCGCCGGGGGGGAGAGCGGGGGTCGTCCCCACGGCCGACTCGGGGGGGGGGAGGAGCCGGACCGGGTTAGCACGGTCGCGAACGATCCGTGACTTCCATGGTGTACCCGAGAGCCTTCTCAGGCAAACCCACGCGCCACACCTTACGCCGAATGGTGGGCGCCTATGCTCGCCCCGTGGAAAACCACTCCGTGCCTCACTCGACTCCCCGTACTGCCGCGTTCTTCGACTTGGACAAGACCGTCATTGCTAAGTCGAGCACGCTGACCTTCAGCAAGTCGTTCTACCAAGGCGGCCTGATCAATCGGCGGGCCGTACTGCGCACTGCGTACGCCCAGTTCGTGTTCCTGGCGGGCGGCGCCGACCACGATCAGATGGAGCGGATGCGGGAATATCTCTCCTCACTGTGCCGCGGCTGGGACGTGGCACAGGTGCGGGAGATCGTTGCCGAGACGCTGCACGATCTGATCGACCCCATCATTTATGACGAGGCGGCCTCACTCATCGAGGAGCATCACGCCGCGGGCCGCGACGTCGTGATCGTCTCCACCTCGGGCGCCGAGGTGGTCGAGCCGATCGGTGAACTCCTGGGCGCGGACCGGGTGGTGGCCACCCGTATGGTCGTCGGCGAGGACGGCCGCTTCACCGGAGAGGTGGAGTACTACGCCTACGGCCCGACCAAGGAAGAGGCCGTGCGGGGGCTCGCCGAGTCCGAGGGCTACGACCTCGAGCGCTGCTACGCGTACAGCGATTCGGCCACCGATGTCCCGATGCTCTCGGCGGTCGGCCACCCCTTCGCCGTCAATCCGGACCGGGCGCTGCGCCGCGAGGCGGTCGCGCGGGGCTGGCCGGTTCTCTCCTTCAACCGGCCGGTCCCGCTCAAGCAGCGACTGCCGACGCTGTCGATGCCCTCACGGCCGGTGCTCGCCGCCATGGCCGCGGTGGGCGCGGCCATGGCCACCGCGACGCTGGTCTGGTACGCGAGCCGGCGGAAAACCCCCGAGCCGCGCCTCGGTCTTATTGGCCGGAACGGTCAAGCCGCCCGTAATGCCCGCGTTTGAAGTCAAACACAAAGATCTGGTAGGTGGGGTTCCGCTTCCCCCGCCCGAGTAGTACAAAGGACTTAACGGCCCGCGAGACCAAGGACATCCGAGAGGAACACCTTTAACGCAGGAAGTGGCCCACGGACCGGTGCATGAAAGTTGGGCACCCACGCGACGCCGACCCGTCGATTACGGGCCAGCCGCACCAGGTAACCGGACGAAGATTCCGACCTGATGGGCAAATATTCGAGCACGCTTGGTAACCCGACGGACATGCCAGCGGCGGTACCACCCATTGGTACCGCCGCAACCCTTGTTCAGGGGTGAATGAAGCAACCCTTCCGGAATTCTCCGCGCACCGCCCAAAAGGTTTCGTCCGACCGTCCGTTATGCCGCGCCACGCTGCAGCGCCTCACAGACGGCGGTGCTCTCCCGAACGCCGAGTTCCACCGCGCGTCCGCAGTGGGCGATCCAGGCCGCGACGCCCTCCGGGGTGCCCGAGACGTAGCCCTCCAGGGCGGCGACATACGCCGCGCGCCCCAGTTCGGCGTGCCCGACCTCGGCGGGGCAGATCGACTTCGGATCCAGTCCGCTGCCGATCAGTACGATCCGCTCCGCGGCCCGCGCGACCAGCCCGTTGCACGTGGCGAACGGCCGCAGCGCGAGCAGCTCGCCGTGCACCACCGCCGCGGTCACCAGCGCCGGCGCCTCGCTGCCCGCGAGGAGCAGCCGCGCCAGCCCGTCCAGCCGCCCGGCGACCTCGTCGGCGTCCGGCAGCGGCAGCTCGATGAGCGGTTCGTCCACCGGCTCGGCACCCAGCCGGGGCCGGCCCACCGTCCCGTCCGCCGCACCGTCGCCTCGCCCGCCTCCCGAGGCGGCCACCAGATGGAGCCGTGCCAGGACCCGCAGCGGCGACTGCCGCCACACACTGAGCAGCTGTCCGGCCTCGGCCGTCAGCCGCAGGGCCGCGCCGACCGTGCGCGGCTCGCCCTCGACACCGAAGTCGGTGCGGCGGCGGACCTCTTCGAGCGCCCAGTCGGCCCCGGAAAGCGCCGCGGAACCGCGCGCTCCGCGCAGCGCCGCCTCGGACGCCACCTCATTGCTGCGGCGTCGCATGATCCGGTGCCCGTAGACCCGGTCGACACCCTTGCGTACGGAGTCCACGGAGTCGGCGACTCCCGGGAGCGAGGCCAGGGTCACGAGCGGGTCGGTGCTCGCCTTGGGGGGTTCGGGGGGCGTCCCCCGGGAGATTCCAGCCATGGGTACGACCCTACGCACCACCAGGCCGGACCCCTCGAAGGAGTGGTCTTCCTCACGCAGCCCTCTCACTCGGAGCGAGATCAACATTACCCTTGGTGAACATGAAGATCGCTTTCGTAGGCAAGGGCGGCAGCGGGAAAACCACCCTGTCCTCCCTGTTCATCCGGCATCTCGCCGCTTCCCGGGTCCCCGTGATCGCCGTGGATGCCGACATCAACCAGCACCTGGGCGCCGCCCTCGGCCTCGACGAGGCGGAGGCCGCCGCGCTTCCCGCGATGGGCGCCCATCTGCCGCTGATCAAGGACTACTTGCGCGGCAGCAACCCCCGGATCCCGTCGTCCGAATCGATGATCAAGACCACCCCGCCGGGCGAGGGCTCGCGGCTGCTGCGGGTCGGCGAGGCCAACCCCGTCTACGACGCCTGCGTCCGGACGGTGGACCTCGACGGCGGCCCGGTACGACTCATGGCCACCGGGCCGTTCACCGAGTCCGATCTCGGTGTGGCCTGCTACCACTCCAAGGTCGGCGCGGTGGAGCTGTGCCTGAACCACCTCGTGGACGGCCGTGAGGAGTATGTCGTCGTCGACATGACGGCCGGTTCCGACTCCTTCGCCTCCGGGATGTTCACCCGTTTCGACATGACCTTCCTGGTCGCCGAGCCGACCCGTAAGGGCATCGCCGTCTACCGCCAGTACAAGGAGTACGCACGGGACTTCGGCGTCCCCTTGAAGGTCGTGGGCAACAAGGTGCAGGGCCCGGAGGACCTGGCGTTCCTGCGTGACCAGGCCGGCGACGATCTGCTGGTCACCGTTGGCCACTCCGACTGGGTGCGTGCCATGGAGAAGGGCCGCCCGGCTCGCTTCGACCACCTGGAGGAGGCCAACCGGCACGCCCTGGAGACGCTGCACCGCACAGCCGACGCCGCCTATGGGCGCCGCGACTGGGAGCGCTACACACGGCAGATGGTGCACTTCCACCTGAAGAACGCGGAGAGCTGGGGCAATGCGAAGACCGGCGTCGATCTCGCCGCTCAGGTGGACCCGTCCTTCGTGCTCTCCGAAGGGGCGGTCGCGCCGCAGCCGGCCTGACCGGCCGGACGGCACGGGCGGGTGCCGCGGGTGCGCCGGCCCGCAGGGCGCACCCGCCCGGCAAAGCCTGAGATCCACAAGGCGAAACCCGCCGCATTCACCAGATAAGGGGAAGGATTGCGGCGAATGCCTGCAAATACTTCTCTCGGCCTTTACCTCTCATTACGGTTCATTTACCGATGCTTGAGAGTCACTGGACCGTCACCCAACGGTGACCACCGCCGGTCGACTCACGTCCCGCCGCAGTACACCGCCGCCCCACGATCGCGCCCCGCGCGACCGCGTCGCCCCGGAGGAGACGGGAATGCCGCAGACCGAGAAGCAGACCGAGAAGTCGCCGCAGCCGCCGCACACCGCACATCCCGCCGAGCTCCCTCCCGAGCCCCGTACGCCCTCGGGCCCCGGCTCCCGTCCGGAGAAGGGCCGGGCCGCCCGTCGGGACCTCTCCGCCTCGGTCGTCGTCTTCCTGCTCGCCGTCCCGCTGTCCCTGGGGCTCGCACTGGCCACCGGCGCCCCGCTCCAGGCCGGGCTGGTCTCCGCGGTCGTCGGCGGGATCGTCGCCGGACTGCTCGGTGGCGCCCCGCTCCAGGTGAGCGGCGCGGCGACCGGCCTCCTGGTGGTCACCGCCGACCTGGTCCAGCGCTACGGCTGGCGTGCCACCTGCGCCGTCACGGTCCTGGCCGGTCTCACCCAACTCGCCCTGGGCGCACTGCGCGTGGCCCGCGCGGCGCTGGCCGTCAGCCCGGCGATCGTGCACGGCATGCTGGCCGGTATCGGCGCCACCATTGCCCTCGGCCAGCTCCATGTGGTGCTCGGCGGCAGCCCGGACAGCTCGGCCCTCGACAACGCCGCCGCGCTGCCCGGCCAGTTGGCGCATCCGCACGCCGTCGCCCTTCTGATCGGCGCCGTGACCGTCACCGTGCTCCTCGGCTGGGGACGGCTGCCGGGCCGCGCCGGACGGTGGGCGCGGGTGCTGCCCGCGCCGCTGGCCGCCGTGCTCGCCGCGACGGCGGTCAGTGCGGGCACGACGGTGGCGCGGGTGGAGCTGCCGTCCTGGCGGATGCCCGAGCTGCCGGTGCTTCCGGACGCCTCCCTTCCGGCCCTGATCGCCGCGGTGCTGACGGTCACCCTCGTCGCCGGTATGGAGTCGCTGCTGTCGGCGGTGGCCGTGGACCGGCTGGCGGCCGAGCGGCCGGACGCTCCCACGGGGCGCGCGCGGCTCAACCGGGAGCTGGCCGGCCAGGGCGTGGCCAATACGGTCTCCGGGCTGCTGGGCGGGCTGCCGATCTCCGGGGGCGCGATCCGCGGCTCGGCCAATGTGCGGGCCGGCGCGGTCACCCGCCGCGCCACCGTGCTGCACGGCGTATGGGTGCTGCTGTGCGCGGGGCTGCTGGCCAGTGCGCTGGAGCTGATTCCGCTGGCCGCGCTCGCCGCGCTGGTGATGGTCGTCGGCGTACGGATGATGAGCTTCGCGCACATCCGGCATGTGCAGCGGCACCGCGAATTCCCGGTGTATGCCGCCACGTTCGGCGGCGTCGTGCTGTTCGGGGTGCTCCAGGGTGTGGGGACGGGCATCGCGGTCGCGGTCTTCCTGGCGCTGCGCCGGCTGACGCACACCCGGATCACGGTCACGGAGGAGGCCGACGGCCACCGGGTGCGGGTCACCGGGCAGTTGACGTTTCTGGCGGTGCCGCGGCTGACCCGGGCGCTGGCGCAGGTGCCGGCGCACACCGATGTCGTCGTCGAGCTGTGCGGTTCGTTCATGGACCACGCCGCCTACGAGGCGCTGCAGTCCTGGTCCGCCACCCATCGGGCGCACGGCGGTCAGGTGACCCTCGGCGGCCGTGCGGGCCGGCCGCTCGCCGCGCAGGCCGGTGACCACTCCTGCCGGCCGTGGACACCCTGGCGCAACCATCAGTGCACCCGGAGTGCCCCCGACCCGGCGGCGGTCCCGGAGAGCAGCGGCAGCCAACTGCTGGGCGGGGTTTCCGCCTTCCAGCGCCATACGGCCCCGCTGGTGCGCGAGGAGCTGTCCCGGCTGGCGCGCGAGGGCCAGCGGCCCACCCAGCTCTTTCTGACCTGTGCGGACTCCCGGCTGGTCACGAGCATGATCACGTCCAGCGGGCCGGGCGATCTGTTCACCGTGCGCAATGTCGGCAATCTGGTGCCGCCGCCCGGCTCGGACGCCTCCTGCGACTCCGTGGGAGCGGCGATCGAGTACGCGGTGGAGGTGCTGCGGGTCGGCTCGATCACGGTCTGCGGGCATTCGGGGTGCGGCGCCATGGGAGCGCTGCTGGGCGGCGCCGCACCGGAAGACGCCGAGCCGACCCCGCTCTCCCGATGGCTGCGGCACGGCCGGCCGAGCCTGGCCCGTATGCAGCGCATCGGACGCCGGGGGCGGGGCGAAGTCGCGCTCAGCGGGCGGCCGGTGCGCGACGACCAGGAGCGGCTGGCGCTCGTCAACGTCATGCAGCAGCTCGACCACCTCAGGGCGCACCCGTGTGTGGCCCGCCGGGTGGCGGAGGGAACGCTCACTCTGCACGGCATGTATTTCCATGTCGGCGAGGCCCAGGCGTATGTGCTCGACGAGGCCGCCGGGCGGTTCTGCGCGGTGCGCGGAGAGCCTGCGCCGGTCATGGCCTGACCTGCGCGGCGTCTCCTCAACAGCCCTTGAACACACCCTGACGAAAGGTCTACACCAATATTTTTCCACAGCCCTTGTCAGGGCCGGGCGCGGGCTGATGAGCTATGACCTGGGGACACATCGGACGCCCTGGGAATGGGAGATGTTGTGAGCAACGAAAGCCTGGCCAACCTGCTCAAGGAGGAACGGCGGTTCGCGCCGCCCGCCGATCTGGCCGCGCACGCCAACGTCACGGCTGCCGCGTATGAGCAGGCCGCGGCAGACCGGCTGGGCTTCTGGGCCGAGCAGGCCCGGCGGCTGTCCTGGGAGACCGCTCCCACCCAGACCCTCGACTGGACCAACGCGCCCTTCGCGAAGTGGTTCGCCGACGGCAAGCTCAACGTCGCCTACAACTGCGTGGACCGGCACGTGGAGAACGGCCTGGGCGACCGGGTCGCCATCCACTTCGAGGGCGAGCCCGGCGACACCCGCGCGATCACGTACGCCGAGCTCCAGCGAGAGGTCTCCAAGGCCGCCCATGCGCTGACCGAGCTGGGGGTGCGCAGCGGCGACCGGGTCGCCATCTATCTGCCGATGATCCCGGAAGCGGTCATCGCCATGCTGGCCTGTGCCCGCCTGGGCGCTCCGCACTCGGTCGTCTTCGGCGGCTTCTCCGCGGACGCCCTGGCGACCCGGATCAATGACGCGGACGCCCGTGTGGTGATCACCGCCGACGGCGGTTACCGCCGCGGCAAGCCGTCCGCCCTCAAGCCCGCCGTCGACACCGCACTGACCAAGCCGGGCACGGAGAACGTCCGCAGCGTCCTCGTCGTGCGCCGCACCGGCCAGGAGGACATCGACTGGCACGAGGGCCGCGACGTCTGGTGGCACGAGATCGTCGAGCGGCAGAGCGACCAGCACACGCCCGAGGCCTTCGATGCCGAGCACCCGCTGTTCATCCTCTACACCTCCGGCACGACGGGTAAGCCCAAGGGCATCCTGCACACCACGGGCGGCTACCTCACCCAGGTGTCGTACACCCATCACGCGGTCTTCGACCTCAAGCCGGAGACCGATGTCTTCTGGTGCACCGCCGACGTCGGCTGGGTGACCGGCCACTCGTACATCACCTACGGCCCGCTCTCCAACGGCGCGACCGAGGTGCTCTACGAGGGCACGCCCGACAGCCCGCACCAGGGCCGCTGGTGGGAGATCGTGCAGAAGTACGGCGTGACGATCCTCTACACCGCGCCGACCGCGATCCGCGCCTGCATGAAGTGGGGCGACGACATCCCGGCGAAGTTCGATCTGTCGTCGCTGCGCATCCTCGGGTCGGTGGGCGAGCCCATCAACCCCGAGGCGTGGATGTGGTACCGCAAGCACATCGGGGCGGACGCGACGCCGATCGTCGACACCTGGTGGCAGACCGAGACCGGCGGGATGATGCTCAGCCCGCTGCCGGGCGTCACGGCGACCAAGCCCGGCTCGGCCCAGGTGCCGCTGCCCGGTATCGCCGCGACCGTGGTGGACGACGACGCGCGTGAGGTGCCCAACGGCGCCGGCGGCTACCTCGTCCTGACCGAGCCCTGGCCGGCCATGCTCCGCACGATCTGGGGCGACGACCAGCGCTACCGCGACACGTACTGGTCCCGCTTCGAGGGCAAGTACTTCGCCGGCGACGGTGCCAAGAAGGACGACGACGGCGACATCTGGCTGCTCGGCCGGGTGGACGACGTGATGCTGGTGTCCGGCCACAACATCTCCACGACCGAGGTGGAGTCGGCGCTGGTCTCGCATCCGAAGGTGGCCGAGGCCGCGGTCGTCGGCGCCGCCGACCCGCAGACCACCCAGGCCATCTGCGCCTTCGTCATCCTGCGCGGTGGCGCGGCCGAGGACGAGGGCCTGGTCGAGGAGCTGCGCGCGCATGTCGCCCAGCAGCTCGGCCCGATCGCCAAACCGAAGCGGATCATGCCGGTCGCGGAGCTGCCCAAGACCCGGTCCGGCAAGATCATGCGGCGGCTGCTGCGCGATGTCGCCGAGAACCGCGCCCTCGGTGACGTGACCACCCTCACCGACTCCACGGTCATGGACCTGATCCAGGCGAAGCTGCCGAGCGCCGCCAGCGAGGACTGAGCGGGACGGAACCAGGAGGGGGCATCGGGCCGGACACGGCCGGGTGCCCCCTTGCCGTGGCCACGGCGGCCCCGGCGTCCGCCCCAGCAGCCCACCGCCCGTTTTGACCGTAAAGTGAGACCACCGGATAGCCACTCGCGCCCGCCCGGTACAGTGGGACATGCGTCAATGACGCGCTAAAACTCTGGGTGCGCCGGGAAGTCTGGTCGGCAACTGCAACAGCCGTACACAGCTGCCGAAAGCCGGAGGTCACCGAGTGAGCGCGCGAAACCAGCAAACGATCGAGCAGTGGGTGCCGCGCGCACACCGCCCCGCCGAGCGTTGCGAGGCCGCCGCATGAGCGCCCCCCGGAACCGCCGCGCCCCCTTCCTCGGCCGGATGCCACTGCCCGAGCGGAACTTCGTCGCGGATGCGCTGCGCGCCGAAACCGTCGGCGGCATCCTCCTCCTCGTCGCCGCCGTAGCCGCTCTGATCTGGGCAAACACCCTCGGCGGGAGCTACGAGGCGGTCCGCGGCTTCCACTTCGGACCGGCCGCGCTGGGCCTGGACCTGTCCGTCCAGCACTGGGCCGCCAACGGCCTGCTCGCGGTGTTCTTCTTCGTCGCCGGTATCGAGCTCAAGCGCGAACTGGTCGCGGGCGAACTCCGGGACCCCAAGGCCGCCGCCCTCCCCGTGGTCGCCGCGCTCTGCGGCATGGCGATGCCCGCGGTCGTCTACTTCGTCGTGAACGCCCTCGGCGGCGGCTCGATGCAGGGCTGGGCGGTCCCCACCGCCACCGATATCGCCTTCGCGCTCGCCGTGCTCGCCGTGCTCGGCACGTCCCTGCCCGCCGCGCTGCGCGCCTTCCTGCTCACCCTCGCCGTCGTCGACGACCTCTTCGCGATCCTGATCATCGCGATCTTCTTCACCTCGAAGATCGACTTCCTGGCGCTCGGCCTTGCCGTCGCCGGCCTGGTGCTCTTCTACCTGCTGCTGCGCAAGGGCGTCCGCGGCTGGTACGTCTATGTCCCGCTCGCCGTGGTCATCTGGGCCCTGATGGAGAACAGCGGGGTGCACGCCACCATCGCCGGTGTCGCCATGGGCCTGATGCTGCGCTGCACCCGGCGCGACGGCGAGAAGGAGTCCCCGGGCGAACACATCGAGCATCTGGTCCGCCCGCTCTCGGCCGGCCTCGCCGTGCCGCTGTTCGCCCTGTTCTCCGCGGGCGTGTCCATATCCGGCGGCGCGATCCATGAGGTCTTCACGCGGCCGGAGACCCTCGGGGTGGTGCTCGGCCTGGTGGTGGGCAAGGCGCTCGGCATCTTCGGCGGCACCTGGTTCACCGCCCGCTTCACCCGGGCCGAGCTGAACCCCGACCTGAAGTGGCCGGATGTCTTCGCCGTCGCCGCCCTGGCCGGCATCGGCTTCACCGTCTCCCTGCTCATCGGCGAACTCGCCTTCGCCGAGGACCTGGTACTGGCCGACGAGATCAAGGCGGCGGTGCTGATCGGCTCGCTGCTGGCGGCCGTTTTCGCCGGCGTTCTCCTCAAGATCCGCAATGCCAAGTACCGGAAGCTGTGCGAGGACGAGGAGCGGGACGAGGACCAGGACGGCATCCCCGATGTCTACGAACTCGACAAGCCGGAGTACCACCTGCGGATGGCGGCGATCCACGAGGCCAAGGCCGCCGAGCACCGGCGGCTTGCCGAAGTGGCCTCCGGCACGCATGCCGGAGACGATGGTCCGGCATGATCTGAGAGGCTTTGCATCCGCGTGAAGAGAAGAGGGAGACGGCGATGACCGCAGTCCACGACGGCACGGACCGCAGCCTCGGACAGCTGGTGGCCACGGCCACGGCCGAAATGTCCGCGTTGGTGCACGACGAGATCGCGCTGGCCAAGGCGGAGTTCCGGCAGGACGCCAAGCGCGCGGGCATCGGCAGCGCCGCGTTCATGGTGGCCGGCGCGCTGGCGCTGTTCGCGCTGCCGGTGCTGAGCTTCGCGGCGGCGTACGGCATCCACAACCTCGGCCTCGGGCTCGCCTGGTCCTTCCTGATCGTCGGCGGCGCCTTCCTGGTCCTCGCCGGGCTGCTGGCCCTGATCGCGATGGCCAAGATGAAGAAGGTCAAGAAGCCGGAGCGGTCCATCAACTCCGCCAAGCAGACCGCGGCGGTACTCCAGAAGGCCAAGCCGCACCCGCGCGTGGCGCCCGTGGAGCACCCGGTGCTGGAGTCTGTGACACGCTCATCGGTATGACAGCCCCTGACAGCACCGCTTCGGTCGTACGGATCGACGTTCCCGGCGGACGCGAGGTCTCGCACCGCGACGTCGCGGCCAACGGCGCCCGTTTCCACATCGCGGAGATGGGTGACGGCCCGCTGGTGCTGCTGCTGCACGGCTTCCCGCAGTTCTGGTGGACCTGGCGGCATCAGATGCCGGCGCTCGCCGACGCGGGTTTCCGGGCGGTCGCCATGGATCTGCGGGGCGTCGGCGGCAGCGACCGCACCCCGCGCGGCTACGACCCGGCGAACCTCGCCCTGGACATCACCGGCGTCATCAGGTCCCTGGGCGAGCCGGACGCCGCGCTCGTCGGGCACGACCTGGGCGGCTATCTCGCCTGGACGGCCGCGGTGATGCGGCCCAAGCTGGTGCGCCGGCTGGCCGTGGCCTCGATGCCGCATCCGCGGCGCTGGCGCTCGGCGATGCTGGGCGACGTCCGGCAGAGCGCCCGGAGTTCGCACATCTGGAACTTCCAGCGCCCCTGGCTGCCGGAGCGCGCGCTGACGGCGGACGATGCGGCCCTGGTGGGCCGGATGATCCGCGACTGGTCCGGCCCCCGGCTGCCGGAGGACGACGATCTGGCCGTCTACCGGCGGGCTATGTGCATCCCCTCGACGGCGCACTGCTCGATCGAGCCGTACCGCTGGATGGTGCGGTCGATGGCCCGCCCCGACGGCCTCCAGTTCAACCGCCGGATGAAGATGCCCGTACGGGTGCCGACGCTGCATCTGCACGGCTCGCTCGACCCGGTGATGCGCACCCGCAGCGCGGCCGGTTCCGGCGAGTACGTCGAGGCGCCGTACCGCTGGCGGCTGTTCGACGGCCTGGGGCACTTCCCGCACGAGGAGGACCCGGTGGCGTTCTCCACGGAACTGATCAACTGGCTGAAGGACCCGGAACCGGACCGGTGACGAGCCGCTGCCCCGGAAGGGGCGGCGAGCAACGGCGGCCCCGGGGCGGGCTGTTGGAGCGCCCCGTACACCGGTGCGCCCTGCCCCTCGCGGACCGCTGAGCGCGCCGTCCGGACCGCTCAGCGGTGCCCTTCCCCGCCCGGCTCGAACGCGCGTATGACGAACAGCCACTTGCCCGGCGCATAGGCCAATTGGCGGTCCCCGGGGCGGTTACGGACCTTGGGGCACGGGCAGAGTCGAGGGTATGGGCTGGACGCACGACTACCGTGACGTGGCACGCAACCGCCGCAGCAGTGCCGCTGCAGTGGGTACTCAGGAAAGGGGAACCCCGGACCTCAGGTCCGGCGCCTCCCCCGACCCGACGCACCCGATGGGGATCCCTCGCATCCTGCGCCGCAGAGCGCGCTGGATGAGCGCGCGGCTACGCCATTCCCGTACCTGACCCCTCGGCCCGCCGACGGGACGCGGGATTCCTTCCCGTGTCCCGCCGCCGGGCCCCGGCCGTGATCCGCTCCGCCGGAGCGCCCGGCCGGCTTCCGGATCAGCTCTAGATCGCGCAGCCCTGGCTGTCGACCCGCCGCTGCGCGGTGCGCCCCTTGGTGACGTCCTCGCGGACCTCGTCGGCGGTCAGCGCATAGCCGGTGCGGGAGTCGTCCAGCGACTTCGCGAAGACGACGCCGTAGACCTTGCCCTGCGGGGTGAGCAGCGGGCCGCCGGAGTTGCCCTGCCGGACCGTGGCGTAGAGGGAGTAGACATCGCGGCCGACCGTGCCGCGGTGGTAGATGTCCGGGCCGGTGGCCTGGATGCGGGCGCGGACCCGGGCGGCACGGACGTCGTAGCCGCCGTTCTCCGGGAAGCCGGCGACGATGGCGCTGTTGCCGCTGTTCGCGTCCCCGCCGGTGAACTGCAGCGCGGGCGCGTCGAGTGACGGCACGTCGAGGACCGCGATATCGCGCCGCCAGTCGTAGAGCACGACCCGGGCGTCGTACGTACGGCCCTCGCCCCCCACCTGGACGGTCGGCTCGCGAACGCCGCCGACGACATGGGCGTTGGTCATCACACGGTGCCGGCCGAAGACGAAGCCGCTGCCTTCGAGGACCTTGCCGCAGCTGGGGGCCGTGCCGACGACCTTGACGATGCTGCGCCGGGCCTGCGCCGCCACCGGGCTGGTGGCGAGCCGCGGATCGGGGGCCGGCACATTGTTGATCGGTTCGTTGGAGAACGGCGTGAAGACCTGCGGGAAGCCGTTCTGCGCGAGGACCGAGGAGAAGTCGGCGAACCAGGTGCCGGCCTGCTGCGGCAGCACCCGGGACACCCCGAGCAGCACCTTGGAGTTACGGACCTCCTTGCCGAGCGTCGGCAGGGATGTTCCGGCCAGCGCCGAGCCGATCAGCCAGGCGACCAGCAGCATCGCCAGGACGTTGACCAGCGCACCGCCGGTCGCGTCCAGGGCTCTCGCCGGTGACCACGTGATGTGGCGGCGCAGTTTGTTGCCCAGGTGGGTGGTGAGCGCCTGGCCCACGGAGGCGCACACGATCACGATGGCGACCGCCGCGATGGCCGCGAAGCTGCCGGGTGTCGCGTCCCCGGTGATCTCGTTCCAGATCACGGGGAGCAGATAGACCGCGATCAGACCGCCCCCGAGGAAGCCGATCACGGACAGGATGCCGACGACAAAGCCTTGCCGATAGCCGATGATCGCGAACCACACGGCCGCGACCAGCAGCAAAATGTCCAGGACGTTCACGCCGGACACCGTCTCACGAGCGCCAGTCGAGCGGGACCGCCTTGTCACGGTCCCACGGAATCTCCCAGCCCGCGTAGTGCAGGAGCCGGTCGATGACTCCGGCGGTAAACCCCCAGACCAGGGCGTTCTCGACACGGAACGCAGGCCCGATGTGGCCGCTGGGATGGCGCGTTGTCACGCGATGGGCGGGGTCCGTGAGATCCGCCACGGGAACCGTGAACACCCTTGCGGTCTCCGCCTGGTCGACCGCACCGACCGGGCTCGGCCGGCGCCACCACCCCAGGACGGGGGTCACCACGAAGCCGCTGACGGGGATGTAGAGCCGCGGCAGCACGCCGAAGACCTGCACACCGGAGGGGTCGAGGCCGGTCTCCTCCTGGGCCTCACGCAGCGCGGCGCGTACCGGACCGGAGCCCTCCGGGTCGCCGTCCTCCGGGTCGAGGGCGCCGCCGGGGAACGACGGCTGGCCGGCGTGGGAGCGCAGGGTGCCGGCGCGCTCCATCAGGAGCAGCTCGGGGCCGCGGGAGCCATGGCCGAAGAGAATCAGGACTGCGGACTGCCGGCCACCGCTCTCGGGCGGCAGAAAGCGGCTGAGCTGCGGCGGCTCGATGGTGTCGGCCACCCGGGCCACCGGGTCCAGCCACTCGGGCAGGCCCTCGGCCGTGACCGCCGCCTCCCGGCCGGCGTCCGTCTCCCGGCCGTACCGCTGCTCCCGTGCACTCCGCATACGCGCCCCCTCAGGCCTGGCATCGATGGTCGGTCACCTCTGGGCGGCGGGCGTCATGAGGCGGCCACCGGGGGCGCCATCGGCGGCGCGGGCTGTCCCGGATAGCCGGCCGGGGGCTTCAGCCGCTGTCCCGGCCGGCCGCCCAGCTCGTACTTCAGCAGCTTCCTGGCCTTCTCCGGGTCCGTCTCGCCCTCGCCGTACGCGGGGCACAGCGGGGCGATGGCGCATGCTCCGCAGGCGGGCTTGCGGGAGTGGCAGACGCGGCGGCCGTGGAAGACGACGCGGTGCGAGAGCATCGTCCACTCGCTCTTGGGGAAGATCTCGGCGACATCCGCCTCGACCTTCTCGGCGTCCTCGGCGGTGGTCCAGCCGAAGCGGCGCGCCAGACGGCCGAAGTGGGTGTCGACGGTGATGCCCGGGACGCCGAAGGCATTGCCCAGGACCACATTGGCGGTCTTGCGGCCGACCCCGGGGAGCGTGACGAGGTCCTCCAGGCGGCCGGGGACCTCGCCGCCGAAGCGGTCGCGGAGCGCCGCCGACAGGCCGATCAGCGACTTCGTCTTGGCGCGGAAGAAGCCGGTCGGCCGGATCAGCTCCTCCAGCTGCTCCGGGGGCATCGCGGCCATGTCCTCGGGCGTCGGGCAGACCGCGAAGAGGCGCGGGGTGGTCTGGTTGACCCTCAGGTCGGTGGTCTGCGCGGACAGGACCGTGGCGACCAGCAGCTCGAAGGGGTTGGTGAAGTCCAGCTCGGGGTGGGCGTACGGATACAGCTCGGCCAGCTCGCGGTTGATCCGGCGGGCCCGGCGCACCATGGCGACCCGGGACTCGGGCTTGCGCGCGGCGGCCTTCCTGGCGGGCGCCTTCGCCGCGGCCGTCTTTGCGGTCTTCTTCGCCGTCGCCTTCTTGGCGGGGGCCTTCTTCGCCGTCGCCTTCTTGGCCGGGGCGGTCTTCTTGGCCGGGGCGGTCTTCTTGGCGGCGGTCCTCTTGGCCGGGGCCTGCTCCGCGGCCGCGGTGGCCGTCTTGATGACGGCCTTCTTGGCCGCGGCCTTCTTGGGCGCCGCCGGCTTCTCGGGGGTTGCGTTCACGGGGCGGCCTTCTTCCCTGCCGAGGTCTTGTCCGCCGGAGTCTGCCTCGCGGAGGTCTGCACGGTCGTGTCCTGCGCCGACGGTCGCGACGCGCCGGTTTTCCGGACGGGCGGCTTCCGGCGGGGCGCCACCCCCGAGGGGGATTTGTTACTTTTATCCGAAATCGAGGTGCGGCCGGACTCCTGTTCGCCCACAGCGGAATCACGCCCTGCGCTCACTCGTCCGGCCCCCAGTCCTCTGCTCTCACCGGCGTATTGGACACTCGGCCAGACTAAGGCCAGCCACTGACATCCGGCTTGATCGCTGTGATTCCTGACCCCAATCGGCCCCCTGCCTTATGGCTCGGAGCACCGGTCCGGCAAACTTGTGATTGATCGCACTGTTTTGCATTCCGGCATGATGGGGACCACAGCCCCCGGAGCATGTCGACAAGGAGAGATCTCGTGGACGACGTTCTGCGGCGCGCACCGCTCTTCGCGGCGCTCGATGACGAGCAGGCGGCCGAGCTGCGCGCCTCTATGGGAGAGGTCACGCTCGCCCGCGGCGACGCCCTGTTCCACGAAGGGGACCCCGGCGACCGCCTGTACGTGGTCACCGAGGGCAAGGTGAAGCTGCACCGCACTTCCCCCGACGGCCGGGAGAACATGCTCGCCGTCCTCGGCCCCGGCGAGCTGATCGGTGAGCTTTCGCTCTTCGACCCCGGCCCCCGTACGGCCACCGCCTCCGCCCTCACCGAGGTGAAGCTCCTCGGCCTGGGCCACGGCGACCTCCAGCCCTGGCTGAACGCCCGCCCCGAGGTGGCCACGGCCCTCCTCCGCGCGGTCGCCCGCCGGCTGCGCAAGACCAACGACCAGATGTCCGACCTGGTCTTCTCCGACGTCCCGGGCCGTGTGGCGCGCGCCCTGCTCGACCTGTCGCGCCGCTTCGGCGTGCAGTCCGAGGAGGGCATCCACGTCGTCCACGACCTGACGCAGGAAGAGCTGGCCCAGCTGGTCGGCGCCTCCCGCGAGACGGTCAACAAGGCGCTGGCGGACTTCGCGGGCCGCGGCTGGCTGCGCCTGGAGGCGCGCGCCGTGATCCTGCTGGACGTCGAGCGGCTGGCCAAGCGCTCGCGCTGACCCGCTCGCGGAACGGCCTGGAAGGGCCCCGCTCCGGCGGGGCCCTTCGTCATGGGCCCGCGAGCCGCCCGTAAGGCCCCGCGGCCCGGAAAACGGCTCGCAGGTCCGCCAGAGCCTCGCCATAGTGGCGCCATGATCCACGGCACGGGGCTGGACCGGGACGGCTGCTTCCTGCGCGAGGGGGCCCTGGACCGGGTGTCCGCGCCGTTCGCGCCCGTGGTGGCGGCGCTGGGCGACCGGCTCGGCGCCCGCTTCGGCCCGGGCCGGCTGCACAGCGGCTACCTCTACGGCAGCGTTCCACGGGGCACCGCCATCCCCGGTGTCTCCGACCTCGATGTGCTGCTCGCCCTGTGGGACGGGCCCACCGATGCCGACCGGGCCGCCGCCCGCGCCGTCGAGGAGCACCTCGATGCGAGCTTTCCGCAGGTCAACGGCGTCGGCATCCTGCTGTTCGGGGTGGGCCGGCTGCTGAGCGCGCCGGAGCGGTACGACCTCGGGTGGTTCGTGGCGTGCCTGTGCACGCCACTCAGCGGTCCCGATCTCGCCGGCCGGCTGCCCCGTTACCGCCCCACCTCGCGCCTCGCCCGCGAGACCAACGGCGGCCTCCACCACGCGCTGCCCGGTCTGCGCGCGCAAGCCGCGGCGGCCACCACGGAGGCCGAGCGCACCCGGCTGACCCGGGCGGTGGCGCGCCGGCTGGTCCGTACCGGATTCACCCTGGTCATGCCGCGCTGGGGCGGCTGGACGAGTGATCTCACCGAGTCCGCCGAGGTATTCGGCCGCTACTACCCGGCGCACGCCGAGCAGATGCGCACCACGGCGCGCGCCGCCCGGACGCCCGCCGCGTACCCGGAGCTGCTGGACGCCTTGCTCCAGGACCTCGCCCCCTGGCTGGCCGACGAATATCTGGCCGTCCACGGGGCGAAGACTCCCCGCCCGTAGGAACGCTGACGGAGCCTCCCGCCCGTGGGAGCGGTCCGGAACCGCCGGGGGCCGCCCGGCGGCCGGTCCGCGGCGCCCTCAGTCCTCGATCAGTCCGTGCTCGCCCAGGTAGTCCAGCTGCGCCCGTACGGACAGCTCGGCGGCGGGCCACAGCGAGCGGTCGACATCGGCGTAGACGCTCGCGACGACCTCGGCGGGGCTGCCGTGGCCGGCCTCGACCGCGGTCTCCACCTGGGCGAGCCGGTGCGCCCGGTGCGCCAGATAGAACTCCACCGCCCCCTGGGCGTCGTTCAGCACCGGCCCGTGGCCCGGCAGGACCGTCGCCACCCCGTCGTCGACCGTGAGGGAGCGCAGCCGGCGCAGCGAGTCCAGATAGTCGCCCAGGCGGCCGTCGGGGTGCGCCACCACGGTGGTGCCGCGCCCCAGGATCGTGTCGCCGGTGAGCACCGCGCGGTCGGCCGGGAGGTGGAAGGAGAGCGAGTCGGCGGTGTGGCCCGGGGTGGGCACCACCCGCAGTTCCAGGCCGCCGGTGGTGATGACATCGCCCGCTTCGAGGCCCTCGTCCCCCAGGCGCAGCGCCGGATCGAGGGCCCGTACGGACGAGCCGGTCAGCTCGGCGAAGCGGGCGGCGCCGTCGGAGTGGTCCGGGTGACCGTGGGTCAGCAGGGTCAGCGCGACGCGCTTGCCGGCCCGTTCGGCGGTGTCGATGACGGCGCGGAGGTGCGTCTCGTCGAGCGGTCCGGGGTCGATGACGACGGCGAGGTCGGAGTCCGGCTCGGCGACGATCCAGGTGTTGGTGCCGTCCAGCGTCATCGGCGACGGGTTCGGAGCCAGCACGCAATGGGCGCGCGCGGTCGCGGGCCCGGCGATCACTCCGCCGCGGGGCTGGCCGGGGAGGGCGGCTGCGTCGGTCATGCGGGGGTCCCTCCCGAGGGGCCGGAGTCGTCGGGCTCGCCGCCCCCGGGGGCACCGGCCCCGGCGTCCGTCCGTGCGATGTGCTTGGTGAACTCGTCGTGCCCCGGCCAGCTCAGTTCGATCCCGCCGTCCACGAGGCGGGCCCGGGCCAGTACCGGCGTCAGGTCCTGGGCCTCCGCTGCGGCCAGCGCGTCCGCGGCGGTGGCGTACGGCTGGAGCCCGCGCAGGGTCGCGATGGTCGGCGGCATCATCAGCAGCTCACCGCGGTCGTATCCGGCGGCCGCCTCCTCGGGCCGGATCCACAGCGCGAGGTCCGCCTCGGTGGAGGCGCCGGGGGTCCCCTCGGGGCCGGAACCCGCCGGCCCCTGAGGGAGCGTGCGCTGGCCCTCGGGCAAAGCGGCGACGAAGAACCAAGTGTCGTAGCGCCGTGGTTCGAACTCCGGGGTGATCCAGCGGGCCCAGGCGCCCAGCAGATCGGAGCGCAGCACCAGGCCGCGCCGGGCCAGGAAGTCGGCGAACGACAGCTCATGGGCGACCAGGGCGGCGCGGTCCGCCTCCCAGTCCTCGCCCGTGGGGTCCGCGACGACCGTGTCGGCCGAGGGGCCGGCGAGCAGCACGCCCGACTCCTCGAACGTCTCGCGGACCGCCGCGCAGACGATGGTCTGGGCGGCGTCCGGGTCGACGCCCATACGGACCGCCCACTGGGCGCGTGACGGGCCGGCCCAGGCCACCGGCCGTTCGTCACGGGGATCGACGGATCCGCCCGGATAGGCGTACGCGCCTCCGGCGAAGGCCATGGAGGCGCGTCTGCGCAGCATATGGACGGCGGGGCCGCCGGAGGCGGAGTCCCGCAGCAACAGGACGGTCGCGGCCCGCCGGGGCTCGGCCGGGGTCAGCTCGCCGTTCGCGAGCGCCCGGATACGGTCCGGCCACTCCGGCGGGTACCACTGGCCATTGGTCGTGGACGACATGGCCGGATGCTATGCGCTCGCGCGCGGATGTTCGAGGGCGTCTTCGCGCCGGAGGGCCCCTGTCCACCAGGGGCCCTCCGGTGCGGGGCACGCACTACCGGTGCCGCTGTCCCGCGGGTGCCTATTCGGCGACCTCGACCTGGATCTCGACCTCGACCGGCGCGTCGAGCGGCAGCACCGCCACACCCACCGCGGAGCGGGCGTGCACGCCCTTCTCGCCGAGGATCTCGCCCAGCAGCTCGCTGGCGCCGTTGAGGACGCCCGGCTGGCCGGTGAAGTCCGGCGCGGAGGCGACGAAACCGACGACCTTCACGACCCGCTGGATCCGGTCGAGGTCTTTGATGACGGACTTCACGGCGGCCAGCGCGTTGAGCGCACAGGTCGCGGCGAGCTCGTTGGCCTGCTCCGCGCTGACCTCGGCGCCGACCTTGCCGGTCAGCGGCAGCGCGCCGTCCACCATCGGCAGCTGGCCGGAGGTGTGCACATAGGCGCCGGAACGCACCGCGGGCTGGTAGGCGGCCAGCGGCGGCACGACCTGCGGCAGCTTCAGGCCGAGCTCGGCGATCTTCTCCTCCACCGCGCTCATGCCTGCTTCTCCCGCTTCAGGTAGGCCACCAACTGCTCGGGGTTGTTGGGGCCCGGAACGACCTGGACCAGCTCCCAGCCGTCCTCGCCCCAGGTGTCCAGAATCTGCTTCGTCGCGTGCACGAGCAGCGGCACGGTCGCGTATTCCCACTTGGTCATGGGGCGAGCGTAATGCCTGTCCACGGCCGCGGTGGAAGCCGTCCGCCCCGGCCCGCCGACGGCCCGGCCGCCGGACCCCTACGGATCATCCCTGATCCGTCCCGGACGGACCGTTGGGCAGATATCCGGGGCTTCCCAGGCGTATCCCGTGCGTAGCCGGGACGAGGACTGGTTAGGCTCCTTGGCGTGAGCAGGCTCCATGTCGTCAGCGGCAAGGGCGGCACCGGAAAGACCACGGTCGCCGCTGCCCTCGCCCTCGCCCTGGCCACCGAGGGTCGCCGTACCCTCCTGGTCGAGGTCGAGGGCCGACAGGGCATTGCCCAGTTGTTCGAGACCGAAGCGCTTCCCTACGAGGAACGCAAGATCGCGGTGGGTCCGGCGTCGGAAGGCGCCGCGCCCTGGGGCTCCTCCCGGACGGAGTCCGGCGGCGATACCGCGCGCGGCAGTGGCGGCAGACGGGCCGGCGGCGAGGTCCACGCCCTCGCCATCGACGCCGAACGCGCCCTGCTGGACTACCTCCAGATGTTCTACAAGCTGGGCAGCGCGGGCCGGGCGCTGAAGAAGCTCGGCGCGATCGACTTCGCCACGACCATCGCCCCGGGCCTGCGGGACGTCCTGCTGACCGGCAAGGCGTGCGAAGCGGTCCGCCGCAAGGACAAGAACGGCAAGTTCGTCTACGACGCGGTCGTGATGGACGCCCCGCCCACCGGCCGCATCACCCGTTTTCTGAACGTCAACGACGAGGTGGCCGGTCTGGCGAAGATCGGCCCGATCCACAATCAGGCGCAGGCCGTGATGCGGGTCCTCAAGTCGCCCGAGACCGCGGTGCATCTGGTGACGCTGCTGGAGGAGATGCCCGTCCAGGAGACCGCCGACGGAGTCGAGGAGCTGCGCGCCGCCGGTATCCCCGTGGGCGGCGTCGTCATCAACATGACCCGCCCGGCACTGCTGGACAACGGCGATCTCGACATCGCCGCCCGGGGCGCCCGTGCGGGCGTCGCCAAGGCGCTCTCCCAGGCCGGTCTGGGCGGTGCCCGCCGCGGCGGACTGGCGGACCGGCTGATCGACCCCCTGCTGGAGCAGGCACGCGAACACGCCGAGCGCGTCGAGCTGGAGCGCGCCGAGTACGCCGAGCTGACCGCCATCGGCCTGCCCACCTACGAGTTGGAGCTGCTCCCCGAGGGAGTGGACCTCGCCGGGCTCTACCACCTGGCGAGAGACCTGCGGAAACAGGGGCCCATATGACCTCGGACACCACGACGCTGGACGCCTCGGCCCCGCGGCTCGAGGTCGATGCGCTGCTCGACGACCCGCACACCCGCATCGTGGTGTGCTGCGGATCGGGCGGTGTCGGCAAGACCACGACCGCCGCGGCGTTGGGTGTGCGCGCCGCCGAGCGCGGCCGCAAGGTCGTCGTGCTCACCATCGACCCGGCCCGGCGGCTGGCGCAGTCCATGGGCATCTCCGAGCTGGACAACGTCCCGCGTCAGGTCAAGGGCGTCGACCAGACCGCGGGCGGCGAACTGCACGCGATGATGCTGGACATGAAGCGCACCTTCGACGAGATCGTCGAGGGCCATGCGGACGCCGACCGGGCCCGCGCGATCCTGGAGAACCCCTTCTACCAGTCCCTGTCGGCCGGTTTCGCGGGCACCCAGGAGTACATGGCCATGGAGAAGCTGGGCCAGCTCCGCGCGAACGACGAGTGGGACCTGATCATCGTCGACACCCCGCCGAGCCGCTCCGCGCTGGACTTCCTGGATGCCCCCAAGCGCCTGGGCTCCTTCCTGGACGGCAAGTTCATCCGGGTGCTGATGGCGCCGGCGAAGGTCGGCGGCCGGGCCGGGATGAAGTTCCTCAACGTCGGCATGTCGATGATGACCGGCACCCTCAGCAAGCTCATGGGCGGCCAACTGCTGCGCGATGTGCAGACGTTCGTGGCCGCGATGGACACCATGTTCGGCGGCTTCCGCACCCGCGCGGACGCCACGTACCGCCTGCTCCAGGCGCCCGGTACGGCGTTTCTCGTGGTGGCCGCGCCGGAGCGGGACGCGCTGCGCGAGGCGGCGTACTTCGTCGAGCGGCTGGCCGCCGAGCAGATGCCGCTGGCCGGCCTGGTGCTGAACCGCGTACACGGCAGCGGCGCCGCCCAACTGAGCGCCGAGCGCGCACTGGCCGCCGCGGAGACCCTCACCGACCGCATGGCGGAGGACACCCAGGCGGACGCGGCGGAGCCCGGTACGGCCCCGGACGGGACGGATCCCGCCCCCGACCGGGCGGAAAATAATCTTGCCGCCGACGGCATTGTGGATCTCGACGGCGGGAAGGCTGGCTCACGTACCGCCGGCAGCCTCTCCCCCGCTGCCGCGGCGGAGCACCCGACATCCACCCCGGCCTCAGCGGAGCAACTGGCCGCCGGACTCCTACGACTCCACGCCGAACGCATGCAGGTGCTCGCGCGCGAACGGCGCACGCGGGACCGCTTCACCGCGCTGCATCCCGAGGTTCCGGTGACGGAGGTCGCCGCACTGCCCGGCGATGTCCATGACCTCTCAGGGCTGCGTGCCATCGGCGACCGCCTGGCGCTGAACCCCTCGGACACCGACGACTGACGACGGGCGGCGAAGGAGCCGTACTCACGGCTGGTTCAGCCACCCGCCCACCAACGAAGCGCCCTTCACCACACCCCCGGGCGCCGTTCCACGTCTTCACCGGGCGCGCCGGATCAGCGCGCCCACCCCCATCCATGCCTCCAACTCCGGTGCATCTCACCGTCGCTGACGGACTTCGCGTCCGTCCGACCGATCAGACCGCGCCATCAACCGAACCTTCTCGGCCGATTTCTCCGGCCGTGCCCGCGGCTAGCCCACCGCGGCCAACTCATCGAAGGCCTCGTCGTCACAGTCCACCGGCAGGATGCCCGTGCTGCGCTCATATTCCGTACGCGCTGTCTCCAGCAGCCGGCGCCATGACGTCACGGTCGGGCGGCGACGCAGCAGCGCCCTCCGCTCGCGTTCGGTCATTCCGCCCCACACGCCGAACTCCACCCGGTTGTCCAGGGCGTCGGCCAGGCACTCCGTGCGCACCGGACATCCGGTGCACACCGCCTTGGCGCGGTTCTGCGCCGCCCCTTGAACGAACAGTTCATCCGGATCGGTCGTGCGGCAGGCTGCCTGTGCGCTCCAGTCGGTTACCCAGCTCATGCTGGCGCCGTCCTCTCCCGAATCGAGGCTCCCCCACGGCGGCAAGCGGCATATTCACCGTTGCCAGTTGAGGACGTTACGGAAGGCAGGCAGGGCGCAACACCCCCTTCGGGCCCAATCTTGGATGGCCCGAACGGACTATGCGTATGCGGCAGATCACCCAACGGAGTGACCGTGCGGCATACGTCACTTTGCGCACAAGGCAGGACAGTTCCCCGTCCTGACACGGGATTTTCCTCGTCGCCTGCGGGCACGTGGGGGCGCGTCCCGCGGGAAGGAGGGGTTGACGAACTCGGGCGTAACTGTTCGGCTGCGCTGACTGAGGACAGGCTAAACGAACACGTGCGCCCCTGTCCGGCGGATTGAGAACGTAGGCTGCCCTCATGCCTAAGAAGCGCGATGGCGGAGGTCTGTCCAAGACGCAGCAGGCCGCCAAGTTCCTCGGTGTCAGCGTCCTGGCCGGAGCGGTACTCGCCGGTCTCGCGCTCCCGGCTGCGGGGGCGCTCGGCCTGACCGCCAAGGGGTCGGTGGAGGGCTTCGACGACATCCCGGCGAACCTCAAGACCCCGCCGCTCAGCCAGCGGACCAGGATTCTGGACGCGAAGGGCGGCGAGATCGCCAAGGTCTACTCCCGTGACCGCACGGTCGTCGGCCTCAAGGACATGTCGCCGTACATCCGGCAGGCGATCGTCGCGATCGAGGACGCGCGCTTCTACCAGCACGGCGCCATCGACCCGAAGGGCATCCTGCGGGCAGTCAACAAAAATGCCCAGTCGGGCGGCGTCTCCCAGGGCGCCTCGACACTGACCCAGCAGTACGTGAAGAACGTCTTCATCGAGGAGGCGGGCGACAATCCGGACAAGGTCGCCCAGGCCACCCAGCAGACCCTCGGCCGCAAGGTCAAGGAGCTCAAGTACGCGATCCAGGTCGAGAAGGAACTCGGCAAGCGGAAGATCCTGCAGAACTACCTCAACATCACGTTCTTCGGGCAGCAGGCCTACGGCGTCGAGGCGGCCGCCCAGCGCTACTTCAGCAAGCACGCCAAGGACCTGAACCTGGAGGAGTCGGCGCTGCTGGCCGGCATCGTCCAGTCGCCCACCCGCTACGACCCGGTCAACGCCCCGCAGGAGGCCACCCGGCGGCGCAACACCGTGCTCCAGCGGATGGCCGACCTGAAGGACGTCAGCCAGGCGCAGGCCGACGCGGCCGCCAAGAAGCCGATCAAGCTGGCGATCAGCCGCCCCAAGAACGGCTGCATCACCGCCGTCGACGGCGCCGGCTTCTTCTGCGACTACATCCGCAAGGTCTTCCTCACCGACAAGCACTTCGGCAAGAACCGCAAGGTCCGCCTGAAGCGCTGGAACGAGGGGGGCATGACGATCCGCACCACCCTCGACCCGCAGACCCAGAAGTCGATCCAGGCATCGCTGAGCGACCACGTCTACGACGACGACCCGGTCGCCGGTGCGGCCAGCATCGTCGAGCCGGGCACCGGAAAGATCCTCGGCATGGGCCAGTCACGCCCGTACGGCTTCGGCGAGAACCAGACCGTGATCAACCTCTCGGTGGACCACGCCATGGGCGGCGGCGCGGGCTACCAGCCCGGGTCGACCTTCAAGCCGGTGATCGCGGCGGCCGCGCTGGAGCAGGGCACGAGTCCGGAGCAGGAGTACCCCTCGCCGTACCGGATGCCGTACCCGAGCCCGGTGCAGACCTGCGACGGCGAGTGGCAGGGCACCGACACCACGCAGAACGAGAACAAGGAAGAGGTCGGCCCGTACGGCATGAAGGAGGCGACCGCGAAATCGGTCAACACCTACTTCGTGCAGCTGATCAGCGACATGGGTATCTGCCCGGCGGTGAAGATGGCCCAGAAGATGGGCATCGAGCGGGCGGACGGCAAGCCGTTGCAGGAGGTCCCGTCGATGACGCTGGGCGTCCAGGAGATGTCGCCGCTGACCATGGCCGCCGGCTACGCCGCGTTCGCCAACGGCGGTGAGTACTGCTCCCCCGTCGCCATCGAGTCGATCACCAACGCACGGGGCCGGGCGCTGAAGGTCCCGCAGTCCAGTTGCCGCAGCGCGATGTCCAAGAAGACCGCCGACACGATCAACACCCTCCTGAAGGGCGTCGTCGAGGACGGAACCGGCAAGGAAGCCGGTCTCCAGGGCCGCGACAGCGCGGGCAAGACCGGCACCAGCGACAGCCGCTACGCCGCCTGGTTCGTCGGCTACACCCCGAACGCGGCCGGTGCGGTCTGGGTCGGCGACCCGCTGCACAAGCGCAAGATGTACGACATCAGCATCGGCGGCGTCTCGCACGCCAAGGTCTACGGCGCCGACACCCCCGGCCCCATCTGGCGTGACGCGATGACCGGCGCCCTCGACGGCCGGCCCGCGCCCCAGCTGCCCACCGTCCCGATCGGCGATCCGGCCAAGGACCACCAGCAGGACGACGGCAAGGGCCGCGGCGCGCAGAAGCCCGGCCGTGGCCACGGCGGCAAGCCGGGCGGCGGCTGGCACATTCCGGGCTTCCCCGGCCTTCTGGGCGGCGGCAACGGCGGCTGGTAGGCGGCCGGTTGGCCCGTACGGCACGCACTGAGGGGCGCCCCCACATCACGGGGGCGCCCCTCGGCCGTCTTTCGGGGACTCGGTCGGCCGCTCAGCCGGCCAGCAGCTTCTTCACCGTCGCGGCCACCCGGCCGCCGTCGGCGCGGCCCGCCACCTGAGGGTTGACGATCTTCATGACCGCGCCCATCGCCTTCGGGCCCTCGGCGCCGGCGCCCTTGGCCTCCGCCACGGCCGCCGCGACCAGCTGCTCCAGCTCGTCGTCGGTCAGCGGCTTGGGCAGATACTCCGCGAGCACTTCGCCCTCGGCGCGCTCCCGCCCGGCCTGCTCGGCCCGGCCGCCCTTCTCGAAGGCGTCCGCGGCCTCCCGGCGCTTCTTCGCCTCCCGCGCGATGATCTTCTCGACCTCGCCGTCGGACAGCTCACGCGACTCGGTGCCCGCGACCTCCTCCTTCTGGATCGCGGTGAGCGTGAGACGGAGGGTGGAGGAGCGCAGCTCGTCGCGCGCCTTGATCGCGACGGTGAGGTCGTCCTTGAGCTTGGACTTGAGCGTGGTCATGCCGTTGAGTATGCCCCCACCCGCCGACAATCGCCGCGCCCTTTTCCCCCGGCCCCGCCACACCGGCCCCACGACGGGCCGCTCCTCCGCTGCATCCACCCCCCGCTCTCTGCGACGATGGGACGCATGCGCGCGCGATACGGAGTACCCCTGACCCTGACGGCAGTCGGCGCGGCCGGTCTGGCCTACGCCGCCGGCTTCGAAGTCCGTTCCTTCCGCCTCCGGCGGGTGACCGTGCCCGTACTGCCCCGCGGTATGCGGCCGTTGCGCGTCCTGCAGGTCTCCGACATCCACATGGTCAGCGGACAGCGCAAGAAGCAGCGCTGGCTGCAGTCGCTCGCCGGGCTGCGCCCCGACTTCGTCATCAACACCGGTGACAACCTCTCCGACACCGAGGGCGTGCCCGAGACCCTGGATGCGCTCGGCCCGCTGATGGAGTTCCCCGGCGCGTACGTCTTCGGCTCCAACGACTACTACGGGCCCAAGCTCCGCAACCCCGCCCGCTACCTGATCGAGCGGGTCCAGGGCCGGCACGGCCTCAACGGCAACGCCCCCGCCGTGGGCGTCGTCCACAACCCGTGGGAAGAACTGCGGGACGCGTTCGACGCGGCCGGCTGGGTCGGCCTGTCCAATTCCCGCGGCCGGCTGAAGCTGGAGGGCATCGAGATCGCCCTGACCGGCCTGGACGACCCGCACATCAAGCGGGACCGCTACGCCGAGGTGGCCGGCGGCCCGGAATCCGGCGCCGACCTCTCGCTGGCCGTCGTCCACGCCCCCTACCTGCGCTCGCTGGACGCCTTCACCGCCGACGGGTACCCGCTGATCCTGGCCGGTCACACCCACGGCGGCCAGCTCTGCATCCCCTTCTACGGCGCCCTCGTCACCAACTGCGACATCGGCACCGACCGGGTGAAGGGCCTGTCCACCCACACCGCGGGCGGCCACACCTCCTACCTCCATGTCTCCGCCGGCTGCGGCACCAACCGCTACACCCCGGTCCGCTTCGCCTGCCCCCCGGAGGCGACGCTGCTGACCCTGACGGCGCGGGACTGAGCGGACCGGGAGCCACGGGCTCGGCCGGGGCCGGGCTCACGGGCTGAGGGCCGGGGCCGGGGTCCCGCCCGGGAGCCGACGGCTCGGGCTCTCCCGGGCCGGGACCGGGGGCCGGACGTGTGGGCCTCACCCCCGACCCGCGGATTTGCCGAATGAGGTCTCCCCGGCCCGGCGATCATCCCCCTAACGTGGAGGAATGTCCGACCCCACCCGGACCTCGCAGTCCACTCGCTACGCCACCGACCCGGCCGGGGCCGCCGCCCGCACCCCGGCCGCCGCCGTCGCCCCCACGATCCGCCGCCCCCTGGCAGCCGCCTTCCGCGCCCTCGTCGCCGCGGCCGCCCTGACGGGCCTGCTCCTCGCCGCCCTCGGCTCACCCGCCCCGGCCCAGCTCCTCACCCACTTCACCGTGCAGGCCAACCTCGCCCTGGCGCTGGTCTCGGCCGGCTCCGCGCACCGCGCCTGGGCCGGCCGCCGCCCCGTGAGCCCCTGGATCACCGGCGCCCTCCTCTCCTTCCTCGCCCTCCCCGCCCTGATCCACCACGCCCTCCCCGCCGCCGACGCCACCGCCTTCGTGCTGCCGGACACCGGTCTCCCCACCACTGCCCGAGCCCTCTCCCACCACCTCCTCGTCACGGTCACCCCGCTCGCCGCCCTCGCCGACTGGCTTCTGTTCACCGCGCCCCGCGGCTTCCGCCTGTCCCACGCCTGGCAGTGGCCGGCCTACCCACTCCTCTACCTCGCGTTCACCCTCGCCCTCCCCACTGCGGCCGGCGCCCCTCCCCCGACCGCCGCCACCGGTCTCACCCTCGCCCTGGCGAGCTTCCTGCTGTCCTTGATCACCATCGGGATCGACCAGGTCAGGCCTTCTCCCCGGCTCCGCAAGAACCGGATTTCACCTACGGGGATCAGTCCGCTAAAGTAGAGCTCGTTGCTTCGGGGTGTAGCGCAGCTTGGCAGCGCGCTTCGTTCGGGACGAAGAGGTCGTGGGTTCAAATCCCGCCACCCCGACTGAAGAAACACAGGTCAGGGCCTGATCCGCATCGCGGGTCGGGTCCTGATTTGTTTCCAGTCCTCTTGCGAGCCGCCGTTGGGGAGGCGGCCCGGAATCCGGCTCCCGTTTTTCTGCCCGGGGTGGCGCACGCCACATCAGGGAGGAGCGCTCCGGGCAGCGCGAGTGGGAGACGTACGCCAAAGCGCCGCGAGTGCCGCGCAGTCAGCAGGAGGTGGCAGGTGGGGCCGTCCGATCCCCCGGCGATACAGGTACCGGTCGGGGAAGGCGCTGATCGCTGGGTGAGCCGGGCGACTCGTCGTCGGGTGCTGCTCGTGGTGCACAACGTCACCTCCGCCGGGCGTCTGCTGGACATCGTGCCGTTGTTCCACGACGACTTCCGGGTGCAACTGCTGGTCACCTCAACGGAATCGTCGGTGTTTCAGGGCGGAATCCAGCGACTGTTCACCGAGTTGAACCTGCCGGTGCTGCCCTGGGAGCAGGCGCTGCGAACACCGGTGGACCTGGCGATTTCTGCCAGTTTCGGCGGCCAACTGCACGCCCTGAACGGCAAATTGACCGTTTTGTCGCATGGTGTGGGCTACACTAAAAAGCTCGGGCGAGCCGCGAGCCGCGAGCCGCGAGCCGCGAGCCGCGAGCCGCGAGCCGCGAGCCGCGAGCCGCGAGCCGCGAGCCGCGAGCCGCGAGCCGACGTTCGGGCTGTCGCCGGAGTGGCTGCTGCGGGACGGCGAGCCGTATGCGGACGGGCTGGTGCTGTCGCATCCGGAGCAGTGGGAACGGCTGCGGCGTGTGTGCCCCGAGGCCGCGTCGGCGGCCGTCCTCGCCGGCGATCCGTGTTTCGACCGCATGCTGGCCGGGCGGCCGTACCGGGAGCGGTTCCGGCGCGCCCTGGGTGTGCGGCGCGGGCAGCGACTGGTCGTGCTGAACTCCACCTGGAACCCGGAGGGTCTCTTCGGTAACGGTGGTGGCCAGGACGTCGTGCCGAGTCTGCTGCCCCGGCTCACCGCGGAACTGCCCGCCGATGACTACCGGTTGGCGGCCGTTCTGCATCCGAACATCTGGTTCGGGCACGGCCCGGGGCAGATCCGGATGTGGCTGGACCGGGCCCGGCGCAGCGGGCTGGCGTTGATCGACCCGGTGCACGCCTGGCGGCAGGCCATCCTCGCGGCGGATGCCGTGGTGGGGGACTTCGGGGCGGTCTCCTACTACGCCGCGGCGCTCGGCATCCCGGTGCTGCTGGCGGCCACGGGGGAGGAACGGCTGGACCCGGAGGCGCCGCTCGCGGCGTTCGTCCGCGACGCGCCGCGGCTCGATCCGCAGGGGCCGCTGCGCGAACAGCTGGCGGACCTGATGGTGCGGCACCGGCCACGCACCGGGCCGGCGGAGTTCATCACCTCGGCCCCGGGGGCCTCGGCGGAACTGCTGCGACGGCACTTCTACTCGCTGATGGACCTGCCCCAGCCGGCGGCTCCCCCGCTGCTGGAGCCGCTGCCGCTGCCGCCCTACGATCCCCCGCGGCGTACACATCCGCTGGATGTCCGTACGCGGGTCCGCGGGGCCGACGTCGTGATCGAGCGCTCCACCGGGCATCCGTACGACGCCGCCGGGGAGGCGCACCGCGCCGTGCACGAGGACACTCTCGATCCGGGGGACCTGGCGACGGCGGATGTGATCTGGCGTGACGGACCGCCGGACGATCCGCGCCTCGGCGGCCCGGAGGGGTGGACGGCTGAGGTACTGCGCCGTCATCCGCACTGCGTGCTCGCCGCGTATGTCAGCGGGCCGGACCACTGCACGGTGCGCACCCGGCAGCACGGGGTACTGCGTCTGTCGGCGGGCCCGGGGGCGGACCTCGACCCGGCCGGGTACGCCTCCGCGCTGCACGCGTGGCTGGTGCACGGCGGCGTGGTGCCACCGGGCGGCAGCACGCTCCGGGTGCACGCGGCAGCCGGCGTGCACCCGGTGACCGCGGCTACTCCGCGGCCTCACACCGCAGCCGGAGACGGGCCAGGTAGTCCAGGTGCGGAGTCGCGCCCTCCGGCGTGAGCAGCCGTTCGGCCTCGGCGATGCGGGCCAGCGCCGCGGTGTTGTCGCCGGCGTCGTGCAGCACCTCGGCGAGGTCGGTGAGCACGCGGCCCTGGTTGTACGCCTCGCCCTGTGCCACGAAGAAGTCCCGCGCGCTCTCCAGGCGGACCCGCGCCTCCTCCAGCCGCTCCAGGCCACGCAGGGCGCGCCCCTGGTGGCGCGTTGCCAGCGCGAGGGCGCGGGGCAGGTCCGCCGCGCCGTCCTGCCCCGGGGAGATCCGCCGGTACAACTGCTCCGCCTCGGCGAACCGTTCGTACGCGGCCTCGTACTGCCACCGGCTCAGCATCTGCAGTCCCTGCAGCTCCACGGACGACGCCTCGCCCAGCAGGTGGCCGGCCGTGCGCTCGGCCGTGACGGCGCGGTGCGTCGCGCGGTCGGCCTCCTCCCAGCACCGCAGTTCGCCGAGGCAGTGGCCGAGCTGGAAGTGGATCAACGCCGCCGTGCGGGGGTCCGTGGCGTGCTCGTCGGTGCAGCGGTCCGCGATCCGCAGGGCGGGCAGCACCTCGTCCCAAAGCCCGGCCTTCAGCTGCAGCGGCCAGAGCGCGCGGGCCAGCCGCAACGCCACGGTGGGACGGCCGTATTCGCGGGCCACGGAGACCGCCCGGATGACATTCGCGGCCTCGGCCCGCAGCGCCGCCATGCCCGCGGCCTCGTCCCGGTACGGCGTGCCGTCGGCCGGGACGGACTCGACCCGCCAGCTCTGGGGCAGCGCGGCATGGGCGGCGTGCAGCGCCCGGTTCAGCACGAAGTCCAGCGCGCGGGACACCGCCGCGGCGCACTCCGCGATGCCGTGCTCCGGCCCCGCGGCGTCCGCCAGGAGGCGCCGCACCTCGGGACGGAAACGGTGGCGGCCCTCGTGCAGCGGCTCCACCAGCCGCGCGTCCACCGCCTCGGCGAGCATCCGGGCGGCCTCGTCGGGGGCGACGTCCGCGGCGGCCCCGGCCAGTCCCGCGTCGAAGGCCGGCCAGCCGACCACCGCGGCCAGCCGGCACAGCCGCGCGGCCTCCGGGCCGAGCCCCCGGCACACTTCCCGGGCCATGCCGTGCACCGGAGAGAGGCCGGTGAGGCCGTCCGCCGGTTCCGGGAGCGGCGTTTCCTCGGTCAGCAGACGCAGCGCCGCCGCCTTCAGCGCGAAGGCGTTGCCCGCGCAGCGGTCCAGCAGTACCGGCAGCTGCGCCTTGACGAGAGCGGCCTTCTCCGGACCGGCGACCTTCTTCAGCAGCTTCACCGCGTCCCGGTCGCCCATCGGCGGAACGGGAATGCGCTCCGCCTCCAGCGCGAACGCCGGACCGGACGAGATCACCAGGAGGAAGACCTCCGGGGTGGACGGGACGAGGTGGCGGACCTGCGCCACGGCGGAGGCGTGGTCGATCACCACCAGCATGCGGCGGCCGGCCGTCAGCCGCCGGTACAGGTCCTCGCGCCCGGCTTCCGTGGGGGGAATCCGCTCCCGTTCGATGCCCATCTCCAGCAGCAGCTGCAACAGGACCGCCGACGGCTCCGGGCCGCTCCCGGCGGCCAGGTCGCGGAGGTCGACGTAGAACTGCCCGTCCGGGTACTGGGCGAGCTGGGCGGCTCCCCAGTACAGGCCCACCGCGGTGGTGCCGATGCCCGGCGGCCCGTACAGCAGAGCGGCCCGCGGCCGGCCCGCCGCGGGACGGGCCGCCTCTCGCGTCAGCTGCTTCAGCACCCGCTGCCGGTCGGTGAAGTGCCGGGTGGCGGGCGGCAGTCCGGCTCCGGGGCCCGGCAGCACCACCGGTGCCGGCATGGTCCGCAGCAGCTGAGCCCACTCGCCGTGGTGCTGCCGGTCCCGGCTCAGCCTCTCGGAAAGCTCCGCCGCCAGCGCCTCCCACCCCGCCGGGCTCGCCGGCAGCGGCTCCGGCCGTCCCAGGGTCCGTCGCACCAGCGCGCCCGTCGACACGAGCACCCGCTTGCCCATCTCCCCCGCGGCACCATTTCCCACCGCGGTGAGAAATGCGGTGAGCGCACCCACCGTCACGATCTCGAACACGCCAGCCCCTCCCCTGGTCCCGTGGCGCCCTGGCCGGACTGTATCCCCGCCGTCGCAGCCCGGGGAAACGATCTGGCCGGGCGGTGGCACAAGGGCCGGGGCCCCGCGCAGGCGATGCGGAACAGTGACGGCAGGGTGGAGATCCACAGCGGGAACCCGGACGTCACGCATGACGAGCTGAAGAAGCGGTCGATCGAGTGCGGGCCCGCGGCACGGGGACGAACCGGATGGTTTGCGCGGGTGACACCACCCGGCCCTTGTGACACCGCCCGGCCGTCGTCACGCCGCGCCGTTCGTCACCGGTCCCTCCCCTCGTGGGGACCGGTGCCGAACGGCGGGCGGTGTCGATCCGCGCCCCCCGTACCGGCGCGGATCCAGGGAAGGCAGGACCCGTGGTCGACGCGGACGCAGTCCGGAGGGACCGCTTTCACAGGTCCCTCGCGCTCCGGCACCCGGACCCTCACCACCGGCTCTTGACTCAGGCCGAGCCTGACCGCGAATGTGCGTCAGGAGTGGCCTTCGAGCGCTGAGCCGGTGGGCTGTCCCGGGAGTCCCCGTTGCTGCGCCGCTGCTGCGCGATCCTGCCAGCTGGGGCTCCCGGCGGGGAGGTTCCGGACTCGGACGGACGGTTTAACCACAGGTCAGCCAGCTAAGGTGAGTTTTCCGGTCCGGATGTCCAAGTGCGGGGGACGTAGGGGGTGGAAGCCTTGAGTGCCGACTCAGGGGCACGTACGGCCTTCGCGGAGCGGCTCGCGCTGCTGTACAAGGAGGCCGGCAACCCTCCCCTCAAAAAGGTCGCCGAGGCGGTCGTCCGGCTCCAGCGGGTCGACGAACGCGGGCGGCCCGTGCGGGTGTCCGTGCAGCGGATCAGCGACTGGCGGCGGGCCAAGAACGTGCCCGCGCAGTTCGCCGCGCTCGCTGCGGTGCTGCACATCCTGATCCCCCAGGCGCGGCGGCAGCGGCCCGCACCGGTGTCCGCCGGGCTGTACGACCTCGCCCAGTGGCAGCGGCTGTGGGAGAGCGCGGTCGCGGACCCGGTCGGTGACCGCGCCGCGGCGGCCGCGCAGCAGGAGGACCGCGGCCCGGCCGAGGCGGCCACCGTCCCCGGCGTCTGCCCGTACCGGGGACTGGCTTCGTACCGGCAGCAGGACGCCGGGTGGTTCTTCGGGCGGGAGCGGAGCACCGAGGCGCTCGTCGCGCAGCTCCGTGCGGCGGAGCGGACCGGTGGCCTGGTCATGCTGGTGGGTGCCTCGGGGGCGGGGAAGTCCTCGCTGCTGAACGCCGGTCTGGTGCCCGCGTTGCAGAGCGGCGCTCCGGGCGACGGCAGCGGCCGGGCGCGCGAGGTGGTGCAGCTCGTACCGGGCGGCGATCCGGTCGCGGAGCTGACCCGCCGCATTCCTGAACTCGCCGGGCCCCTCTCCGGCGCGGAGGGCTCGGCGGCGCCGGAGCCCGGTTCGCCGCGCTTCACGCGGGCCGTGCGGGAGGCCGCCGCGGCCTGGGCGGGGCCCGAAACCCCCGCCGCCGCCCGGCCGGTCGTGATCGTGGACCAGTTCGAGGAGGCGTTCACCCTCTGCGACGAGGCGGCCGGGCGCGCCTTCGTCCAGCTCCTGCACGCCGTGTGCACCCCCGCCGGACCGAGCGACCCGGCCCCCGTGCTCGTCGTCCTCGGCATACGGGCCGACTTCTACGAGCAGTGTCTCGGGCATCCCGAACTGGCCGACGCCCTCCAGCACCGGCACATGGTGCTCGGGCCGCTGACCACCACGGAGCTGCGCGACGCGGTGACCGGCCCGGCCAAGGCCGTGGGCCTGGAACTCGAACCGGGGCTGGCGGAACTGATCGTCCGGGAGGTCAGCGCCGACGGCGCCGGCGGGGCGCACGACGCGGGGGCGCTGCCGCTCCTCTCGCACGCCCTGCTCGCCACCTGGCAGCGGCGGAAGGCGGGCCGGCTGACGCTGGCCGGCTACCGCGCGGCGGGCGGCATCCAGGGCGCGGTGGCGGCGACCGCCGAGCGGGCCTGGTCCGGTCTCGACCCGACGGCGCGCACCGCCGCGCGGCTGCTCCTGCTCCGGCTGGTCCGGCTCGGCGAGGACACCCAGGCCACCCGCAGACGAGGGAAACGGCACCAACTGGCCGATGAGTCAACGGACCCGGGCAAGACGGAGGAATCGCTCGAAGCCCTGGTGCACGCCCGCCTGGTGACGCTCGACGCGGAGGCGGTGGAGATCACCCATGAGGCGCTGCTGCACGCCTGGCCGCGGCTGCGCGACTGGATCGACGAGGACCGCAACGGCAATCTGCTGCGCCAGCGGCTGGAGGAGGACGGCCGGGCCTGGGAGGGCGCGGACCGCGACACCTCGCTGCTCTACCGCGGCTCCCGTCTGGAGCAGGCCCGCACCTGGGCCGACTCCGCCGACGACACCTTCCTGACCCGCACCGCGGTGGAGTTCCTGGCCGCCTCGGTCCGGCTGCGCCGGCGCACCGTGCTCCTGGCCCGGGGCGCGGTGGCGGCGCTGGTCGTCATGGCGATGCTGGCCGTCGGCTCCGCGGTGGTCGCGTGGCAGCAGCGGGACGACACGGTGTTCGCGCAGGTGCTCGCCCAGGCCGACCGCGCCCAGTACACGGACCCCTCCTTGTCGGCGCAGCTCGATCTGGTGGCGCACGGCCTGCGGCCCCAGGACGAGGGCACCAACAACCGGCTGATCTCGATGGTGAACGCGCCGCTGGCCACACCGATGCTGGGCCACACCGGCGCCGTCTACCTCACCTCCTTCAGCCCGGACGGACGGCTCCTGGCCACCGCCAGCTACGACCGGACCGTGCGCCTGTGGGACGTGGCGGACCCGACGCGTCCCGAGCCCCTGGGCAAGCCGCTCACCGGCCACACCAGTTGGGTGAGCACCGCCGTCTTCAGCCCGGACGGCCACACCCTCGCCAGCGCCGGGGACGACGGGACGGTCCGGCTGTGGGACGTCCGCGACCCGCACCGGCCGCGGCCGATCGGGGCGCCGCTGGCCGGCCACAACGGCACGATCTTCCTGGTCGCCTTCAGCCCCGACGGACGGACGCTGGCCACCGCCGACGAGGACCACACCGTGCGCCTGTGGGACGTCCGCGACCCGCACCGGCCGAAGGCGCGGGCCACCCTGACCGGCGCCACCGCCCCGGTGCGTGCCGTGGCGTTCAGCCCCGACGGACGGACGCTGGCGACCAGTGGCGACGACAGCAGGATCAGGCTGTGGGAGGTGGCCGGACGGGGCCGTCCGGAGGCCGGCGCCGTACTGACCGGCCACTCGGACACCGTGCACTCGGTGGCGTTCAGCCCGGACGGCGACACCCTCGCCAGCGGCAGCAAGGACAACACCGTCAGGCTCTGGCGCGTGGACTCCCCGCGTCACGCGGCACCGATCGGCGCGCCCCTCACCGGGCACACCGGCCCGATGTGGTCGGTGGCCTTCAGCCCCGACGGCAACATGCTCGCCGCCGGCAGCGCGGACAGCACCGCCAGCCTGTGGAACGTCAGCGATCCGGCGTACCCGTCGCAGGTCGGCGAGCCCCTCGCGGGCAGCAGCGGTGAGATGTACGCCGTGGGCTTCAGCCCGGACGGCCGGACCCTCGCCACCGGCAGCGGCGACAGCAAGGTCCGGCTGTGGTCGATCCCGACGTCCAACATGGTCGGCCGGATCGGCGCGTTCCGCCCGGACGGACAGGTGCTCGCCACGGCCGCCCGCGACAGGCGGGTACGGCTGTGGGACGTACGCAACTCCACCCGGCCCGCGGTCCTGGGCAAGCCGTTCACCCCCGGGAAGGGCGATCTGCGCTCCCTGGCCTTCTTCCCCGACGGGCGCACCCTCGCGGTGCTGATGGGAAGCCAGACGGTGGAGCTGTGGAACGTCGCCGACCCGGCCCGCCCGGTCTCCTACGGGAAGCCCATCGGGCTGAAGACCCGGTTCGTGGGGCCCGACGCGCTGGCCGTCAGCCCCGACGGCCGCACGCTGGCGAGCGCCTACGAGGACCACACCATTCAGCTGTGGGACGTCAGCGATCCGTCCCGTGTGCGTCCGCTCGGCGACCTGCTCACCAGCCACAAGGGCTACGTCAACTCCCTGGCCTTCAGCCCGGACGGCCGCACCCTGGCCAGCGGCAGCGCGGACGCCACCGTACGGCTCTGGGACCTCACCGCCCCCCGTCACACCACCCCGCTCGGCCCGCCCCTCAGGGGCCATCTGGGACCCGTCAACTCCCTGGCCTTCAGCCCGGACGGCCGCACCCTGGCCAGCGGCAGCGACGACGACTCCGTACGGCTCTGGGACACGACCGATCCCCGTAAGGCGACCCGGCGGGGCTCGCCGCTCATGGGGCACACCGAGGCAGTGGTGTCGCTGACGTTCAGCGAGGACGGCCGGACCCTGGCGAGCGGTGGCAACGACAACACGGTCCGGTTCTGGCACATGGGCGCCTCCAGGGCGACCGCCATCGGCCAGTCGACGAGCCCCAACGCCAAGACAGGCAATTTCCTGTCCTT
This sequence comes from Streptomyces sp. NPDC058773, assembly GCF_042746015.1. Lineage (NCBI taxonomy): Bacteria > Bacillati > Actinomycetota > Actinomycetes > Kitasatosporales > Streptomycetaceae > Streptomyces > Streptomyces sp. NPDC058773. The sequence goes on from NZ_JBHYPE010000027.1 coordinate 60,483, forward strand.
CAGCCCCAGCAGTCACATGCTCGGAGTGTCGAGCGGCGCCGGCACCGTCCGGCTGTGGAACCTCGACACCAAGAAGGCCATTAGCCGTATTTGCTCGACCACCCGGGGCGTTCTGACACCGGAGAAATGGCGCGAGTATCTGCCGCTTCTCTCGTACGCACCGCCGTGCGGTGACTGACGGGCCACGACGCGGCCGACCGGGAGCGTCCGGCAAGTCGTCGGACGGGCCGCCCCCCATCGGCCCGCACGCCTCTGACCCCGTGTTTCTCCCGTCACCTGACCCGCGTTACGTGACTCCAGCCACAACTCCGCGTTCCAATTCAGCAGTTGGCTCCCATCGCGCGGGCAGGCTTGCTACTCTTGGCCACAGCCCGATCGCTGGTGCATCCCCCGTCGCCAGCGATCGGGCATTTTCATGCCTGCACGCCCCGCGCCGCACAGGAACAACGTGAACACCGAATAGGGCAATGTCCCTCGCCCGCTTTATTGACCGCCGGTCCGGTTTCCCGTGCGGGGAATCCCGGCTTCATGAACCTCCGCGGCCCGCTCACAGGAAAGGTGGTAAGTGCCGTGCGCCGGCGCCTCATCATCGTCACCGCCGTCCATGCGCCGTCGGCGCGCTTCCTGCCGGAGGCCTACGCATCGCTCCGTCTGCAAGAACTCCCCGACGGGTGGGAGTGGCACTGGCTCATCCAGGAGGACGGCACGAGCGACGAGGTCGCGCCCTACGTCCCCGACGACGCCCGGGTGACCTTCCGGCAGGGCCGGGCCGGCGGCCCCGGTGTCGCCCGCACCATCGCCCTCGCGCACGCGGACGGCGAGTACATCAAGGTCCTGGACGCCGATGACCAGTTGCCGCCCGGCGCACTCGCCCGCGACCTGGCCGCCCTCGAAGCCGACCCCGGCATCGGGTGGACCACCTCCCGCGCCCTCGACCTGCTGCCCGACGGCTCCACCGCCGGCTTTCCCGGCGACCCCGAGCCGGGCCCGATCGAGCGCGGCACCGTGCTCGACTTCTGGACGGCGAACGGCTTCCGCGCGCAGGTCCACCCCGCGACGCTCTGCGTGCGCCGCGGCCTGGCCCTCGCCCTCGGCGGCTGGATGGCCCTCCCCGCCTCGGAGGACACCGGCCTGCTGCTCGCCCTCAACGCCACCAGCCGCGGCTGGTTCTCCGCCGAGGTAGGCCTCCACTACCGCAAATGGCCCGGCCAGGCGACCAGCCAGACCTCCCACACCGACACCACCGAACGCGAGGCCCGCATGGCGGTGGTGGAGGCACGGGCGCGGGAGCTGGCGGGAATGGGGTGGGGCTATCCGGCCGGGAGCTGAGCGGGGCGGACGTGTCCGGCGCTCACGCAAGCGTTTCCGCGTCGACGCGCGAGAAGATCAGATCGCTCTCCTCGACGACCGGGCCACGCCACCGCACCGGCACCGCCGTCGGCCGGTGCAGTGCTGCCGGGTAGCTTCCCGGCGCGTAGCTGTTGGGCAGCCGGTAGGCGTGGAACCCGTGCTCCCGCATCGTGTGGAGGAGTTCGGCGGGTGACTCGCCCAGCGCTTCCATCCGCTCGGGGGTCACCTCCACGGTGATCTCCGCGTCCGGGCGGAGTGTGTCGAGCACGGGGGCCAGGCCGCGGATGGCGGCGCCTTCCGCGCCCTCCACGTCGATCTTGATCACGCGGGCCGCGGCGAGCTCGTCCGGGTCCAGCAGTTCGGGGAGCGGGTACGCCTCGACATCGAGGGTGAGCTCCGCGGGGCCGTCGTACGGGACGATGCTGGCCGCGCCCATGTTGGCCGAACTCGCGAGGATGAGGGTCACCGTCTTGCGGGCGTCGGCGACGGCGCAGTTGACGGTGCGGATGGTGTCGTAGCCGTTGCGCTCGGCGTGCGCGCGGACCCTGGTGTGGAAGGTGGGCGAGGCCTCTACCGCCACCACCCGCCCCTGTTTCCCCACGAGTTGTGCGGCGAGCAGGCTGAAGTAGCCGACGTTGGCGCCGACGTCGATGTAGGTGTCTCCGGGGCGCAGGCGGCGTCGGAGCCAGTGCGTCATATGAGGTTCCCACAGGCCGAACAGGTAGACGTAACGCTGAATCAGGTCCTGGGTGTCCACGAGCATTTCGGCGCCGAAGCGGGTGCGGACGAGCCGTTGGCGGGGGTGTTGCCGGAGCCATGGGTTGAGGCAGTGCGTGGCCAGTGCCGCCTTTCCGAACGTACCGGGGGCGTCCCGCAGATATCCGCGCCCGAGGGTGATCAGGGTCTCGCTTGTGGTGCTGCTCATCCGGTCGTCGCCCCTTTGTCGGTCTCTCCCGCACCGTAGCCCGCGGCCGCCCCCGTACGGCCGGTGGCTCCGGGGGCGTGGTGCAGATGGTGCGGGCGGGCGGATCGGGTACCGCGCTGGTCTCGGGGCCGGGCACCGCTCACGTCCGTCGCGGCCCGGCTCCGGTCCGTCGCGGTGCGGCTCTGGTCTGTTGTGGTGCGGCTCTGGTCTGTTGTGGTGCGGCTCTGGTCTGTTGTGGCCCGGCGTGCCACGCTGCGCGGCACCCGTTCGCCCGGTCCCGGTGGTCACCGTGCCCACGGCCGGGGCGGGATACCCATCGGCGCAGCACTGTCGCCCTGACAGCAAGGAGACGGCAATGAGCGAGTCCCACGGAGCCGAGCATCCGCCGGGTGCTCAGCGGGACCGGGCCACTGGGGCCCGGGACACGGCGGAGGTGAGCGCCGAGGAGGCGCTCCGGCAGCGGCATACCGTCCGTGCGCGGAGCGCGTCCGACCGCACCACGGGCGCGTGCCGGTTCGCCGGTGTCGAGGCGGATGCGGGGGCCGTCATCGCCGTCCCGACGGCGGCCGCCGCGAAGGCCGTCAACGCCGTGCGCCTGTCGGCCGGTGCGCTGGCCGCGCTGGCCCAGGGGGCGCCCGATCCCGCAGCCGACGCCCGGCAGGCCCGGAACGCCGCCGCCGCGTCCGTACTCGCCGCCCAGATCGCGCAGTCCCAGGGCGGCGGTGAGCACGGCGATGCCGCGTACCAGGCCGCTCTCAAGGCGTCCCAGGCGGCCGGACTGGCCGCGGGGCGGGACGGTATGGGCCGCAGCGAGGCGCTGAACACCGCGGCGGAGGAGGCCGAGGCGGCCGCCGTCGCCGCGGCTCGGGCCGCGGGCTGGATGTAGCGCTCCGCGCTCCCGTACGGCGCCGGGCACCCCCGGTGTGGCCGGCGCCGTACGCGGCGGCGTTCCGGGGCGCGTACGGGAGCGGCGCGCGGTGGCGCGGGTCGCCACTCGCCGGCCGCGGGGCGCCGGGCACCAGGCGCCCGGCGCGCCCGGTCAGTCCCGGTCGAAAGGCAGGTCCAGCATCCGGATGGCGTTGCCGCGCAGGATCTTGTACGTGACGTCTTCGGACAGCCCGGCCACGTGCTCGGCCGCCACCTGCTTGGTGTGCGGCCAGGTCGAGTCGACGTGCGGGTAGTCGGTCTCGAAGGTGGCGTTGTCGACGCCCACGGTCTCGATCGAGTCGACGCCGTGCTTGTCCCGGAAGAAGCAGCAGAAGATCTGCCGGTAGTAGTAGGACGACGGGGGCTCGGGGATGAGGTCCTTGACCCCGCCCCACGCCCGGTGCTCCTCCCAGACGTCGTCGGCGCGCTCCAGGGCGTACGGAATCCAGCCCATCTGGCCTTCGCTGTAGGCGAGTTTGAGCCGCGGGAACTTCACGAGGACGCCGCTGAACAGGAAGTCCATCATCGAGGCCATCGCGTTGTTGAAGCTCAGCGAGGCCTGCACGGCGGGCGGTGCGTCCGGGGAGGCCGCCGGCATCTGGGACGACGAGCCGATGTGCATGTTCACGACCGTGCCGGTCTCCTCGCAGGCGGCGAAGAACGGGTCCCAGTAGCCGGAGTGGATGGACGGCAGCCCCAGGTAGGTGGGGATCTCGCTGAAGGTCACCGCGCGCACCCCGCGCGCCGCGTTGCGCCGGATCTCGGCGACCGCCAGCTCGATGTCCCACAGCGGGATCAGGCACAGCGGGATCAGCCGGCCGCCGCTGTCCCCGCACCACTCCTCCACCATCCAGTCGTTGTACGCCCGGACGCAGGCGAGCCCGACCTCCTTGTCCTCGGCCTCGGCGAAGGTCTGTCCGCAGAACCGCGGGAACGTCGGGAAGCAGAGCGAGGCCTCCACATGGTTGAGGTCCATGTCGGCCAGCCGGGCCTTCGGGTCCCAGCACCCGCGCCGCATCTGCTCCCGGGTGATCCCGTCCAGCGTCATCTCGTCGCGGGAGAAGCCCACGGCCGCGATGATGCGCTTGTACGGGAAGATCAGCCCCTCGTACTCCCACCAGTCCGTGACCTGGCCCTCGGGGTCCGTCGTGAACCGGTACTTCCCGCCGACGTACGCCAGCTCGCCGATGCCGGCCGTGAAGGGCTTGGGCCCCTTGTCCTGGTACTTCTTCGGGAGCCAGGTCCTGAAGAGGTGCGCGGGCTCGATCACGTGGTCATCCACGCTGATGACCCTGGGGAGCTCCGCCGTGCCGGTCTGGTTGCTGCTCACGCTGTACCCCCAACTGCTGCTGCCGCCGAGTTCACGCCCTCGGGCCGACACCGGCGTCCGTATCTGACGACCCATCAGTTCGGAGGTTATGGGCTCCCCCCTGTGACGACAAGGCAGGGCCGGGAACTCCCGCCTCTTGCGGTATCGCCCGGCGTCCGCTGAACTGACGCATCGTCAGTTCAGGTACGGAGAGTCGAGGGGGCAGCATGCAGACGGTCTGGCTCAGCGGTGCCGAGTGGTTCGCCGTCCTCCGGATCGGCCTCGGGCTGTGGTGGCTGGAGAGCTGGCGCCACAAGGACAAGAAGAGCTGGTTCGCGGGCGGCGGCATCACCTGGGCGGCCGGTATCGCGGCCGACCACCGGTGGCCCGCGGTCCGCAAGGGCTTCGACCGCCTGGTGAAGCCCCACCCCCGGCTGATGGCTCACCTCGTCGCCTACGCGGAACTGGCTCTCGGGCTCGGCCTGATCGTGGGCCTTCTGACACCGATAGCCCTGATCGCCGGAGCGGTGCTCAATCTGGTCTACCTGGTGCTGATGATCCACGACTGGGCGGAGCAGGGGCAGAACCTGATGATGGTGCTGATCTCCGTCGGCGCGCTGTGCGCCATGAGCTGGCAGAGCTGGTCGCTCGACGGGGCCTGGGGGCTGTTTCTGTAGCGGGGACGGCCCGTCCGCCCACCCGGACGCGGCCGTGCCGGGCGGGCGGAGCCGGCGGTCAGTTCTTGTCTCCGACGGTCACCGGGCGGTCGCTGCTCAGCTCGCTGAACAGCTCTTGCGCCTTGCGCTTGTTCCACAGCACCGCGCTGCCCTTGGACGTCGGGAAACCCAGGCTCGCCACGGGGACGTTGAGCCGCTTGCCGTCGCCTTCCGTGACGCCCTTCATCGCCTTGAAGAGCGAGGTGAGGTTCGGCAGGCCGGTGTCCTTGTCCACGATGAGGGTGCCGAGGCCCGCGCTCATCGTCGGGTAGACCGTGCCCGGATCGAGCAGCACGCCCGGGGTGGCGGCCTTGTGGGCGAGGGCGGCCAGGAACTTCTGCTGGTTCTGGCTGCGGCCCAGGTCGCCCTTGGCCTCCTGGTGGCGCTGACGGACGAAGGCGAGCGCCGTACGGCCGTCGAGCGTGTGGCAGCCCTTCTTCAGGTTGGCGCCCGACTTCTTGTCCTTGATGTCGCGGTCCAGGCACATCGGCACCCCGCCGACCGCGTTCACGATGCCGACGAAGCCCGCGAAGCCGATCTCGGTGTAGTGGTCGATGTGCACGCCGGTGTTGTGCTCGATGGTCCGGACGAGCAGATCGGGGCCGCCGAACGAGAACGCCGCGTTCAGCTTGTTCTTCGACGCGCGGTAGTGCTTGCCGGTCTCGGGGCGGATGTGCGACGGGATGGTCACCCATGAGTCACGCGGGAGACTCACCATCGACGCCCCGTGTTCACCGGTGTGCAGAATGATCATTGAGTCGGTACGGCGTCCCGCGTCGGCCGAACCGCCGGTGTGCAGGTTCTTCCTGGCGCGGTCGGAGAGTCCCACCCGGCTGTCGGAGCCCACGATCAGGTAGTTGGTACCGCCACCCTCCGGCGGGCGGTCCGCGATCTTGTCGAGGTCGACCTCGCGGTGGAGTTCGGTGTCCGCCCAGACATAGGTGCCCGCGGAGCCCACGGCCAGCACGGTGGACAGGACGATCAGCACCCGGACCGTCCGGCGGCGCTTGCGGGGAGGGCGCGTGGTGCGCCTGCCGCGGCCGTCGTCACCGTCACCGTTCCCGTCGCCAGGGCCTTTACGGCCGGTGCGGACGGGGGGCCGTCCGCGGCCGGGCTGTGTGTGTAACCGGGGTGGGGGCACCGGGGCCGGCAGCTCCGCGCCCTGCGCCTCAAGGTCCAGCGGCGGCGCCTGGTGCACCTGCGGAGTGAGCACCTGCGGCGGGTGCATCTGCGGCCACTCCACCGGTGGCGTGTGCACCTGAGCCGGGTGCTCCTGCGGCCACTGCACCGGTGACGCATACGCCTGAGCCGGCTGCTCCTGCGGCATCTGCATCCGGGGCGGGTGCTCCTGCGGCGCGTACGCCTGAAACGGGTTTTCCTGGGACGGGAATTCCTGCGGCGCATACACCTGAGTCCCCTGCACCTGAGACCCGTACGCCTGCGATCCGTACGCCAGAGGCGTATGCACCTCGGGCGTGTACACCTGCTGCGCGGGGTCGGCCGGGTACCAGAACTCCCCGGTGCCGACGTACTCCGCCTGCGTTTCGCCGCCGCGCCAGTTCCCGTCGTGCGGCCCCTCCAGCCATTCAGTCATGCGCGGAAGTCTGCATGCTCATGTCCACTTCGGGAACCGGTGTGTGGGGATATGCACAAACGAAAGGGCCGAATGCGCTAAATGTGCGCTGCGGGAGGGGAGTTGCGGGCGGGACGGCACCGGGGAGCGCCCGGCCGGCGCCCGGGTGTCCGCCCGGTCCCGGTCCGGGCGGACATCCGCGGGGCGCGCCGCCGGCGGTCATCTCGACGACGGCAGGCTCTCGTACGTGACCGCCTGGCCGATGTGCTGCGCGGCGGTGCCGGAGCGGTGCATACGCTGCCACTTCAGCCGGGTGCCGAGCAGGAAGGCCACCACGGACTGGATGACCACCAGATACATCAGCTGCCGGTAGACGAAGAGCTGGAGCGGCATCGCCCACAGCTCCCGCACCGGCTCGCCGTCGAGCTTCAACGCGTATCCGGCGCAGGCCAGTTGGAGGGCGAGGAAGCCGATCCACACCCCGGCCGAGAGCACCGGGCCGCGGAAGAGCGCCCCGTAGAGGGCGAAGACGTCCACGATCGGCGCGAGCAGCGGCAGGGCGACCTGGAAGAGCGTGAGGTAGCTCAGCCCGCGGCGTCCGAAGCGGCCTGCCGGGCCCACCTCGACGACGGCACGGCGGTGCTTCCACATGGCCTGGAGGGTGCCGTAGCACCAGCGGTACCGCTGCCGCCACAACTGCTTGAGCGAGGTGGGCACTTCGGTCCAGGCGATCGCGGACTCCTCGTAGACCACCCGCCAGCCGGCCTGCCACAACGCCATCGTCAGATCGGTGTCCTCGGCGAGGGTGTCCTCGCTGACCCCGCCGACGCCCATCAGCGCGTCCCGGCGGAAGGCACCGATGGCGCCCGGGACCGTCGGCATGCACTCCAGCACCTCGAACATCCGGCGGTCGAGGTTGAACCCGAAGACGTACTCCAGGTGCTGCCAGCGCCCCAGCAGCCGACTACGGTTGCCGACCTTGGTGTTGCCGCTGACCGCGCCCACCGCCGGGTGGGCCAGCGGCTGGATGAGCCGCTGGATGGCGTCCGGCTCGAAGACGGTGTCGGCGTCGACCATGACCACGATGTCGTACCGGGCATGGGCGAGACCGGTGTTGAGGGCGGCCGCCTTGCCCGAGTTGGGCTGGCGGATCACCTCCACCCGGGGGTCGTCGATCAGGGCGGCGATGTCCGCCGTGTCGTCCGTCGACCCGTCGTCGATCACGATGATCTGCAGATGCGGGTGGGTGGAGTCGAGCAGCGAGCGGACGGTGGACTCGATGCCCGCGGATTCGTTGTAGGCGGGGACGAGGACCGTGACCGGTTCGGTGACCTCACGCAGCCAGGGGGAACCCGGCCGGATGCGGGACAGCCGCCGGACATGGGCGCGGGCGAAGAAGACGAGCGAGGCCAGCCGCAGCACTCCCAGGACGCCGCCGATGCCCAGCACCCAGGTCATCCCGCCGACGAAGGCGTGCCCGAGGATCTTGACCCCGACCAGCGCCTTGCCCACCCACTGGTCCAGGGGCGTGGCCGGGGTGTCGGCCGCGGGCAGTCCGGTCCCGAAGGTGACCGTGGTGAATTTGTCGATCCTGGGGTTGCCGAGCAGCTTTTCGGTCTCGCTGTAGGCGACGTCGTTCTGGCTGAACTGCCGGATCACGCCCTGCGCCGGCTTACGGAACCACCGGTCGGCGGCCACCAGGGTGTAGCCGTCCGCGGCGGCCCGCTGGGCGGCCTTCCACTCCGGGCCGCACATGGTGTCCACCGCGGTGGTCTGCGGCAGCCGCAGCAGATTGGTGTGGATGCCCGCGGTGCCCGCCAGCGCGCCCTGCGTCAGCGACAGCTCCAGCCGCGCCCGGACCGACGAGGCCGAGCCCATGACCGCACCGGTGTAGGTGTTCGACCCGATCTCGTGACCCTCGGCCTGGATGCGCCGCACCAGGGCCGGGTGCTGGGCGGCCTCGGAGCCCTGCAGGAAGAAGGTGGCGTGCGCATGATGCTTGCGCAGCAGATCGAGCAGGCGTGGCGTCCATACGGGGTCGGGGCCGCCGTCGTAGGTGAGCGCCACGGTGCGGGCGGGCATGCCGGCGGACTTCGTCCGGTCACCGTTGAGGCGCACCACCGGGCCACCCTTGTCCACCGCGCGCGGCACCGGTGTGGTGCAGTCACGCCGGGTCTTCGCGGCGTCGACCTCATGGGTGGTCCAGCCCTCGAAGAACAACGCGCCGAAGGCGAGGGGCAGTACGAGGATCAGCAGCAGCCAGTGACCGCGGGGGTCACGGGACTGCGCGTGCCGGCCGCGGTTCGAGCGGCGCCTCACGTCGGGACCGAGGTGACCTCGGGCGGGGCCGGAGCGGGCACTCTTCGGACGGCGGCGCCGGTGGCCGTCGCGGCGGCCGCGGTGCGCAGCACCGCCCCGTGCCGGACGGAAGCGTCGGCACCCGACTGAGAAGCACGTATTTTCTGCCGTTCTGCGTTCCGGCTGCCCTCACACATGGTCGGCGAGTGTACCCATCACGGATCTCGGGCAGCGGCCCGCGACCCCGTCCCGTCACCGCGATGACAAGCCCCCTGACGGTCCCTCAAGCCGACGCGAACTGTGAGCATTTGACCAGGTCAGGCAGGTATTTCACGTGACGTTTGCCCGGTATTGCGACCTCTGCAACGCGGCACTCCACCCCCTCGGGCTGAGAGTGTTGTAACACCCGGCCGCCCCTGAGTGACGTTCCGGCCGCTGGCCGAAAACACCCTTCTCCACGGGCCTCGTCCGGCCTAACTTTGACTGTGTGACCAGATTTGAAATCCGGTCACGAAGCCGGAGGGGGACGACGTGGAACGAGCGCAGCGCGCCGACCGCATCCTGGACGCGGCGGGGGAGTTGCTGCTCGCCTGGGGCTACGGGCGAGTAACCATCGATGAGATCGCCCGGCGCGCCAAAGTCGGCAAGGGCACGGTTTATCTGCACTGGAAGACCAAGGACTCCCTGTTCCTCGCCGTGATGCTGAAGGCGCAATTCCGTATTCATCACCGGCAGTTGGCGCGGCTGCGGGCGGATGCGCTGGAGATTCTGCCGAGCCGGATGATGAGCCGGCAGTTCCTCGCCTTCCAGAACGAACCGGTTCTGCGCGCCCTGTACAGCGACGACGGCGATATCCTCGGCCGGCTCCACGACACCGCCAGGAATGAGTTCGCGGAGCTGATGTCGCAGGGCGACCGGAATCTGCGCCGCCATCTGGAAGTGCTCCGCGCGCACGGCCTGGTGCGCGACGACACCGACGTACAACACCAGCAATACGCCTTGTTGGCGACCTCCACCGGCTTCTTTCTCTCCGAGTCGCTGCTCGCCGGCCGCGCCCCGGACAGCCTGGAGCTGCGCACCGAAATCCTCGCCCGCACCATCCGGAGCGCACTGGAGGTGCCGGCCGAGGCCGTCCCGGTCCCCGGCACCGCCCACGACCTGGGCGCCGGCCTGGAACCGGCCGCTGACCTGGGCTCCGGCTCCGAACCGGGCCCCGGTTCCGGACCGGAGTCCGCTGCCACCGCCCGTCTGCGCGCCGCCGCGGCGGCGGCCGCGCCCGAAATCATCGACGTCTACGAGCATTTCACCGAACTCTGCGTACAGGAGATGCGCCGGCAGATACGCGACTGAGTCCGTGCGGCGGATTCCGGTGCGGACGGATTCACGGGGTGGACCCGTGAGCTGGTTTCCCGCCGCGCCGGATTCGTCCGGCGGTCTTCCGGGCGGAACTCCCCGCAATGGGGCGCCCGAGAGGGACCGCACGGCGCCGGCTCCACGGTACGGAATCCACCCGGCCGGCACCGCCTGACGGACATCCGCCCACGGCCGCTCCCACGCGTTCCCCGAGAGAAAAGCGCCACGTCCACGCCCTGGTCCGGCCGGGTCCCACCCGGAACCGTCCGGGCCGACTCCCAACCCGGAGGAGATCGAAAGATGTCGGCATTATCCAGCTCCCCGTTCGCCGCACATGTCGGGAAACACCCCGGCGAGCCGAATGTGATGGACCCGGCGCTGATCACCGATCCGTTCGGCGGTTACGGCGCACTGCGGGAACAAGGCCCGGTCGTCCGGGGCCGGTTCATGGACGATTCCCCCGTCTGGCTCGTGACCCGCTTCGACGACGTCCGACAGGTCCTGCGTGACCAGCGGTTCGTCAACAATCCCGCCGCACCCTCCCTGGGGCACTCGGTCGACGAGAGCCCCCTGGCCAGGCTGCTGGACATGATGGGGCTGCCCGAGCATTTCCGGCCGTATCTGCTCGGATCGATCCTCAACAACGACGCACCCGACCACACCCGGCTGCGCCGGCTGGTGTCCCGCGCGTTCACGGCGCGCAAGATCACCGACCTGCGGCCGCGGGTCGAGCAGATCGCCGACGAGCTGCTGGCCCGGCTTCCCGAGCACGCCGAGGACGGTGTCGTCGACCTCATCAAGCACTTCGCCTACCCCCTGCCGATCACCGTCATCTGCGAACTGGTCGGCATTCCCGAGGCGGACCGTCCGCAGTGGCGGAAGTGGGGTGCGGATCTGGTCTCGCTGGAGCCGGAGCGGCTCCGCACCTCGTTCCCGCCGATGATCGAGCACATCCATGAGCTGATCCGCGAACGGCGCGGCGCGCTCACCGACGATCTGCTCAGCGAGCTGATCCGCGCCCATGACGACGACGGCGGCCGGCTCAGCGACGTCGAGATGGTCACCATGGTCCTCACGCTCGTCCTGGCGGGCCACGAGACCACCGCCCACCTCATAGGCAACGGCACGGCGGCGCTGCTGACCCACCCCGACCAGCTGCGGCTGGTCAAGGACGATCCGGCGCTGCTGCCGCGCGCCGTCCATGAACTGCTGCGCTGGTGCGGGCCGGTGCATCTGACCCAGCTGCGGTACGCCTCCGAGGACGTCGAGGTCGCCGGGACGCCGATCCGCAAGGGCGACGCCGTGCAACTGATCCTGGTGTCGGCCAACTTCGACCCCCGCCACTACACCGACCCCGAACGCCTCGACGTGACCCGGCACCCCGCCGGCCACGCGGAGAACCATGTGGGCTTCGGCCACGGGATGCACTACTGCCTGGGCGCCACCCTCGCCAAACAGGAGGGCGAGGTCGCCTTCGGCAGGCTCTTCGCGCGCTACCCGGAGGTGTCCCTGGGCGTCGCACCGGAACAACTGGAGCGGACACAGGTGCCCGGAAGCTGGCGACTGGAGACCCTGCCGTTGCGGCTGGGGTGACGGGGGCGGGCCGTTCGGAGGCCTGAGGAGGAGGCGGGGTCCGTGCGGGAGATCCTCCGCACGGACCCCGGTCCTCGGGGGCTTGCCTGCCGGGGGGGCAGGCGTCGGCCGGTGCGGGGCGCGGGCCCGGCCGCTTCAGCGCGGGCGGCCGGCCCGCAGCGCTTACATGAGAGGGGTGCGGGGGCGGTCGCCCGGGAAGCGGTGGTCCTGCCCGCAATGGCACTGGAGGTGGAGCAGGGAGCGGCCGGTGACGTCCCCGACCTCGGCGATCTCGAAGTCACGCAGCACGTCCCGGGCCCGCCGGAATCCGTCCCGGTCGTAATAACCGCTCGCGGTGTGGAGGGCGACGCGCTCGTCCCACCTGGCCCGATTGACCTCCCGCCAATCCTCGGGACCGGTAATTCCTCGCATTCGGCGAAGTTATCCACAGCCTTGCGGCCCTCGCCAACGGATTTCCGGCGCCGGGCGCAGAATGGGCCCATGACTGACGAGACGACCCCAGCCCCAGGCCACGACGCCACCGCTCCGCACCCTTCGACGACCGACCCCCTGCACCCGGCCGGGACGACGACGGGCCCGGCCGGCCCGATAGTGGGGGCGGACGGGTCGACGAGGGGCCCGGCGGATTCCGGCGGCGCGGACGGTGCGATGCCGGACTGGGAGAGGCGCTTCCGGGCGCCGCGGATCGGGCTGCCCGACTGGGCCGAGGACGCCCCGGACCGTTCCCTGTTCGTCTCGAACGCCACCGGCACCTTCGAGCTCTATGCCTGGGACCGGGCCACCGGCGCGCAGCGGCAGGCCACGGACCGGCCGAACGGCACCACGGACGGGACGCTGTCGCCGGACGGCCGGTGGATCTGGTGGTTCTCGGACACCGACGGCGACGAGTTCGGCGTCTGGATGCGGCAGCCGTTCGAGGGCGGCCCGGACGAGCCGGCGACCCCGGGTATCGACCCCGCGTATCCGGGCGGACTGGCGATCGGCCGGGACGGGACCGCGGTCGTCGGCTGCTCGACGGACGAGGAGGGCTCGACGGTCCATGTCGTCCGGCCCGGTGAGCCGCCGGTGGAGATCTACCGGCACCGCGAGTCCGCAGGCGTCGGCGACCTCTCGCACGACGGCTCGCTGATCGCCCTGGAGCACACCGAGCACGGCGACGCGATGCACTCCGCGATCCGCGTCGTCCGGCCCGACGGCTCCACGGTCGCGGAGCTGGACGACACCAAGGGCGGGACGGAGGAGCTGGGCCTGTCCGTGATGGGCTTCGCGCCGGTGGACGGGGACGCCCGGCTGCTGGTCGGACATCAGCGGCGGGGCCGCTGGGAGCCGATGATCTGGGACCCGCTGACGGGTGCCGAGACGGCCCTGGACATCGACCTCCCCGGAGACGTGGGTGCCGACTGGTACCCCGACGGGTCGGCGCTGCTGGTGGAGCACGAGTACCAGGCACGGAGCGAACTGTGGCGCTACGAGCTGGGCACGACGCCGGGCGGCACCGGTGACGGGGCCGCCGGTCCGCTGACCCGGGTCGAGACCCCGGCCGGCACGGTCTCGGGCGCCACCGCGCGACCGGACGGCACGGTGGAGTTCCTGTGGTCGTCGGCGGCCCAGCCCCCGGAGGTGCGGTCGACGAGCGGCAAGGTCGTACTGGACCCGCCCGGCATGAAGGCACCCGGCTCGGTGCCGGTGCGGGACGTCTGGGTGGAGGGCCCCGGCGGCCGTATCCACGCTCTGGTGCAGCAGCCGGCGGGCGACGGCCCCTTCCCGACGGTGTTCGACATCCACGGCGGTCCGACCTGGCACGACAGCGACGCGTTCGCCTCGTCGCCCGCGGCCTGGGTGGACCACGGCTTCGCGGTCGTACGCGTCAACTACCGCGGCTCGACCGGCTACGGCCGCGCCTGGACCGATGCCCTCAAGCACCGCGTCGGGCTGATCGAGCTGGAGGACATCGCCGCGGTGCGCGAGTGGGCGGTCTCGTCCGGGCTGGCCGATCCGGAGCGGCTGGTCCTGTCGGGCGGCTCATGGGGCGGCTATCTGACGCTGCTGGGGCTCGGCACCCAGCCGGAGGCCTGGGCCGTGGGCCTGGCCGCGGTTCCGGTCGCGGACTACGTCACGGCGTACAACGACGAGATGGAAGCCCTCAAGGCAATGGACCGCACCCTGCTGGGCGGCACCCCCGAGGAGGTCCCCGAGCGCTTCGAGGCGTCGTCGCCGCTGACCTATGTGGACGCGGTGCGGGCCCCGGTCTACATCTCCGCGGGCGTCAACGACCCACGCTGCCCGATCCAGCAGGTGGAGAACTACGTCCAGCGCCTGGAGCGCCGCAGCCATCCGCACGAGGTGTACCGCTACGACGCCGGCCACGGCTCCCTCGTCGTGGAGGAACGCATCAAGCAGGTCCGCCTGGAACTCGATTTCGCCCAGCGGTATGTGACCGAAAGGAGCTGAGCGTTCCGCGGGGCGCCGGGAGGGGCCCGTGCGGGGCCCCCGGTTGGTCAAAGGCGCAGGTGGTGGGCCAAGGCCGCGTGTGGGTCCGCGCTGCCGGGGCTGTCGTCAGGGGTGTGGTCCGTGTGGACGGTGGCGGCGGTGAGTCGGGGGACGGCGTGAATGAGGGCATGTTCGGCGGCGACCGCGAGGGCGTGTGCCTGGACGACGGTCAGGTGCGCGTCGACGACGATGTCCGCCTCGGCCCGCAGGGTGTGGCCGATCCAGCGCATACGGACCTGCCCGATGCCGAGCACGCCGTCCACCGCGCGGAGTGCGGTCTCCGCGGCTTCGATGAGTTCGGGGTCGACGGAGTCCATCAGCCGCCGGTAGACCTCCCGGGCGGCGTCGCGCAGCACCATGAGGATGGCCGCGGTGATCAACAGGCCGATGAGGGGGTCGGCCTGCCGCCAGCCGAGCGCCGCGCCGCCCGCGCCGAGGAGAACGGCGAGGGAGGTGAAGCCGTCGGTACGGGCATGCAGACCGTCGGCGACGAGCGCGGCCGAGCCGATCCTGCGACCGGTGCGGATGCGGTAACGGGCCACCCACTCGTTGCCGAGGAATCCGATCACGGCGGCCACGGCCACGGCCCACAGGTGTGTGACATCGCGGGGGTTCAGCAGCCGGTCCACGGACTCGTAGGCCGCCCACACCGAGGAGGCGGCGATCGTCAGCACGATGGCGACGCCCGCGAGGTCCTCGGCACGGCCGTAGCCGTAGGTGTAGCGGCGGTTCGCGGCCCGGCGTCCGAGCAGGAAGGCGATGCCCAGCGGGACGGCGGTCAGTGCGTCGGCGCCGTTGTGGATCGTGTCGCCGAGCAGTGCCACCGACCCTGACAGGGCGACGATCACCAGCTGGATCAGGCTGGTCAGGCCCAGGATCGCGAGCGAGATCCAGAGCGTGCGCAGGCCTTCGCGGGAGGTCTCCAGCGCGGCGTCGACCTTGTCCGTGGCCGCGTGGCTGTGCGGGGTGATCAGGTGGGCCAGCCGGTGCCGCAGCCGCGCCCGGCGGCCGGAGGGGTGGGGGTCGTGCGGGTCGTGCGGAGGCTCATGCCCGTGACCGTGCGCAGGGCCGTGCACGTGGCCCTGCGCGTGCCCGGGTACGTAGCCATGTGGACGGCCCTGCCCGTGCCCCTGCCCTTCGCCCCGGCCGTGCAGGTGATCATGGCCATGCGCCTCATCGTGGTCGTACGGATGATCATGGCCGTGCGGGTGAACGCCATTGCCTGCCATATGGCCTACCGTGGCACGCCGAGCCGATTGCGGCTATCACCGTGATACGCGCTCCGACCAGCTGCAACCTCGTCGCAGTAGCAGCCTCCCGGCGCAGCCGCAGCCCCGTAGGCGTTTCAGGCCTTCGCGGCCTGGGCCGCCTCGCCGTTCCCCTGCGCCGGGTCCCGTTCCTGGAGCGACTCCGCGCCGTCCCCCGAGCCCACAGCGTCCCTGGAGCGCCCGCCACTCCCCGGCGCCACACCGTCCTCGTCCCCCACGCCAATGCCCAGCGCCACATCCTTGGCGACCTCGGTGTCGCGGCGGAAGAGGCGGAACCACATGAACACGACGAAGCCGGCGAAGACGAACCACTCGCCGGTGTAGCCGAGGTTCTGGAACGCCTTGAGGTCCAGCCCGCTGCCCTCGGCCGCGGCCGGCGGGACCGCGCGCAGCGGTGCCTGGGTGTCGGTGAGCGTGATCCAGGCGTCGTAGACCTCGTACGGAACGATGTTGACCAGCGACGCCGCGCTGATCATGCCGAGCTGGCCGGGCGCCAGCCCGCCGCCGGCCTGTACGCCGTCGGTGCCCTGGTTCTCGGAGGCCTGCAGCGCGCCGGTGACCGTCACCTCGCCCTTGGGCGGCGCGGGCACCTTCGCCGTGTCGGCCTTGGCGCCGGCGTCGCCGGGCAGCCAGCCCCGGACGACAGGCAGCGCCTTGCCGCCGTCCGTGCGGAGCAGAGTGAGGACGTAGAAGCCCTGCCGCTCGCTGCCCCCGTCCTTCAACGTGCGGGCCGGGACGAGCAGTTGGTGTCCGGTGTCGTAGCGCCCACGAGCGCTGGCCTGGCGGCCGGAGGTGACCTTGTCGACGGGCAGCAGCTGCTCCAGGGGGCGGGCGGCCGCGGTCCTGGCCCGTGCGGAGCGGTCCTCCTGCTGATGGTGGGTGTCGACGCGGTCCTCGAAGCGGCTCAGCTGCCAGCTGCCCATGAAGATGCAGAAGGGAATCGCCAGTACGGCGAAGACGTTGATCCCCCACCACCGCGGGGTCAGCAGGAACCGGTACACGCCCTCAACGGTACGGTGCCCCAGCGGCGCGTCGGCACCGCCCCCTCGCGGTCCGGCCCTACCGGGCCGCCACCGCCTCCGTGCGGTACACCGTCCCCGCGCACGCGTCCGTGACCTTGGCGTCGGCCGCGGCGGGCTCGCCGGCCTCCGGCGTGTGGCTGAGCACGATGCTCCCGGACGCGCCGCCGTCGCCGGAACCGTCGGTGCCGCCGGCCTGGCTGCCGCCGTCACCGGCGGGCGTGGTCCCGCCGTCCGGCGACGGCCCCGGGTCCTTGGAGGCGTCGGGCGTCGGTGTCGGGCCGGGGGTGGCGCAGCCGGTGGTGCCGCCGCCGGACTCCGGAATCCAGGCGAACTTGACCTCGTACGCCTCCCCCGGCTTGAGAACCAGCTGGTCAGGGGTGGTGGCCGGGTCGGGCAGCCCGGTGGCGTCATCGCCCGAGGTGTGGTCGACGACATGGACGCGGTCGGCGTTCGTGGAGCCCTGGGCGACCAGGCCGATGGTGCCGCCGCCCTCGACGGAGCATGTGGCGGCGGACGTGTTGACCACCCGGAACGCGCCGTAGACGCGGCCCGTGGCGTCCGCCGCGCCGACCGTGCTGGTGCCCTGGCCCAGCTGTTCGCGCCCGCAGACCGGCGAGGTGACCTCCATGGTCTCGTCCGGGGCGGGGACGATGCCGCCGCCGGCACCGTGGCCCGCGCCGTTCTTCTCCCTGGCCTTGCCCCGGCCCGCGGGTTCGGCCGCGCCCGGCTTCTCGCCGTACCTGCCGCCCGGCAGCGGACCGGCCTGCTCGGTGCCCTCGCCGTGGGCACCCCCGGTGCCGCCCTGGGGGCGCGGGCTGCCCGCCGCATTGGCGGGCCGCTCCTCGGAGCCGCCTGCGAGGTGGGCCACATGGACCATGGCGGGGATGGACGTACCGCCGAGCAACAGCGCGGCCGCGGCGCCGACGACGGCATGCCGACGGCGCTGACGACGGGCGGGCACGGCCCGGCGCAGCTGCTCCAGCGCGTCCGGCGCGGGTTCGAGGTCGCCCACGCGGGCGTGCAGCAGCCGTCGGAGATCGTCCTCGCCGCCGAAGTCGCCACCGGTGGGGTGGCTGCGGCCGGGGCCGTCGCCACCGCCGTTGCCGGCGCCGCCGCCGAAACCGGAGTCGGTGGGGCCGTCGCTGCCGTACGCATGGCTGCCGGCCTCGTCACCGGCGTCCGCCACACCCTCCGCACCCGCTACCGCACCGTCCGTGACAGCGATGTCATCGCCGATACCGGAAACTTGGCCGGTTTCCACCGCCTGCCCGCGGGGGGTGCCGGGCCGGTCGCCGGCACCCGGCGCACCGTCAGAACGCCCTTGCGCCTCACGCGTCGCGTACAGCCCACCTACCACATCGGCGAGTTGTGCGCGCAGCTCGGCCGGCTCGCCCGGCTCACGCCGTTCCCCCGCGCCGGGAGCCGCACCCGTGCCGGGCGCCTCGTGGGGCCGGGCGTACGGAGTGCCCGGGCGCGCCGATCCGGCCGGGCCGGGACCGTGGGTGTGGTTGCCGCTGTGCTTCATGGGGTCGTTCGAAGTGCTCGGGAAAATCGGGGTGCTCGGGCGGCCCGTGTCGTACGAGCCGCACGTGTCGTGCGGGTGGTGCCGGCCGAACGTCGTGCCACTCATGCCGGAGCCTCCATCGCGACGCGCAGCGCCGCGATGCCACGTGAGCCGTAGGCCTTCACGGAACCGAGCGATATGCCGAGCGTCTCGGCCACCTGCGCCTCGGTCATGTCGGCGAAGTACCGCAGCACCAGCACTTCGCGCTGCCGGCGCTGCAGCCCCCGCATCGCCTTGATCAGCTGGTCCCGCTCCAGCAGGTCGTACGCGCCCTCCTCGGCGCTCGCCATGTCGGGCATCGGCTTGGAGAGCAGCTTGAGCCCGAGGATGCGGCGACGCAGCGCGGAGCGCGAGAGGTTGACGACGGTCTGCCGGAGGTAGGCCAGGGTCTTCTCGGGTTCGCGCACCCGCCCGCGCGCGGAGTGCACACGGATGAAGGCCTCCTGGACGACGTCCTCGCAGGAGGCGGTGTCGTCGAGGAGCAGTGCGGCGAGACCGAGCAGCGAGCGGTAGTGCGCGCGGTAGGTCTCGGTGAGGTGGTCGACTGTGGTGCCCGCTGCCATCGCGTCGTCAGTGTCCCCACGCTGCGGGGGAATCTGTGCGGGACGTGTGGTGGGCCAGGGGGCGATCACCGGCATGCCCCCGGACACACGGGGGCGCGGTGGGTGCACTGCCGCGCCGGCTGCGCCCGCTGGGGCGATGGTGAATCCGAGTACCTCTGCCACGCCTGTTGGACACGCTTCCCCCTATAAGGGTTGTACGCGCAAGGCACCGCTTTTGACGATGCATTCAATGCCCTCATGCGTACCAGCTCTTCCTGAATGCCCTGATTGCCCCTACGCGAAGACCCCGACGCCCAAGGGCTCACCTTGTGGCCCGCGGGCACCCCGGGGCCACCCCTGAGGGCAGCCACAAAGACGCGCCCCGCCCAACTGCCGGTTGCAGTGCGCGGGGAGCGAATGGTCGAACGGATCGTCAGCCCAGATCAAGGGGTGTGGACCGGCGATTCGCTCACAGAATCTTCACACGCTCCGCCAAGTATCTCCCAGGCACTGAGTGCACGACGGCCGAACCCACCAAGTCACCCACCGGTACCGGCCATCACGGAATGCGGACCAACCGGGCACGGAGGCGGTGAAAGACCAGGACGCCGAACCCCCGGCACCGAGCCGCCAGTTCACCGAACCAGCAACGTGGCACCACAGCAACGTGGCACCACAGCAACGCGGCACCACAGCAACACAGCGCCCCGACCCGGCAGCAGCGCGGGGTCCCCACAACGCACCGGCGCAGCCTGCACCCAAGACAGTAAGCCCCCAGGCAATGGCCCCCCGCCGCGCCCTACCCCCGGAGTTCGGCCGCCACCAGTTCGCCGATCTGCGCCGTGTTCAGCGCAGCGCCCTTGCGCAGATTGTCCCCGCACACGAACAGTTCCAGCGCCCGCGGATCGTCCAACGAACGCCGCACCCGCCCGACCCAGGTCGGGTCCGTGCCGACGACATCGGCGGGGGTCGGGTACTCGCCCTCGGCCGGGTCGTCGCTGAGGACGACGCCGGGGGCCGCGGCCAGGATCTCGTGCGCGCCGGCGACCGTGACCTCGTTCTCGAACCGGGCGTGCACGGTCAGCGAGTGGGTGGTGATGACCGGGACCCGTACGCAGGTCGCGGTGACCGGCAACTCCGGCAGCCCCAGGATCTTGCGGGACTCGTGCCGGATGCTGAGTTCCTCGGAGGACCAGCCGTCCTCCTGGAACGAGCCGGCCCAGGGCACGACGTTGAGGGCGATCGGCGCCGGGAACGGCCCCAGGGTGTCGCCGACGGCCCGCCGCACATCGCCGGGGGTGTGCCCCAGCTCCGTGCCGGACACCGCGGACAGCTGGGACCGCAGGGTGTCGACGCCTGCTTTGCCCACCCCGGAAACGGCTTGGTACGAGGAGACGATCAGCTCGCTCAGCCCGTACTCGGCGTGCAGTGCGCCCAGCGCGACGATCATCGAGAGCGTGGCGCAGTGCGGGTTGGCGATGATGCCGCGCGGGCGGACCCGGGTGGCGTGCGCATTGACCTCGGGCACGACGAGGGGCACGTCCGGGTCGAGCCGGAACGTGCCCGCGTTGTCGATGACGACCGCGCCCCGGGAGACCGCGACCGGCACCCACTGTGCGGAGACCTCGTCGGGGACGTCGAACATCGCGACGTCGATACCGTCGAAGGCCTCCTCGCTCAGCGCGACGACCTCGGCCTCGGCGCCCCGCACGGTCAGCTTGCGGCCGACCGGGCTCCGGTCGTCCCCCGTCGCGGGGAGGTCGATCAGCCGGATCTCGCCCCAGATGTCGGCCCGCTCGGACAGGATGCCCAGGAGGACCGAGCCGACGGTGCCGGTGGCACCGACGACGGCGAGCTGCGGCTTGGCGGCCGTACGGGCGTCCGTCCTCAGCGTGTCAGCCAAGGACGGACGGCCCGCTTCGGCCGGAATCATCGACCGGTGCCGCCATAGACCACGGCCTCGTCACTGTCGGTGTCGAGACCGAAGGCGGTGTGCACGGCGCACACGGCGTCGTTGACGTCATCGGCACGGGTGACGACCGAGATGCGGATCTCGGAGGTCGAGATGAGCTCGATGTTCACGCCCGCGTTCGACAGCGCCTCGAAGAACGTGGCGGTGACGCCGGGGTTGGTCTTCATCCCCGCGCCGACCAGCGAGATCTTGGCGATCTGGTCGTCGTAGCGCAGCGAGTCGAAACCGACCGCGGCCCGGGTCTTCTCCAGGGCGGCCACGGCCTTGCGGCCCTCCGTCTTGGGAAGCGTGAACGAGATGTCGGTCAGACCGGTCGACGCGGCGGACACGTTCTGCACGACCATGTCGATGTTGACCTCGGAGTCCGCGATCGCACGGAAGATGCGCGCGGCCTCGCCCGGCTTGTCCGGGACTCCGACGACCGTGACCTTCGCCTCGGAGGTGTCGTGTGCGACGCCCGAGATGATTGCCTGCTCCATCGGCTGGTCCCCTTGCGGTTCGTTGCTGACCCAGGTGCCCTTCAGTCCCGAGAAGGACGAGCGGACATGGATCGGGATGTTGTAACGGCGTGCGTACTCGACGCACCGGTGCAGCAGCACCTTGGAGCCGGAGCTGGCCAGCTCCAGCATGTCCTCGAAGGAGATCCAGTCGATCTTCCGGGCCTTCTTCACGACCCGCGGGTCGGCGGTGAAGACACCGTCCACATCGGTGTAGATCTCACAGACGTCGGCGTCCAGGGCGGCCGCCAGCGCGACGGCGGTCGTGTCCGACCCACCGCGCCCCAGCGTCGTGATGTCCTTCTTGTCCTGGGACACACCCTGGAATCCGGCGACGATGGCGATGTTGCCCTCGTCGACGGAGGTCTTGATACGGCCCGGCGTGACATCGATGATCCGTGCCTTGTTGTGCACGGAATCGGTGATGACACCGGCCTGGCTACCGGTGAAGGACTGCGCCTCGTGACCGAGGTTTTTGATCGCCATCGCCAGCAGGGCCATGGAGATCCGCTCTCCGGCGGTCAGCAGCATGTCGAACTCGCGCCCCGACGGGATCGGGGACACTTCCTGCGCGAGATCGATCAGCTCGTCCGTCGTGTCGCCCATCGCCGAAACCACCACGACAACCTGGTTGCCGTTCTTCTTGGCCTCGACGACTCGCTTGGCAACGCGCTTGATGCCCTCGGCATCCGCAACGGATGAGCCGCCGTACTTCTGCACGACAAGGCCCACGTGCGCTCCTCGCAACTGTCTCTTCGGGAGTTTCCTCCCGGACCCCCGGAAATGGGGGTACTGCGGTCGGCTCAGTCTAACGAGCAAGCGGTCTCCGCCCCGCTGATACCACATCGTGAGACGTGGGGCTCAACCACTGATCACGGCAGTTTCTCCGTGATCACCTGGCTCGGGAGTTCCACGTCCCGCGGCGGATGATCCACAAGGCGCACCGTCGCGCCCGCTCGGCGAGCACATGCCCGCTCCGAACCGGTACACACGGAAACGTAACCCAGGTCACAGGCTCCGGGCGCGGCGAGGGCACCCGTGGAGGCGGAGAATTCCGCTCCGCCGCGCGCTCCCCGGGCTCACATCCCCCGCAGCCCCAGCGGCCCGGCGATCTCGGCCGCCATGACCTTTCCGGCCTCCTCGGCGAGCCGCTCCTCGTCGGCGCTGACGCCGCTGTCGGTGTCCAGGCCGTCCAGCTCGTCCAGCGGCTGGTCGAGGCGTACGTGGGCGACCAGCGACTGCAGCGCGCGCAGCGCGGCGGAGGCGGTCGGGCCCCAGTTGGAGAGGTAGGAGAACTGCCACCACCACAGGGCCTCGCTGACCCGGCCCGCGCGGTAGTGCGCCAGGCCGTGCCGCAGATCGGTGATGATGTCGGCCAGGTCGTCGGAGATCCGGCTGGCGACCGGCTCGCTGCGCGGCACATACGGGTCGAAGACCTCGGAGTACACGTCCACCGGGTCGAGGAGGTTCGCGAAGCGCTCGCGCAGCTCGTCGACGTCCGGCTCCGGGCCGGTGTCCGGCTCGTACCGCTCGTCGGGGACGAAGTCCTCGTGCGCGCCCAGACGGCCGCCGGTGAGCAGCAGCTGGGAGACCTCCAGCAGCAGGAAGGGCACCGCGCTGTCCGGCTCGTCACCCTTGGCGACTTCCGTCACCGCGACGATGAAGCTCTCGATCGAATCGGAGATCGATACGGCGAAGTCGTCCGGGTCCTGTGTCGCGTTGTGCAGCGTGGCATCAGACATCGAGAAGTCTCCTCCCTTCGAAGGCCCGCCCCAGCGTGACCTCGTCCGCGTACTCCAGATCGCCGCCGACCGGCAGTCCGCTCGCCAGTCGCGTCACTCTCAGGCCCATGGGTTTGATCATGCGGGCCAGATACGTGGCCGTGGCCTCGCCCTCCAGATTCGGGTCGGTGGCCAGGATCAGCTCGGTGACGGTTCCGTCCGCGAGCCTGGCCAGCAGTTCCCTGATCCGCAGGTCGTCGGGGCCCACGCCCTCGATCGGGCTGATCGCCCCACCGAGGACGTGGTAGCGACCGCGGAACTCGCGGGTCCGCTCGATCGCCACGACGTCCTTGGGCTCCTCCACGACGCAGATGACCGCCGGATCGCGCCTCGGGTCCAGGCAGACCCGGCACTGCTCCTCCTGCGCCACATTGCCGCAGGTACCGCAGAACCGGACCTTCGCCTTGACCTCCATCAGCGCGTTCGCGAGCCGGCGGACATCGGTCGGCTCGGCCTGAAGAATGTGGAAGGCGATCCGCTGCGCGCTCTTGGGACCGACACCGGGCAGCCTGCCCAGCTCGTCGATCAGGTCCTGGACCACGCCTTCATACACGGAACGTCTTCTTTCTCTTCTGCCGTGATGCGTACGCTAGTTGGCTGCTCCTCAGAAGGGGAGACCGGGGATTCCGCCACCGCCCAGACCCTGGGCGAGCGGGCCGAGCTTCTGCTGCTGGAGCTGCTGGGCACTGGCGTTGGCGTCCCGGACCGCCGCCAGCACGAGGTCGGCGATCGTCTCGGCCGTCTCCT
The DNA here is from genome assembly GCF_042746015.1 of Streptomyces sp. NPDC058773. Taxonomy (NCBI): domain Bacteria; kingdom Bacillati; phylum Actinomycetota; class Actinomycetes; order Kitasatosporales; family Streptomycetaceae; genus Streptomyces; species Streptomyces sp. NPDC058773. The sequence goes on from NZ_JBHYPE010000027.1 coordinate 84,410, forward strand.
CCGCGGAGTCGGTGTCGACCGCCTTGGGGTCGATGACCAGGCCCTGGAGCTCTCCGGAGCCGGTCACCGTCGCCTTGACCAGACCGCCGCCCGCGGAACCCTCGACGGGTGTCTCCGCCAGTTCCTGCTGGGCTGCCGCGAGGTCCTGCTGCATCTTCTGGGCCTGCTGAAGCAGCTGCTGCATATTGGGCTGACCACCGGGGATCACGACGTGACTCCTGCCATACGACAACGATTGGTGCGGTAGCCCGAGCCTACGTGTTTCACGGGCCCCGCGCCCTACGCCGGAGGGAGGAGCGCGGGTGTACGCCCGGCGTACGCGCGGTGACCCACTGCCGCCCCTCCGCACCCGTCTACGGAGTGCCGCCGGGCGCCTACTCGTTGTTGAACTCTTCCAGCACCGTCGCGCCCAGCTCCCGCACGATCAGGTCGTGTCCGCTGAGCGCGGAGTCGACGAGATCGGCGTCGTCCTCGGCCGGCATGTCGTACTCGATGGACGTCGGGGGCTCCGGGGCGCGGTACGCGGGCTCTGCCGCGGGCGCGCTCTGCCCGCCGCCCGCGGACGACGGTGCGGACACCGCTTCCCGGGCCCTCCGCGCAGCCTGGCTTCCGCCGCCGCCGGTGTTGCCGGTGCCGCTGCCGCCGTCCTGCCCGTACTGCCCACCGGACGACGGGGGCGCCGACGGGCCGCCCTGCTGGGGCGGGGACTGCGGGGCGCCCTGCTGAGGCGCGGCGGGCGCACCGCCGCCGAAGCCGCCGCCCCCTCCACCACCGAAGCCGCCACCGCCGCTGCGGGGGGCGCCGCCGGCCGCCGGACCGGCGCCGCCCGACGGATCGACGATCGCCTCGACCCGCCACTTCACCTGGAACCGCTCGGCCAGCACGTCCTTGAGCACGTCCTCGCTGCCGCCGTTGGCAAAGCTGTCACGGGCCCCGGCATTGGGGAAGCCGATCTGGAGGGTGGTGCCGTCGAAGCCGGAGACCTGGGCGTTCTGACTCAGCAGGATCCATGTGAAACGGCGGCGGTCCTTCACCGCTTCCAGGATGTCCGGCCACATCTGCCGCACCTGGGCGGCACCCTGCGCCGCCCCCGGGGCCGCACCGGCCGCCGACGGCTGAGGGGACGGGGTCGCGGGCGACGGCGCACCGGCCGGGGGTCCGGACGGCGGCCCGGCCTGCGGCCCGGACGCGGCGGGTGATGCGGGGGGCGGCGCGGCGGACGCTCCGCCCGGTGGTGCCTGGGGTGCCTGGGGTGCCTGGCCGCCCTGCCCCGGCGCCACGGCCGTGGGCCAGCCGCCGGGCTGCCGTCCGGCACCGCCGTTGCCGCCCGCCGGGGCGCCGCCGGCAGCCTTGCCCGTACCTCCGGGCCAGGCCCCGGGCCGCGCGGCCGGCGCGCCGCCCTGGGCACCGTGCGCAGCATCCGCCGGGCCGCCCTGGGGCGCCCCCGCGCCCCCACCGTCGCCCGGCTGCTGCCCACCACCGGGATGGGCCCCCGGCCCACCGGGCGCCCCGGCACCAGCGGTCGGCCCGCCGGGCGCATTCGCACCGGCCATCGGCCCACCGGGCACACCGGCACCGCCCGTCGGCGCCGCCGGGGCGGCAGCCGGAGCCCCGGCCCCGCCGGCCGGTCCACCACTCACCGCGCCCCGCACCGCGGCCCGCGCGGCGGCGGGCCCGGACGGCCCGGCCGGCATCGGCGGATGCGCCTCCGGGCCCGGCACATAACCGGCCGCGGGCCCACCACCGGACGCCACCACGGGGGCGCCCCCGGGCCCGAGGTCGCCCCCGTGGCCCGCACCGCCGCCCGTGCCGCCGCCCCCGCCCAGCAGCGCCGCGCCCGCGCCGCGCTCCAGACGGTCCAGCCGCGCCTGCACCGACCGCTCGTCGTCGTACGCCGCGGGCAGCAGCACCCGGGCACAGATCAGTTCCAGCTGGAGCCGCGGCGAGGTCGCCCCGCGCATCTCCGTCAGCCCCGCGTTGACCAGGTCGGCGGCCCGGCTCAGCTCGGCCGCCCCGAAGACGGACGCCTGCGCCGTCATCCGTTCCACGACATCCGCGGGGGCGTCGATCAGCCCCTTCTCCCCCGCGTCCGGCACGGCCGCCAGGATCACCAGGTCCCGCAGCCGCTCCAACAGGTCCGCGACGAAGCGCCGCGGGTCGTTGCCGCCCTCGATGACCCGGTCCACGACCTCGAAGGCCGCCGCGCCGTCCCCCGCCGCGAACGCCTCCACGATCGAATCCAGCAGCGACCCGTCGGTGTACCCGAGCAGCGCCGTCGCCATGGCATACGTCACACCGTCCGCACCGGCACCGGCGAGCAGCTGGTCCATCACGGACATCGAGTCCCGCACCGACCCGGCACCGGCCCGCACCACCAGCGGCAGCACCCCGTCCTCGACCGGGATCTCCTCCCGCCCGCACACCTCTGCCAGGTACTCCCGCAGCGTCCCCGGCGGCACCAGCCGGAACGGGTAGTGGTGCGTACGCGACCGGATGGTCCCGATGACCTTCTCGGGCTCGGTGGTCGCGAAGATGAACTTCAGATGCTCCGGCGGCTCCTCGACGACCTTCAGCAGGGCGTTGAAGCCCGCCGAGGTCACCATGTGCGCCTCGTCGATGATGTAGATCTTGTAGCGGCTGCTCGCCGGCCCGAAGAAGGCCTTCTCCCGCAGCTCACGGGCGTCGTCCACGCCACCGTGCGACGCCGCGTCGATCTCGATCACATCGATCGAGCCCCGGCCGTTCCTGGCCAGGTCCACACACGACTGGCACGTCCCGCAGGGCGTGGGGGTGGGACCTTCCTCACAGTTGAGGCAGCGCGCCAGGATCCGCGCACTCGTCGTCTTGCCGCAGCCGCGCGGGCCACTGAACAAATAGGCGTGGTTGACCCGGTTGTTCCGCAATGCCTGCTGCAGCGGATCGGTCACGTGCTCTTGCCCGATGACCTCGGCGAAGGTCTCGGGCCGGTAGCGGCGGTACAGCGCAAGGGACGACACGCATACGACGATATCGGCCCGCACCGACAACCGACGGGCCCCGTAAACGCAAGCGCCCCCCACGCACCCGCCAGAGCCGACCTACCCTTGCTGCCTTCCGGCCCTGGGGGAGTTCAGTCAGATAGCGCCACGTGAGGGGCTGAGCACCACAGTAGCGGATCCCCCGCCCAAGAAACGAACCCGGACCCCGTCCCCGGACCCGCTCACTCCCCCCGCCGGCCCCTCCCCGGGATCATGGTCGCGAGCACTCCCCAACGTCTTGTATTGTTTGCGGCGGAGGATTCGCCTAGTGGCCTAGGGCGCACGCTTGGAAAGCGTGTTGGGGGCAACCCCTCACGAGTTCGAATCTCGTATCCTCCGCCGGCAGAAGGCCCGGACCGCTCGACGGTCCGGGCCTTCGTCGCGTTCGGGGCCGCTGGTCGCGCAGGACCTGCGGGATTCATCTACCGGGGTGGCGCGGGCCGTTACGCGTCGCAGTCGCCCCCCTCCCCGCCGCGCGGCCACACCGCGATGGCTACCAAGACGGCCGCCCAGACCCCCAGCGGCAGCATGGGCCAGTAATACGTCAGCTCGTGCTTGCGGAGGCAGTTCACGCCCCAGACCGCCGACATGATCACCGCGCCGCCGAGCCAGTGGCGCCACTCCTCCAGCCACTCCCGCAGGTCCTTGCGGTCACGTTCCCGCGCGGACAGCTCGGGCGCGGGGAGGTCCGCGGTCACTGCGGCGAGTTCCGTAGCGGTGCGCACCTGGAGCACCTGCCGTGCGCGGTGCGCGTGTTCGTCCGCGTCCAGCCGGCCCTCGGTGAGCGCGGTGGCCAGCAGGTCGAGCGCGCGGTCGCGGTCGCGGTCCCCGATCCGCAGGGCAGGTTCGCGTCGTTCGTCCACGGTGCACCCCTTTCGTCCTGGCCGCGGTCGACGCGGTCGGATTTTGGAATACGACCGTATCTCAAAAAGAGTACGAGCGTATTCTGACGGCGGAAGGACGGGGCGGGAGCGAGGCGAGGAGTCGTACGGCGTGCCCAAGACGGTGGACCGGGACGAACAGCGGCGGCAGATCGGGGCCGCCGTATTGCGCCTCGCCTCCGAGCAGGGGCTGGACGAGGTCAGCGTGCGCACGGTGGCCGCCGCGAGCGGCCGCTCGCCGGGAGCCGTCCAGAAGTACTTCCGCACCAAGGACGAGATGCTGACCTTCGCCGCCGAACTGGCCGGCGAACGCATCGAGCAGCGGATGGCCGCCGTCGACACCGGCCTCCCGCCGCGTGAGGCGCTCCGCGCCCTCGTCCTCACCACCCTGCCGCTGGACGCGGAGCGCCGCGCCGAGGCCGCCGCCCAGCTCGCCTTCGCCGGACGCGCGGCCCACCACCCCGGACTCGCCGCGGTCCGCCGACAGGTCGACGAGGATGTCCGTGGTGCCCTCGCCCACTGGCTGGCGTCCGCCGGACACGGCAGCGGCCCGGAACCGACCGCGGACCACCTGGCCCGGGCCGACGCTGTGATCGCCCTCTCCGACGGGCTGGCGCTGCGGCTGCTGTACGCACCCGACGAGCAGGAGGCGCTGCTCCGCGCCCTGGACCATGCCCTGGATGCGCTGATGGCGCCGGCTTGTCCGTAGTGGGCGGTGCCGTACCGGACGCCTTCCTGTCGGGCCGGGCGCGGTCAGCTCTGTGTGGCGCCGTCGTGGATGGGGTCCGGTGAGACCCGTGCGCCGGTGACGGCATCGAGGAAGACCGTGGAGTCGGCGCGTTTCCCGGGGCCCGGTGCGAGGGCGACCATCCATACCGGGCGCCAGGCGTGATCGACGCGTTGGGCGAGCAGCTTGACGGGATGTGCGACCTCGCCGGGGGCTCCGCGTTCGGCCCGCTTTTTCGCGGCAGCCTTTGTGACAGTTGCCTTCGGGAGGTCGGGGTCCTTTGTGCTTCGTGCCGCCATGCTGGTGACACGGCCGGCGGGCGAGATGCTCACATCCAGTCGCATCGGCATCATCACCCCGTGCACATAACGGCGGTAACTCAGCACCTGCGGGCCCCGCTTACCGCGCAGCGCGGTGACGGTGGCCTCGGCGCCCCTGATCTCGCCGGCGAACCACTTCTTCGCGAAGCGTTCTCCGGCCGCGCGGATCTCGGCCGCGGAAAGAGAGCCGGTGCCGCTCTCCCCCCTTTTCGGGGTGAGCCGTTCGAGCTTTCGCTCAGGCCAGAGGGCGACGACGGTTCCCCGCGATGTTTCGGCCTCCAGGCGCCAATGGCCGCCCGGCAGCTTTGTGCTGGAACTCTGAACGGTGTGCGCTTCCTTGCCGTACAGCTCGGACACCGTCCGTTGCAGCCAGGCGTCCTGCGCGTGCAGGGCGGTCGCTCTCGCCCGCAGGCGCTGTGATTGCGCTTCCGAGTGGACCGGTTTGACGGCGATGGCGAAGGAGGCGGTGAGCAGCAAAGCTCCCAGCGCGCCCGCGCACGCACCCCACACCGCGTCTTTGCCTGAGAAGGGCGGACGGCGCTTGTGGACCCACAGGATCGCGGTTCCCAGGGCTACGCCGAGAATGCCCCCCAGAGTGTTCGCCTTGATGTCGTCGAAACTGCACGCGCGGCCCAGATCCGTCCACGACTGCAGCAGCTCGATACCGCACGTCAGCGTCAGAGTTCCGGCAAGGGTCACGACAGGACGCCGGAACAGCAGTACGGCGAGACAGCTCACCGGGACGAAGAGCGCGATATTGAGACGCGCCGACCCGGAAGCCAGGAACGACCCCACGGGCAGGCCGACATCGCAGATGCCGGCCTGCCCGGAGCCTCCGTCTCCTGGCATGAGAGTCACGGTGAGCACGCCGGCCAGGGCCACGGCGAACAGCAGCGCCAGACTGACGGATGCGCCCCTGGCCTTCGCCAGCACGGCCGACGGAACTCCCAGTATCAGCGCGGTGACCAGGAGAGCCGGAATCAGGCCGGGCAGCGCGCCGATGGATGATTCGATCACCAGGTCTGTCTTTCAGGAGTCGGCGGAGGGGATTGCCCTAGCAGAGGTGCTCGACCCAGGGTGTTTCGTACCAGCTGCCGTTCGCAATCATCACACCGACGGCCTTGCAGTCCGATGCATCACTCACCGGAAGCACCCAGCCGGCCTTGATCGAGTGCCCCTTCTTGACCGTCCTCACCTTGCCCTTCACGACAATGTCATCCGTGTGGAGTTGCAGCTGCGCCGTCACGGGACCGCCGCCGCTCTTGGTGTACTTGATGCCCGTGAAGAACTTCGAGGAGGACTGGCCGATTTCGCGCCCGTTACGGGCTTCGAAGTAGAGCCTGCCATTGTCCAGCTTGGTGCTCGTCGAGCCGCCGGCGTATGCCGCGGTGGCCCCCATGGCAGCTACCAGCGCTCCGCCGACAGCAATGCCTCGAAGCGTCTTCCGTGAAAAGAAATTCACGTGCATCTCCCCCTTGTTTTCGGCACCTCAATAGTCGGACGAGATGCCGCATTCCCCGAATTCGGTAAGCACCACAGGAGCGCTTGACCATGAGATGACCTTATGGGGAAAGAACTTGCCGGGCAAGGGATTTCGAGCGGCGCGTGGGCAGTTGAGTCAATTCCGGTGCAGAATCAGCCAGGAGCAAAAACGTTCGCATAACTGCCGGCGGCAACGTCTCGGACGGGGTCACTTCTGCGGGCACGGCGGCCCTGCACGCAGCCTGGACCTGCCGACACGCATCGGAACAGTGCCCCCAACTGCACCATTCACACCGCACGGATCGCTATTGGCCGGATATCCTTTGTCCGAATCGCCACCCAAGACCCTCACTCCCGAAGAAGTGCGGCTACCGCACCTGTGACCGGCCACCGATGCCGTGATCATGACGCCACCGGAAGGCCCCGCGCGCTCGGGCTTCCGTCAACTCCCGCTTCGGGTAAGGAAATCGGCCGACACCGGACCATTCCGCAAAAGAAAGGGAAACCGACGAAAGGCGGCGCACTGGTCTCGCCTGAAACCAGACGGTCACCGATGATGCCAAGTGGTTATCGAATCGCAGGCGTGAGCAGGGTTTCGGGTACCCGGCCCCGGCAATCAAGGAGACATGAACAACACCCACGAACCCATGCCCCCGAACAACTCTTACGACGGCTACGGCACCTATGAGCGCAACCGGTCCGGTGTCGGTGCGAATCGGACCGCGCTGCTCATTCACACAATCGGGGACGTGGCCGCCGGTTTCCTGGGCCTGTGGATCCTGCTGTACCTGCTCGAAGCGAACCAGGGAAACGTCTTCGTCGGATTCGTCCACGGCGTGGCCGATGCACTCTCCTGGTGGTCGCAGGACATCTTCACGATGGACAACGAAGGGGTGCGGGTTTTCCTCAATTACGGTCTGCCTGCGGGGATTTACCTGCTGCTGGGGCACGGGATCGCGGCTCGGGTTCGCCGCGTCTGAGTGCATGGCGCCCCTCGGTGGGGCTGCTCAAGGGTCCGTGATCAGGCCGAGCGGACGACGAAGCGGAAGCGGACGCAGCGGTGGATGCGGACGTGGAGGTGGAGGCGGACGGGGACGCCGTGAGGTCGCGGGCCCTCTGTGGGGGGCGAATTGGTGTGGGAGCCGCCCGTTCGTGCGCTTCGCCCACTGCCTAGCATGAAGGGGTGATGCCCAGCCGCCCGTACGTTCCTCCACGGCCCGCCGCCCGGCGGTGGCGTGTGCTGTGCGTACTGGGGCTGCTGGTGGGCCTGCTGGGCATGCACGGGCTCGGTCCCGCCGGCGCCGTGTCCCCTTCCGTGCACGGTCACCGCATGACCGTGGTGGCCGACGCCCATGCGCACTGCCCAGGGGACGGCGACTGCGGCGGCAGCGGGCATCTCCATCACGCGGACCCGTCCTGTGCGTCCGCCGCGCTGCACGGGCCGCCCGTCCTCCCGGCCCTGGCCCCGTCCCTCGGCTGCCCCGTACCGCCCGCCGACGCGACCGGCGCCGGCGAACCGGACAAGCGGGACGGCGGGCGGGCGCCGCCTTCTCTGGCCGAACTCCAACTCCTGCGGATCTAGGAACACCACGACGGCACGGACGCCCCGTTCAAGGGCGCGGTGCCGCCGTCCGGCATGCCCTGATACCGCTGATTTCCAGGAGTTCACCCATGAAGTCCACCCGTCCGTTCACGCGCCGCCTCGCACTCGTGGCCGCAACCGCCGCCTCCGCGCTGGTGCTGGCCGCCTGCGGCGGCAACGACAGCGGCAGCCACTCCGCGCACCGCTCCCCGTCGGCGTCCGGCTCCTCGGCCGGCGCCTCGGCCCCGGCCGGCTCGCACAACGCGGCCGATGTGGCGTTCGCGAAGGGGATGATTCCGCACCACCGGCAGGCCGTGGAGATGGCCGACCTGGCCGCCACCCGAGCCTCGTCGAGCGAGGTGAAGGAGCTCGCCGCCAAGATCAAGCAAGCGCAGGACCCGGAGATCAAGACCATGTCCGGCTGGCTGACGGCCTGGGGCGAGCAGGTGCCGAAGGAGATGCCGCACGACATGCCCGGCATGGACCACTCCGACGGCGCCGGCCACTCCGGCGGCTCCGAGCACTCCCCTGGGCCGGGGATGGATCATTCGGCCATGCCCGGGATGATGAGCGCGCAGGAGATGACCGCGCTCAAGAAGAAGTCGGGCAAGGACTTCGACAAGTCCTTCATGGAGATGATGGTCGGGCACCACGAGGGCGCGGTGAAGATGGCCCGCACCGAGAAGGCGAAGGGTGCCTACGGTCCCGCGAAGACGCTCGCCGATGCCGTGATCAAGGCCCAGGAGGCGGAGATCGCGCAGATGAACAAGCTGTTGGGGTAGGGGTGAGCTGAGGGGCGGTTGGCTGCTCGGTGGCCGTGGTGGCTCACCCGGTTAGGGCCTTGGCGAGCGCCGATGGCGTCCCGTCGCCGCCCGTGCTGGTTCGTCACCGCCGGCTGCAGGCCGCAACCACGGGCGGCCGACCGAAAACACGGGCCGGCACCACAGGCGGCCCGTACCCCGGCCTCCGCCTGACCGTGGTCCGCCGGGCTTCGTGCAGACGGCGGGCGACGGTCAGGCGCCGGGTCGGTCAGGCATCGGGTCGGCCAGGCGCCGGGTCGGCCAGGCGCCGGCGTCGGTGCGGAACCGCCCGCCGCCCCTCAAGGCGAGCGCCAGCCCGGTGGAGCGCCCCTGAGGGTGGCCAGCCGGCGCCGGTACTCCTCTTCGTCGATCTCGCCTCTCGCGTAGCGCTCCGCGAGGATCTGCTCGGGGCCGGATACCCGGCGGCTGCCCGGGGGCTCGCCGTGGCCGGGGCCCGAGCGGCCCAGGGCGCGGACGATCAGCAGGGCGATGACGAAGAGCAGCGCCAGGAACAGGAACAGGCTGATCGACATCGCGAGCCAGGCCCATCCGCCGCCATGGTGGCCGTACCAGCACCACATCGACCTCCACCTCCCGCGCGACTCGGGGTGCGGCATGCGGGCACCGGGCCCGCGCCCTTCCATGGTCCCTCGGTCCGGGGCGGGGGGCCATGGGTCGGCGGGCGGCGGGAGGGAGCGCCTGGGTGCGGAGTCAACTGCTGTCGCCGCCGAACTCGCACCGCCCCTCGATGAGTTCACCGCCGGTGGCGCTGTTGCGCAGCGCCCCCCTTGCCCCTCACCGCCCCGCCTCCGGCCCCTCCGGTACCGACTCGCCCGTTTCCTCGTGTTGTACGGCGTCGGCGACTTCCTCGGGGGGCATCGCGAGGCGTACGGCGGTGTAGTGGATGGCGAGGCTGAAGACGATCACGATGACCAGGTCCCACCAGTCGGGGAGGGTGCCGGTGCCGCCGTAGCGGCCGAAGCGGGCGATGAGGATCATGCCGCCCAGCCAGGGCCATACCCAGAGGGCGGACCGGGCGTGGAGGCCGGCGCGTTCGGCGGCCGGGATGCCGCGGCGGGTGAGGGCGAGGAAGACGAAGCCGAGCGCGGCGGCGATGCCGAGTTTCCAGTCCGCCTCGTAGCCGGACCAATAGAAGATCAGGTTGGCGAAGACGAAGCCCAGGGGGGCCAGCACCCCTCCGGCGGGCAGTCGGTAGGGGCGGTTGCGGGCGCCGTCCCGTACGCGGAGGGCGGCCAGCGAGACCGGGGCGAACGCGTACATGATCGCCGCGGCCGAGGTGACCAGGCCGACCAGGGCCTGCCAGCTGGGGAACGGCAGGAAGGCCAGCTCGCCGACGACGAAGGCGAGGAGGGTGGACACGACGGGGACCCGGCTGCGGCCGACCTGGGTGAGCGGCCGGGGCAGCACCCGCTCGCGGCCCATGGCGTAGGAGAGCCGGGCGGCGCCCGCCATGTAGACGAGGCCGGTGCCCGCCGGGGAGATGACGGCGTCGACGTAGAGGATGGTCGCCAGCCAGCCGGCGCCGATGGCGGTCGCCAGGGTGGCGTAGGGGCCGAAGTTGCCCGCCCCTACGGGGTTGTCCCAGCCGCGGGCCAGGGCGTCGGGGTTCAGGGCGGCGATGAAGGCGATCTGGAGCAGCAGGTAGAGCGCGGTGCCGACGGCCATGGCCACGACCACCGCCCGGGAGATGTCGCGCTGCGGGTCGCGGGCCTCACCGGCCAGCTGGATGGCCTGCTCGAAGCCGAGCAGCGCGAAGACCACTCCGGCGGGCAGGGCCGCGAAGACGCCGTGTGCCCCGTGCGGGGCGAAGCCGCCGCCCGCGGTGAAGTTCTCGGGGTGGAAGGCCAGCGTCATCAGGACCACGACGGTCAGCAGGGGGACGGCCGTCTTGAACACGGCGGTGACCGAGTTGATCCCGGACATCAGCCGGACGCCGAGGACGTTGATGACCGTGAAGAGCATCATGAAGACGGTGCCGATCACCAGGCCCGCGGTGGTGAGGGTGCCGTTGGGGTTCAGCAGGTCCACCCGGTCGTGGACCCAGCCGATGCGGTCCAGGTACGAGAGCGTGGCCTCGACCTCGATGGGCGAGATCAGCACCGACCGCAGCCAGGACATCCAGCCCGCGGTGAAGCCGGTCAGCGGGCCGAAGGCGAAGAACGGGAAGCGGGCGGTGCCGCCCGCGATCGGGTAGGTGGCGCCCAGCTCGGCGTGGGCCAGCGCGAGCACGGCGAGCATGGTCGCGGCGAGCAGCCAGGAGATCAGCGACGCCGGTCCGGCGATGACGGCGGTGGTGAGCGCGCCCAGCAGCCAGCCGGAGCCGATGATCGATCCCAGGGAGAGGAACATCAGCCCCCAGAACCCGACCGCCCGGCGCAGATGGCGGGTCTCGCCTGCGCTCGCACTCCCCGCTACGGCTGGCTTGCTCACACGCGCTCCTGGTTCACCGAGCCATCTTCGTCCGGGGACACGGACCTCGCGCCGGTGGCGCGCGGTGCGTCGCCCATATACGGAGAGTAAACGCAGGGAGACCGGTCAGGTTCCGGTTTGGGCGGCGAGTTCCCTCGTCGGGCCGTGTGGCGGGCCATGTGGCCGCCCGCGGGCGGCGTGGCCGACTACTGGCGGTGAGTGGCCGAGGGGTGCGCGAGGGGGTGCGGGGAGCCGTTGCGGGGCGGTGGGTGGGCGTGGAACAGGGTGGCGTAGAGGCCCCGGCGGGCGAGGAGTTGGGGGTGGGTGCCCGTCTCCACCAGGCGCCCTTCGTCCAGGACGAGGATGCGGTCCGCTTCCGCGGCGAGGTCCAGATCGTGGCTGATCACGATGGTGGTGCGGCCCTCGGCGAGGCGCCGTAGTGGCGCGAGGATGTGCTGGGTGGCCAGGGTGTCGAGGCCCGTCGTGGGCTCGTCGAGGATGAGTACGGGGGCGTCGCGGAGCATGGCCCGTGCGATGGCGACGCGCTGGAGCTGGCCACCGGAGAGCCGCGAGGTGCCGGGCGCGATGACGGTGTCGTAGCCGTCGGGGAGGGCGGCGATGAACCCCTCGGCGTCGGCCGCGCGGGCGGCGCGGACCACGTCCCCGTGGGTGACCTCCGGGCGCCCGCAGGCGATGTTCTCCTCCACGGTGTCGTGCAGGACCAGGGTCTCCTGGGGCAGCAGCGTGACGTTGCGGCGGAGCCGGGCGAGCGGCATGCGGTTGACGGGGATGCCGTCGAGCCGGATGCTGCCGGCGTCCGGGTCGTAGAACCGCAGCAGCAGCGCGGCGAGCGTCGACTTGCCCGCGCCGCTGGGGCCGGTGATGACGACCAGTTCCCCGGGCACCGCCATGAACGAGAAGTCCTGGAGGACCTCGTGCGCGCTGTTGGGGTAACGGAAGTGGACCCGGCACGCCTCGACCGCGCCGACCGCGCGGTCCGGTGCCGGGACGATGACGGCGTCGTCCGGGTCGGTGACGGCGGGCCGGGCGTCGAGGATCTCCAGCAGCCGTTCGGAGCCGGCGGTCGCCTCGGTGACCGTCAGCCCCAGCTGGCCGAGGTCGCGGATCGGCGGGTAGAGGTAGCCGATGAACGCGGCGAAGGCCAGCAGCTCGCCGAGCGTCATCCGCCCCGCGGAGATCTCCCATGCGCCCAGGCCGATGATCGCCAGCACGCAGAGGGTTTCGAGGACCTCGACGATCTGGTCGTACAGCTCGTTGAGGCGGGCACTGGTCACCGACGCCCGGAACCAGCCGCGGGCCTCCCGCCGGAGCCGCTCCTGCTCGTCGTACTGCCGGTTGTAGGCCTGCGTCAGGACGACGTTGACCAGGCCTTCCTCGACGACGGAGGTGATGGCGCCGTCGGCCGCCCGCTCCCGGCGGGAGACCTCCTTGACCCGGCCGGTGAAGCGGCGGGTGGCGATCACGAAGAGCGGGGCCAGGGCGAAGGTCACCAGGGCCATGTCCCAGCGCAGCCAGAACGCGGCGCCGGCGTAGAAGATGATGCCGAAGACGGCGGTGGCCGCCTGGACCAGGCCGGAGACCACCAGCTGCTCGATGGCGTCCACGTCGCCGGTCATCCGCTCGACGAGGTCACCGCGGCGGTTGCGCTGGAAGAAGTGCGGCGGCAGCTTCTGGAGATGGGCGAAGACGCGGGCCCGCAGCCGCATCACGAAGCGCTCGGCCGTCCAGGCGGCGAGCGAGTTGCCCAGATACCCGACCACGCCGCCGGTGACGGCCACGCCCAGCCACAGGGCGGCCGGTTTCCAGAAGGCGCTGACCGAGCCCTTCTGGAGCGCGTTGTCGGTGAGTTCGGCGAAGACCAGGATGGCCACGGTCTCCGTGAGGGCGGCCACGATGGCGCAGAGACAGACCAGGACGATCCAGCGCCGGTCGCCCCGGGTCAGCGGCCAGAAGCGGCGTACGGATTCCTTGAACCCCACCCGCCTGGTGCGGATCGGGGCGGCGGCCACCAGGCCGCTCCGCAGGACTCGGTCGGCACCGGGGTCCAGGGGCGGCCGGCCCGCTGTCCGCTGCCCGGCCGCGCGGCCGGCGGGTGCGTCACCGTCCTGCTGCGCCAGGGACGAGCCCGCCCCAACAGGCGGTGGTTCGGTGCCTCGTTGAGGCGACGCCGCTCGGCGCTCCGCGCGCCGGCGCGAGATGCGGAGGGGCATCGTCGCTCCTCATATCCTCGCTGCTCGGGCGGTGGGCCGGGGCCGGAACGGGCCCCTCACACCGACGAGGCGGACCCGCGCGGTACGCGAGTCTGCCTCGGACTCAGGGTTTTGAGTCAGTGGTAACGACGCCTGCGCAGATACCTGCGTCCGCGCCTCCTGCGACGCCGACGGCGGCCGTGGTGGTCGTGGTCGTAATCGTCGTCGCCGTGCCTGCGCCTTCTCGGGAAGACATTCCGGAAGCTCATTCTGCCTCCTAGACTTTGTTCCTTGTTTATCGAACCGTTACCAGCTCGACAACTCCCAAGCTACGACGCTCACCTGTATCCAACAAGCCGATTTGCGTGAAAATTCAGACATAAGCCAAGATTCTTCTCAATCGCCTCAAAGAGTGCCGAGTTGTCACTCTCCGCACACTGTGCGCGAGGGAGGGCGCGAACGCCGGTCCGGGCACCCGCAGCGGGGGGCGGGGGGGGGCCCCGGGGGGGCGGCGGGCCCCCCCCCCCCCCCCCCACGCCTCGTCCGCCCGATACCGGATATACCGGCCCGTACACGTGTTTGCCCGCCGTATCGGGGGCGGCTAGGGTCGGAGCATGGGCGGTCACGTGCAGGAGGCGGGCACCCTGCCTGCGGAAATGACCCGGTTCATCGGGCGGCGGCGTGAGCTGACCCAGGCCCGGGCGCTGCTCTCGCGCGGCCGCCTGGTGACCCTGACCGGGCCCGGCGGGATCGGGAAGACCCGGCTGGCGCTGCGCCTGGCCGCCGACGTACGACGGTCCTTTCCCGGCGGGGTCTGGCTGGTGGAGCTGTCCGCACTGGCGGACGGGGAACAGGTCGCGCAGACCGTCGCGGCACGGCTGAGGGTCGGCCGTGAGGCGCTGAGCGACCCGCTGCCCCGCCTCGTGGAACACCTGGCCGGCCGGCGGATGCTGCTGGTGCTCGACAACTGCGAGCAGGTCCTGGACGGCTGCGCGGAGCTGGTGGCGGCCCTGCTGGCGCGCTGCCCCGAGCTGCTGGTGCTCGCGACGAGCCGTCAGGCCCTGTCGGTGGGCGGAGAACAGGTCTTCCCGGTGCCGCCGATGATGCTCTCCGGTCCAGCGGGATCCGCGGAACACGGTGAAGCGGTGGCCCTGTTCGCCGATCGTGCCACCGCCGTTCGGCCGGACTACACACTCACCTCGCAGAACGCCGCGGTGGCCGAGGAGATGTGCCGCCGCCTGGACGGGGTGCCGCTGGCGATCGAACTGGCAGCGGCCCAGATGCGGGTCCTGTCGGCGCCGCAGATCCTCAGCCGCCTCGACGACCGCTTCCGGCTGCTCGGCACCGGGCCGCGGACCGCCCCACCGCGCCAGCGTGCCCTGCGGGCGGCGATCGACTGGAGCCACGACCTGTGCACGCGCCAGGAGCAACTGCTGTGGGCGCGGCTGTCGGTGCTATCCGGCGGATTCGACCTGGAAGCGGCCGAACACCTCTGCTCCAGCGGGGGAATCGACCGGCACGATGTGCTCCCCCTGATCACCGGCCTGGTCGACAAGTCCGTGCTGACCTGCGAGGAGCAGGGCACGCGAATGCGCTACGGCATGCTGGACACGCTGCGCCACTACGGGCAGGAGCAGTTGGCCGCCTCGGGTGAGGAGCCCGCGCTGCGTGCCCGGCACCGGGACTACTACCACCAGATGGCCCGGCAGGCCGAGGCCGAATGGTTCGGGCCGGACCAGATGCACTGGTTCACCCGGCTGCGCATCGAACACGCCAACTTCCAGGCGGCCCTCGCCTCCACGACCGGCGAGCCGGGCCAGGCACCGGTGGCGATGGGCCTGGCGGCTGCCCTGTGGAGCCACCCGCTCGGTTACGGGTCCTTCCACGAGGGCCGCCGATGGCTCGGCCAAGCCCTCGCCCTCGACGACGGGCCCGGCCTGCCCCGCGCCCGGGCGCTCTTCGTCGACGGGCTGGTGGCCGTGCTCCAGGGAGACCTCCGCGCCGCACAGACACGGCTGAAGGAATGCCGCGCCATGGCGGAAGTCCTGGGAGAACAACAGGAGCTGGCCCGGGGCACGCTGCATCTCGAAGGGCTCGTGGCCCTTTTCCGAGCGGACTTCCCCCACGCGATCGTGCTGCTCGGCGAGGCCTTCACCCGGCACCAGGCCGCCGGAGACGCCGGCAGTGCCGCCGTCGCCGCCTGCATGCTCACGAGTGCCTGCGTCAATGTCGGTGACCCGAACGCCACCCTGCACGCCGAGCGGTTCCTCGCGCTGTGCGAGGAGCACGGTGCCGCGTGGTCGCGCACCCATGCCCTGTGGGCCCTGGGCCTGGACCACTACCGGCGCGGGCTGCACCGGCGGGCGGCCACCCTGGTGCGGCAGGCGCTGCGGGACAAGCCCCTGTCCTACGACCAGTGCGGAGTGGCGCAGTGCCTGGAGGTCCTGGGGTGGTGCGCGGCCGCCGAGGGGCTCTTCGAACGGGCCGCGACGCTGATGGGCGCGGCCGACGCGGCATGGCAGGTCGCCGGCTCCACGCTCACCGGACTGGGCCATCTCCAGACCGGCCACCAGAAGTTCGAGGCACGGCTGCGCAAGGAACTGGACGCCGCCGCCTTCGACACCACCACCCGGGCGGGCCGGGCCCTGACCCTGGAGCAGGCCGTCGCCTACGCCCTGGACGACTCCACTCCCACCGCTCCACCGCCGCCCGCACCGGAGGCGTCCGCGCCCCTGACCCGCCGCGAACGAGAGGTCGCCGGCCTGGTCGCCGACGGCATGACCAACAAGGAGATCGCGGCGCGGCTGACCATCTCCCGGCGCACCGCGGAAGGACACGTGGACCGCATCCTGACCAAGACAGGCTTCACCTCCCGCGCGCAGATCGCCGCCTGGGTCGCCGCACACCGACCCTGACCGCGCGGGAAGACACCCACGCGCCGACCCTGCGATGAAGGGAAAGGACCTCAACGCCCTTCACGGCACGGCGCGACGCCGGCCTGAGCCACTTCGAGTACCAGGTGATGGCCGGGCTCTCCATGGTCCCCGAGCGCACCCTGCGGATGAGCGAGCTCGCCGCGTTCACCGAGGGTTCCCTCACCCCTGGCTGTCCCAGGTCGTCGGGCGGCCGGAGAAGCGCGGCTGGGTACGCCGTAACCCCGACCCCACCGACGGCCGCCACACCGGATGCGGTCGCCGGCCAGGTAGCCGATTGCGGACAACGGATGGTCGCCGCCTGATTCGGATAAGGCGGAGCGCCGATGGAGCCTACGGTTTCGAAGAAATCGGGTGCTCTGGAGGCGTACATGAACAGCTGTCGCGGTGCGCGTACGGCCATGATCGTGGGCGCGGGTGTCGCTGGTCTGACCGCGGCCACTGCCCTGGCAGGCGCGGGATGGCGGGTGGAGATCGCTGAGGTCGCCCCGTTAAAGGCGACTTCCGGCTGGGGGTTGTGCCTGACCGGTCCCGCGCTGCGGGCGCTGGCCGAGCTGGGTCTCGCGGACGCCTGTCTGACCGCGGGCTACGGCATGAGCGTGATCACGCATGTGGACGTGGACGGCGAACCCGCGGGCCAGGTCCGGCTACCGCGCCTGACCGGTGCGCGGCGACCGGCGATGGCCGGCATAGCGCGCCCCGTGCTGCACCGCATTCTGCACGCGGAAGCCGAGCAGCGCGGCGTGGTCGTGCGACAGGGCCTGACCGTCACGGCGGTGGACCAGGAGGGGGAGCTGGTCCGCGTGCGGCTGTCGGACGGGACGGTCCGGCTGGTCGCGCTGTTGGTGGGCGCGGACGGGATCCGCTCATCGACGCGGAGCCTGCTGGGCCTGGAGACCTCGCTCGACTATCAGGGGCAGATGGTCTGGCGGGCTCTGGTGCCCCGCCCGCAGTGGGTCACCGGGATCCACCAGTTTGCCGGGAAGGCCGGCACGGCGGGCCTGGTGCCCATCTCAGCCGGTGTGGCGTACGTGTTCTTGACGGAGAACGGAGTGGAGCAGAGCGTCCTGCCCGAGGCCGGACTCGTCCCGCGCCTGCGGCAGATACTGAAGGCCTTCCCTGGCCGGATGGCGGAGATCCGCCCGCTGGTGTCCGGGTCGGAGTCGGTGGTGCGCCGCCCGGTGCTGACCACGTTCCTGGCGGGCGCCTGGAACCGGGGCCACAGCGTCGTCATCGGTGATGCCGCACACGCGCCCGCACCACAGATGGCCAGCGGCGCGGCGCTGGCCATCGAGGACGGGCTGGTGCTGGCCGAAGAGCTCGGGCGGCACGGGTCGGTCCGGGCGGGGCTGGCGGCGTTCGTGAGACGGCGCAGGCAGCGGTGCCGAACGCTCGTGGAGACCTCGGTGGCGATCGCCGGCCTGGAACGTGCACAGCGCCATCGCGAAGCGTATCCGCTGACGGATGGCGGTCACCGGCTCATGGCCGAGCCCGCGTGACCATCCGGCGCGAAGTGACCAGCCAGGAGAGGGAGTTCGGCGGCCTGCCCTTCGCGCGTCGACAGGGAGAGACCGAGACCCGCGAGGGACAGGGAGTTCACCATGAGCAACAGCAGCAGTCTGATCACCCATCTGCGGCACATCGATGTCGCCATGCCGAACTTCGCCGCGCAGCGTCAGTTCTACACCGAGATGTGGGGCCTGACGGAGGCCGCCGGTGACACCGGTGTCTCGTTCCTGGCAGCCGAAGGCTCCCCGGAGCGGTACGTGGTGCGGCTGCGCAAGGACGCTCACAAGCGCACCGACCTCATCGCCTTCGGAGCCGCCACGGCCGCCGATGTCGACACCCTGGCCGCACAGCTGATCGCGCAGGGCGTGCGGCTGGTCCACGAACCGAAGCCGTTGGACACACCCGGGGGCGGCTACGCGGTCCGGTTCTTCGACGACGAGGGCCGCGTGGTGGAGGTCTCCGCCGACGTCGCCGCGCGCCGGCACCGCAGGATCGAGGCCCGCGAGCCGGTCCCCGTGCGCCTCTCCCACGTCCTGATGAACTCCCCCACCCCCGAGGCCACGGTTGCCTGGTACATCAGACACCTGGGGTTCCGCCTCTCGGACACCATGTGCCTCGGCAGCCGCGGCGAGATCATGTGGTTTCTGCGGTGCAACACCTTCCACCACAGCTTCGGCATCGTCCGCGGGCCGCACGCGGCCTTCCACCACGCCTCCTTCGAGATGCGCGGCATCGATGAGTTCATGCGCGGCACCGGCCGGATGCGGCGCCTGGGCATCGAGCGGCTGTGGGGACCGGGGCGGCACCGCGCCGGTGACAACGCCTTCAGCTACTTCCTCGACCGGGCCGGAAACACCGTCGAGTACACCACCGAGCTGGAGGTCCTGGACGAGGACACCTGGCACCCCCACATCTACGACCTTCGCGAGCCCGCCAACGCGGATCAATGGGGCACGGCCAACGAGATGGACGAGTTCATCGCCGCCAAGTCCCACAACGACGTCGACCCCGGACTGTTCGTGGCCCCGCCGCTGTGAGCACGCCCATGAGGGACCACGTCGCGTCACCCGTGGACACGGAAGCGCCGACCAAGGCCCCGGGCGGACCAACAGCGGTGACACACTGACAGCAGACCCCGGCCCGCCCGCACCACACCACACACCGTGGCGGCCGCCTCAAGGGAGATGAACCGCGTGCCGACTCCGCTGCGCAACTTCCTCCTCATCAAATCCCCCAACCCCGTCGACCTCCTGAACGCCGTCACCCGACTGTTCGGCGGCTCCATCGCCACGTCGCCGCTGGACGGCCTGTGCCGGGGAGAGCACGAACTGCGCGGGGTGGCCGCGCGCGACTTCGCCGTCGGCTACTTCGCCTCGCCGCTCGACGTACGCGTCTCCTCCGCGGGAGGACGCAGCTCCTACTTCGTCAACATCGGTGTGTCCGGCGCGATCGCCGCATCCTGCGACGGCCTGAACGCCACCCTCGACACCGCCACGGCCGGGGTCGTCAACCCCGGAGACACCCAGGAACTGCGCCCCGCACGCCTCGCCCCTTCACGCTTCCTGGGCCTGCGGATCGACGCCGCCCTGATCGACCAGGAATTCGCCGCACTGACCGGACGCCCACCGGCGTCCACCGTCCGCTTCGACTTCGCCCTCGACCTGGCTCAGCCCAAGGGCCGGGCCGTACTGCTGCTGATCCGCTCCCTCCTGGAGCAACTGGACTCGGGAGACTCGCTGTTCCAGCGTGCCGAACTCCAGCACAGCCAGCTGCGCAGCATCGTCACCGCGCTGCTCCTGGCCCAGCCGCACTCGCACACCGGCGAGCTGCGAGACGGTCCGCGACCTGGCCACCCGCGCTCCTTACGCGCAGCTCTCGCGTTCATCGAAGCCCACCTCACCGAACGCATCGTCCTCGGCGACATCGCCGCAGCCGCCGACTGCGCCCCACGGACCCTCAGCTCCGCATTCCGTGACCGGCTCGGTCTGTCACCCATGTCCTACGTACGCAACCTGCGGCTGGACCGAATCCGTCAGGACATCCTCACCACCACCGACAACGTCGGCACCATCGCCTACCGGTGGGGCGTCTCCCACCTGGGCCGCTTCGCCGGCGACTACTACGCCCGTTTCCACGAGTTACCTTCCGGCACGGCAGCCCGTCGGTAACGGTGCTCTCCCCTTCACCAGTCACCAGTGATCAGTCACCAGTGATCAGCGATCGGCGATCAGGAGAAGATCGCATGCACCTGGTCAACCGCCTCCGGCCCATAGCCGACCGTGCCCACGGGGACTGCACCGTCGGTCGCCTCGATGATGCGCCCGGCCCGCACGGGGCCGAACCCTCCGCACAGCTCGATCAGCTGCACCCCCTCGCCCAGCAGGCGGCGCGCAGCCGCAAGGGCCTGCTCGGGCTTCTCCACCCCCACGAGGACGGTGCGGCACTCGCCGGTGTCCACGACGTGGACATCGCCCTCTGCGGCGCTGCCGGCTGCTGTGCAGATGAATCCCCAGTGCGTGAGCGCCATGTGTGTGGGCCTCCTGTGGCCGCCGAGGCCCACTAGCTGTACTGACCGGGCACGTTGATTGAGAACAGGGGACTGATCGGCAATCACGATGCGGGGGGTGAGTGTCTGTCAGCCAGGTCCCTGGCGAGCTGACTGATGCGTGCGCGGGCCGTCTCAGGGGCGAGCACCTCGATGTGGTCGCCGAACTGAAGAAGCTGACGCACCGACTCGATGTCGGGGTAGCGCACGACGACGACGCACGAGCCTTTTTCCACGTCGGAGACACGGTGGATGCGGGTGCCGAGGATGCGCCGCGCCAGGTCGAGACCCTTTTCCGGCAGGCGGATGGTCACGCTCACGCGATCTTGCTCCTCAGTGCGTTTCTTCAACACGGCCCATCTGGTGCGGAGGGTTTCGCCTGGTTGGAGCACGGCTGGTGCGTCTAGCTGTTCGAAGGCCGACAGTCGTTCCAGAGCGAGCAGCCGGCTGTCGCCCTGGTCATCGGCGACGAGATACCAGCGACCTGATTTCGCCACGATCCCGTACGGGTCGACCACCCGTGTCGAGGCCTGGCTCTCGGAGCTGCGCCGGTACAGGATTCGAAGGCGTCGCCGGTGTCGCAGGGTCGAGGCCAGATCCGATACTTCGACCGCTGCCTCGGGGGCAGCAAACCACGCGGTGCTGTCGACAAGCACAAGGTCAGCCAGCCGCAGCGGGCTCGGCGACTCAGGCGCTGCAGCCTGGCAGGCGGCGATCTTGCGCTCGGCCGACTCCCACACCGCAGTTAGGCCCATTCGCTCACGTAGTGCGCTGTCCAAGCCGGCCACGGACAGGGCCTCCAGTTCTGGTGGTTCCAGATGGGATGCGCTGAGCCGTGCACTGGGGAGCAGGACGATCCCGCCGTTCCGCCCACGTTCGGCATAGACGGGCACGCCCGCTGTCGATAGCGCCTCGACATCCCGCAGCACAGTCCGCCGGGACACCTCAAGACGCGCGGCGAGCTCCGTGGTAGTGAGCCGCTGACGGGTCTGCAGGAGCAGCAGGAGATGCAGGAGCCTTGAAGCCTTCATGCTTACCCATGTTCTCAGAAAAGGTGACAGGTTCCGTCGCGATTGGGTGATCCACTGGGTGCTTGACCGAGAAATCAACGAGTTGAGGAGCGCTCCATGCCCGCACCGAACCTGTTCCTGATCGGCGTCCGCGACGCCGAGGCCGCCACCGCCTTCTACAGCGACCTGTTCGAGATCGAACCGACCTTCACCAGTCCCCACTACGTAGCCTTCGAAGCTGCCCCCGGTGTCCTGTTCGCACTGTGGACGGGCTACAGCGAGCACGCGGTCCCGAGCCTCCCTCGTACGACAGAGATCGGACTCATGGTGCCGGGGCCATCGCAGGCGATTGACGAGATCTTCACGAGGTGGGCCTCGAAGGGGGTCCACGTTGTGCAGGAGCCGCATGATGCTGTCTTCGGCCGCACGTTCGTGATTGCGGACCCTGACGGCAACCTCATCCGTGTCTCCCCGGTCGACTGACCTGCACTATCCCTCCCCGCATATCTCCAAGCTGAAGGGCCGGCCACACACCATGGCCGGCCTTTCAGCCTGTCTAGGAGCTCAGAAATGTCGCATTCGAACGCGGCCCTCACCCCGCGCCACCGGCTGAAAGTCGCTCGACTCGTCGCTGACGACGGCCGGCCAGTCAGCGAAGTCGCGGCCCGCTTCCAGGTGTCCTGGCCGACCGTGAAGCGCTGGGGCGATCGCTACCTCGCAGGCGAGTCCGTGCAGGACCGATCCTCACGACCGCGGAGCTCTCCGGCCAAGACACCCAAGACCGTGACGAAGAGGTGCGTCAGCCTGCGACTACGTCTGCGGGAAGGGCCGGTCCAGCGCGCGGCAACCAGCCGCCCTTCTCACGATTGATCAACGTGCCCGGTCAGTACAACTAACCAAACAGAACCAGGGGAAAATGCCCCGGATTGGCCATAACCCGCGCGTGACCCGCACCTCACTCCCATCCCGGCGCCGGCCGGGGCGGACGACGGGCCGTGACCGCCGGCCCCGACAGGCCGCGCAGTAGCGGTGACAGCGGCCAAGTGCCGCTCTACGCCACGCGATTGTCCACACGCAGCTGGATCTCCTGTTCCTGGTCACCAGATGTCGACCCGACGTCCCGGACCGAGAAGGCGTATCCCAGGCCTGTCCGCAGCCTGTCAGCCGCCCAATAGCCGCCCTGGACGGTGGCCGTCACCGGCCCGGTCAGCCGGTGCGGCGTGGTCTGCGTCGGCGCGTCGGCGGAGACGTCAACGATCGCGGACCATACAGCCGCCCCCGCCCCCGCCCCCGCCCCCTCCGGGTCCCGGGGCGCGTCGTCCTTCGCCCGGTCGGTGACGAAAAGGGTGTCGAGCACAGTGAAGACCGTGTGGGCGTCCTCGGGCAGGCAGCCGGTGAGCTGCACCTGGACCTGCGCCGCGCCCTGGTTGTTCTGTGCAGCCTGTGCTCCGTCCTTCACTGTGGCCTTCCTTTCCGAGTGACACGTGCGGCCGGGCCCAGGGCGGGGGGGGGGGGCGGCCGGGCGGGGGTCGGGGTGGCGGGCGTGCTGTGCGGCGCGGGCCGCGGAGATGGCCCGGCGGGGGGCCCGCCGCACCGGCGTGGATGGGT
>NZ_JBHYPE010000028.1:0-14842 GCF_042746015.1 Streptomyces sp. NPDC058773
CTGCTTCGCTTTACGTCCACACACCAGGCCCCTCCGGCCCGTCCCCTCCCGTGGGTGGGTGGGAAGAAGGCCGGTGGGGGTTCCCTGGGTGGTCCGGTACTCGTGTCGGGCCGCGGTGAAACTGCCTACGGCGGCCGGCCCCCACCCACCCGCACTCACTCCCCTCCACGGGAGGGGACGGGCCGGAGGGGCAGGGGTGTGGGACGTCAAGCGAAGCAGTCCCACACCCCTGCCCCGGAGGTCCGTCACCGCACCCGACACCCACCCGCCCGCCGCAGGCGCAACGGTGAGTCAGCCGAAAACGTAGGGAGCCACAGCGCCGCGCAGCGGACCCCGCCCGCCGCAGGCGCAACGACGAATCGGCCGAAAACACAGGGGACCACAGCCCCGCGCAGCGGACCCCGCCCGCCGCAGGCGACACGGCGAGGGCACCGCGAAGCGGGCCACAAACGGCGAGCAACCACCACGGCGGGAAAGCCGAAAACGTGGGAGGGCCGCCCAGGCGCAGCGGAAGGTCACTCCACGACGTGCCGGCCCTCCGGCTGGGCGCTGCACGAGGCCCGGAAGGCGCAGTGGGTGCAGTGGGTGCCGGTGGTGGGCGTGAACCTCTCCTCCAGCACGCGGCCCGCGGCGGTGGCGAGGAGGTCCCCGACCCACTCGCCGTCGGGCGGCGGCTGCGCCTGGACGGCGGGCAGCGCGTCGCCGCCCTCCTTCTGGGCGGCGCCCAGCCGCAGATGGACCAGTTCGGCGCCGCCCGGTTCAGGGGTACGTCCGTCGAAGGCTGCGTCGACGGCTCCTTCGCGCACCGCGAGCTGGTAGACGGCGAGCTGGGGGTGGCGGGCGACCTCGGGGCCGGTCGGCTTCTGTTTGCCGGTCTTGAAGTCGACGACGTACGCCCGGCCCTGCGCGTCCTGGGAGACGTGGTCCATGCTGCCGCGGATACGGACCTCGTAGGCACCGGCCCGGAGGGTGAGGTCGAAGCCGTGCTCGGTGGCGACGGTGTCCCGGCCGCGGGTCTCGCGTTCCATGACGTGCCAGCGCAGGAAGCGTTCCAGGGCGGCGCGGGCCTGGTCCTTCTCCTGGCGTGACTTCCAGGGGGCGTCGAAGGCGAGGGCGTCCCATACGGAGTCCAGGCGCTCCATGAGGACGGTCAGATCGGCGGGGGTGCGGCCGGAGGCGACCTCGTCGGCGAGCACATGGACGACGTTGCCGAAGCCCTGGGCGGCGGTGGCGGGGGCGTCCGCCTTCACCTCGCGGCCCAGGAACCACTGCAGGGAGCAGGTGTTGGCGAGCTGGTCGAGGGCGCTGCCGGAGAGGACCACGGGGCGGTCGCGGTCCCGCAGCGGGACGCCGCTGTGGGTGGGTTCGTGCAGGCCCCACCAGTTGTCGGGGTGGGCGGCCGGCACCAGGGGGTGGTGATCGTCGTCGTGCAGCGCCGCCAGTTTGGCGAGCCGCTGGGCGGCGGCCTCGCGCAGCGCGGGGGTGGCTGCGGGGTCGACGGTGGTGGCGCGGAGTTCGGCGACCAGCGCGGCCACCGAGAGGGGGCGGCGCGGGCGGCCCGTGACGTCCTGGGGGGTGACGCCCAGCTCGGTCAGGAAACGGGAGGGCTGGTCGCCGTCGTCGGCCGCGGCCTTCACGGCGGTGACGACCAGGCGGTCCCGGGCGCGGGTGGCGGCCACGTAGAACAGCCGGCGTTCCTCGGCGAGCAGCGCGCCGGGGGTGAGCGGTTCGGCCAGGCCGTCGCGGCCGATCCGGTCGGCTTCCAGGAGCGAGCCGCGTCGGCGCAGGTCGGGCCAGAGCCCTTCCTGGACGCCGGCGACGACGACCAGCCGCCATTCCAGGCCCTTGGCGCGGTGTGCGGTCATCAGGCGTACGGCGTCGGGGCGGACGGCGCGGCGGGTGAGGGTGTCGGCGGCGATGTCCTGGGCGTCGAGCTCCTCCAGGAAGTTGAGGGCGCCGCGGCCGCCGGTGCGTTCCTCGGCGCGGGCCGCGGTCTCGAAGAGGGCGACGACGGCGTCCAGGTCCCGGTCGGCGTTGCGGCCGGCGGCGCCACCGCGGTGGGCGGCGCGCTCCAGGCGCTGCGGCCAGGGGGTGCCGTTCCACAGCTCCCACAGCGCCTGTTCGGCGGTGCCGCCCCCGGCCAGCAGTTCGCGGGCCGTGCGCAGCAGCAGGCCGAGCCGCTGGGCGCCGCGGGCGTAGGCGGGGTCGTGGGCCACCAGGCGCTGGGGTTCGGCGAGCGCACGGGCGATCAGCTCGTCGGAGGGCGGCGGCAGGGGCTGTCCGGCGGCCCGTTCCTCCTCGCGCAGGGCGCGGCCCAGGCGGCGCAGGTCGGCGGAGTCCATCCCGCCCAGGGGGGAGGCCAGCAGGTCGAGCGCGGTTTCGGCGTCGAGCCACTGGGGGGCGGAAACCGGGGCGGCGTCTGTGGACGCGTCGGGGCCGGACGCCTCGGCGCCGGGCTGGTCGGAGCCGGGCTCCGCCACACCCGTCCCGTCGGCGCCGGGCTCGTCGGCGCCGGGCTCGCCGGAGTCAGCCGCGTCGCCGCCCGGCCCGTGGTACCCAGCCGCGTCGGGACCGGGCTCGCCGGGGCCCGGCTCGTCCGCGCCCGTCCCCCGCCACAGCGCCGCCCGTGCCGCCGCCCGGAGGGCCGTCAGCAGGGGAGCGACCGCGGGTTCGTGGCGCAGCGGCAGATCGTCGCCGTCGATGTCGAGGGGGACCCCGGCGGAGGTGAGGGCGCGGCGCACGGCGGGGAGCGAGCGTCCGCCGGCGCGGACGAGGACGGCCATCTCCCGCCAGGGCACGCCGTCCTCCAAGTGGGCGCGCCGCAGGATGTCGGCGACGTTGTCGAGTTCGGCGCCGGGTGTCGGGTACGTGTACACCTCGACGCGGCCGCCGTCCCGCACGGGCGTGGGCTCGCGGTGGGCGCGGACCGTGCGGGCGGGCAGGCGGGTGAGCGGCATCCGGCGGGCGAGCAGCCGGGTGGCGGCGAGCAGGCCGGCGCCGGAGCGCCGGGAGGTGCCGAGGACCGCCACCGGGGCGGGGGTGCCGTCGCCGCGCCGGAAGGTCTCGGGGAAGTCGAGGATGCCGTTGACGTCGGCGCCCCGGAAGGCGTAGATCGACTGGTCGGGGTCGCCGAACGCGACGAGGGTGCGGCCCGGGGAGCCCGGTGCGCCGGTGGCCCCCCGGTTGCCGGCCAGCGCGCGCAGCAGCCGTACCTGGGCGACGTCGGTGTCCTGGTACTCGTCGACGTAGACCGCGTCATAGGCGCCGGCGAGCTCCGCCGCGACGCCGGTGTCCTCGGCGAGCAGCACCGCGCGGTGCACCAGCTCGGCGTAGTCCAGGACGCCCTGGGCGTCCAGGACGTCGAGGTATTCGGCGAGGAAGGCGGCCGCGGCCGTCCAGTCGGGGCGGCCGGTGCGGCGGGCGAAGGCGCCGAGCGCCTCGGGGCCCAGGCCCAGTTCGCGGCTGCGGGCGAGCACGGCGCGGACCTCGTCGGCGAAGCCGCGGGTGGTCAGGCAGGCGCGCAGGTCGTCCGGCCAGCTCACCTGGGCGCGACCGGCGCCGGCCAGCTCCGCCTGTCCTTCGAGGAGTTCACGGACGACGAGGTCCTGTTCGGGTCCGGACAGCAGCCGCAGGGGGTCGGCGAAGAGGTCGGCGTCCTGGTGGGCGCGGACCAGGGCGTAGCAGAAGGAGTGGAAGGTCGTGGCCTGCGGGATGCCCGCCCGCCGTCCGCCGCCCGTGCCGGGGAGGTGGCCGGGCCGGCCCTCCAGGGCGGCCAGCCGGGCGGCGAGCCGGTCGCGGAGTTCCACGGCGGCCTTGCGGCTGAAGGTGAGGACGAGGATGCGCTCGGGGTCGGCGCCGGCCCGGACCCGGCGGGCCACCGACTCCACGAGGGTGGTGGTCTTGCCGGTGCCCGGTCCGGCCAGTACCAGCAGCGGACCGTGCCGGTGGTCAACCACGGCGCGCTGGGCTGCGTCCAAGGCAGGAGGATCCACCCGCCCCGGCGGGGTGCGGACCAGGCGGTACGCGCCGGGGGCAGCCCGCCGCACCGCCCGGTGGGGCTGCGTCGGCGGGGCGGCCGAGAAGGAGGAACTCACGTGGATCGCCGGTCCTGAGGAGGTGTTCGTGGTGCGTGGGTGGTGCGTGGCCCGCCGCGGTGCGGGGCGGGCGCCGGGCGGGCGGTCCGGCCGTGCGGTGCGCGGCGGGGCCCTGACGGCGGTGCCCGACGCTACGCCGTCAGGCACCCGGGCCGCAGCGCGTCCCACGGGCCGCCGGGCACCGCCGCCGGTACTACGGCGTCGCGCCGCCGGGCTGTTGGCCGTCCCAGCGGGCCCGCCGCATGTCGAGCCGCGGTATATGGTCCCCGGACTCCTGCGGGGCGGTGCGCAGGGGGGTGCCTTCGTCCCGGTAGTGCGCCAGTGCGCGCTGTTCGCTGCCGGGCAGCAGCCGGCCGTCCGCGCGCACCACCCGCCACCAGGGCACCGCGCCGCCGTAGAGCGCCATCGCCCGCCCCACCTGGCGCGGTCCGCCGCCGCCCGCCGCGGGCGGCCCTCCGGGCGGCTCCTCGTCCCTGAGCCACTCCGCGACGTCCCCGTACGTCATCACCCGGCCCGCCGGGATCAGCTCGGCGACGGCGAGCACCCGCTCCGCGTAGGCGGGCAGCTCACCTGCCGTTGTGTCTCCGGTCCCACTCATTCGGTCCATCCTGCCGCACGGCACCGACAATGGGAGCGGACACACGGTCCCGCACCCCGGGACGGTCGGCGGCAGGGCGCCGTCAGTCGTGGCGCGGAGGTGGACGTTCCGGCTCCCGCACCCCCGAAATGCACCCTGATGCCCTCCTCCACCGGTCGGCCGTGCCACCATCTTCCGGACGGTGACTGGTGATACGAGATCAAGAAGAGACGGCCGAGCAGCAGGGTGCGGCGCCTCCACGGGAGGCGGGCGCCCCTGAAGCGCTGGCCGTCGACGCCGCCGGCACCGCGCCCGGAGCGGCCGCTGCGACCGAGCGGCCCGAGCGGCAGCAGGCGGCACCACAGGGGAAGCACCAACGGAGGCCGGCCACGGCGTCCGCGACCGAAAAGGCGAGCACGATCGAGAAGGCCGAACGACCCGGGGCGTCCCAGAGGCCGGAAAGGCCCGAGGAGCCCGAGCCAACCGAGCGGCACAAGGAGGAGCGGGACGGCGGACAGCCCGAGGAGGAGCAGGTCCGGCACGACCAGGGCGAGGAGCCGGTGTCCGGCGCGGCCCGGAGCAAGCCCCGTACGGGCTCGCACCGTGCCGATCTGACCGCCGACGAGTACGGCGAGTTCCACGTCGACCGGGTCTCCGGCGACGAGCCGCTGCTGCCCGCCCGGGTGCACCGGCCCTCCGACCTGTTGCGGCTGCTGCTCGGTATCGCGGGGATCGCGCTGGTCCTCGGGCTCGCCACGTTCGCCCACGGCACCACCCAGGGGCTGGAGAACGACATCGGCACGGGCGCCAAGGCGGCGCCCCCGCTGCTGATCAATCTGGCGGGGCTGACGTCCAGCGTGGCGGTGCTGATCGTGCCGGTGGCGTTCGCGGTGGAACGGCTGATCAAACGGGACGGGCTGCGGATCGCGGACGGCGTGCTCGCCGCCGTCCTGGCCCACGGGGTGTCGCTGGCCACCGATCTGTGGGTGGCCGAGGCCGCCCCGCCGTCCATCCGGGACGCGCTGACCCAGACCCTGGACAACGGTGCGCTGTCCGCCCCGGTGCACAGCTATCTGGCGCCGGTGATCGCCTATATGACGGCGGTGGGCATGTCCACGCGGCCCCGTTGGCGGGTGGCGATGTGGTGCGTGCTGCTGCTGGACTCCTTCGCGGTGCTGGTCGGGCGGTACACCACCCCGTTCGCGATCGTCACGACCGTGCTGATCGGCTGGACCGTCGCCTACGGCACGCTCTACGCGGTCGGCTCCCCCAACGTCCGTCCCACCGGCCAGAACCTCCTGGCGGGGCTGCGCCGGGTGGGCTTCCACCCGGTCTCCGCACTGCGCGCGGAGGACGCCGCCGGCACGGAGCAGTCCGAGCACTCGGACCGCGGCCGCCGCTACCTGGTCACGCTGGAGGACGGCCCGCCGATCGATGTCACGGTCGTCGACCGCGAGCAGCAGGCGCAGGGCTTCTTCTACCGGGTGTGGCGGCGGCTGTCGCTGCGCGGCATCAACCAGCGCCGCAGTCTGCAGTCGCTGCGCCAGGCGCTGGAGCAGGAGGCGCTGCTGGCGTACGCGGCGATCGCGGCCGGCGCCCGTGCCCCCAAGCTGATCGCCACCTCCGAGCTGGGCCCGGACGCGGTGATGCTGGTCTACGAGCACATCGGGGGCCGCAGCTTCGACTCGCTGGCCGACGAGGAGATCACCGACGCGCTGATGCACAGCGCCTGGCGGCAGGTCGCGGCGCTGCAGTCCCGGCGGATCGCGCACCGGCGGCTGGTCGGCGACGCGCTGCTGGTGGACCGGGCCGGGGACATCGTGCTGACCGAGCTGCGCGGCGGTGAGATCGCGGCCGGTGATCTGGTGCTGCGGATGGACATCGCCCAGCTGCTGGCCACCTGCGGGCTGCGGGTCGGCGCGGAGCGCGCGGTGGCCGCGGCCGTCGAGGTGCTGGGCCCGGACGCGGTCGCCGACAGTCTGCCGCTGCTCCAGCCGATCGCGCTGAGCCGCACCACCCGTGCGACGCTGCGCCAGCTGGCCCGGGAGCGCTCCAAACGGGAGCGGGAGGCGGTGCTGGCCGCCTCGCAGGCCGCCAAGGAGGCGCGGGAGGCCCGGGAGGCGGGCGGCACGACGGACCGCAAGACGCTCCGGGCGGAGCGGCACGCGGAGAAGAACGCCGAGAAGCGGGCCCTGGACGAGGCGTCCGAGGAGGCCCGTGAGGAGGATCTGCTGGCGCAGATCCGCCGGCAGGTGCTGCTGATCCGCCCAGCGGCGGTGATCGAGCCGGCGAAGCTGGAGCGGCTCAGCCCGCGCATCCTGATCAGCTGGATCGCCGGTGCGTTCGCGGTCTATCTGCTGCTGTCCCAGCTCACCCACTTCAACTTCAGCGATCTGGTCAGCAAGGCCCAGTGGATGTGGGTGCTGGTCGCGGTGGGTTTCTCGGGGCTGACGTACATCGCGGCGGCGATGAGCCTGCTGGGGTTCGTCACCGAGAAGGTGTCGTTCGTCCGGACGGTCATCGCGCAGATCGCGGGCAACTTCGTGAAGCTGGTGGCGCCCGCGGCGATCGGCGGGGTGGCGCTCAACACCCGCTTCCTGCAGCGCGCCGGGGTCCGTCCCGGTCTGGCGGTGGCGAGCGTCGGCGCCTCCCAGCTGTTCGGGCTGGGCAGCCACATCCTGCTGCTGCTCGTCTTCGGCTATCTGACGGGCACCGAACGGACCCCGACGATCTCCCCGTCCCGTACGGTCATCGCCGGGCTGCTGACGGTGGCGGTGCTGGTGCTGATCGTCACGGCGGTGCCGGCGCTGCGGAAGTTCGTCTCGACGCGGGTCCGGTCGCTGTTCGCGGGGGTGGTCCCGCGGATGCTGGACATCCTCCAGCGGCCCGGGAAGCTGGCCACCGGCATCGGCGGGATGCTGCTGCTGACCGCGGCGAACGTGATGTGCCTGGACGCCTCGATCCGGGCGTTCGGCGGCGGCGACACGATCAGCTACGCGAGCATCGCGGTCGCCTTCCTCGCCGGTAACGCGCTGGGGTCGGCCGCGCCCACCCCGGGCGGTGTGGGTGCCGTCGAGGGTGCGCTGTTCGGTGCGCTGACCGTCGCCGGGCTCGCGGGGGACGTGGCGTTCCCCGCGGTGCTGCTGTTCCGGCTGATGGTCTTCTGGCTGCCGGTGCTGCCGGGCTGGGTGGCCTTCACGTATCTGACGCGCAAGGGCGAGATCTGAGCGAGCCGGGCCGGCGGGCGGCCTTACGTCCCGTATGCAGCGCGAAGGCGCCGGTCCGCAGAACACGGACCGGCGCCTTCGCCCATGGCGGGGAAGCTCAGTAGACCGGCTTCTCCGGCTCGACGGTGTTGACCCAGCCGATGACTCCGCCGCCGACGTGCACGGCGTCGGCGAAGCCCGCGGACTTCAGGACGGCCAGCACCTCGGCGGAGCGGACGCCCGTCTTGCAGTGCAGGACGATCTTCCTGTCCTGGGGGAGGTCCTGGAGGGCGGTGCCCATCAGGAACTCGTTCTTCGGGATCAGCTTGGCGCCGGGGATCGAGACGATCTCGAACTCGTTCGGCTCGCGGACGTCGATGATCTCGATCTTCTCGTCCTCGTCGATCCACTCCTTGAGCTGCCGGGGAGTGATCGTCGAGCCGGCCGCGGCCTCCTGGGCCTCCTCGGACACGACGCCGCAGAAGGCCTCGTAGTCGATGAGTTCGGTGACGGTCGGGTTCTCGCCGCAGATCGCGCAGTCCGGGTCCTTGCGGACCTTGACCTGACGGTAGGTCATCTCCAGGGCGTCGTAGATCATCAGCCGGCCGACGAGCGGGTCGCCGATCCCGGCGAGCAGCTTGATGGCCTCGTTGACCTGGATGGAGCCGATGGAGGCGCACAGCACACCGAGGACGCCGCCCTCGGCGCAGGAGGGCACCATGCCGGGCGGCGGGGGCTCCGGGTACAGGCAGCGGTAGCAGGGGCCGTGCTCGCTCCAGAACACCGACGCCTGGCCGTCGAAGCGGTAGATCGAACCCCAGACGTACGGCTTGTTCAGCAGCACACAGGCGTCGTTGACCAGGTAGCGGGTGGCGAAGTTGTCGGTGCCGTCCACGATCAGGTCGTACTGCGCGAAGAGCTCCATCACGTTGGTGGAGTCCAGGCGCTCGAGGTGCAGGTTGACCGTGACGTGCGGGTTGATGCCCAGGACGGTGTCCTTGGCGGACTCCGCCTTGGAGCGGCCGATGTCCGCCTGGCTGTGGATGATCTGGCGCTGCAGATTCGACTCGTCGACCTCGTCGAACTCCACGATGCCGAGGGTGCCGACACCGGCCGCGGCCAGATACATCAGCGCGGGCGAGCCCAGGCCACCGGCGCCCACACAGAGCACCTTGGCGTTCTTCAGCCGCTTCTGCCCGTCCATCCCGACGTCGGGGATGATCAGGTGGCGGGAGTACCTGCGGACCTCATCGACGGTGAGCTCGGAAGCGGGCTCGACCAGGGGTGGCAGCGACACGGGGACTCCGTTGGTCGGTCTTGATGGGGTTCCCCCCGCCCGAGCCGAGCCGGGAGTGGGGGAGCTTGCTCTCCCCGTAACACTGCCACGCCCTTCTTCATTCCGAGACACCCGTTCCGATGCGCGAGACGAATTCGTCCCAGTAGCCGGGCAGTGACGCCCAGGCGTCCCCGCCGCCCCCGGCCGCGGCGTCGGCCCGCCGGTCGGTGAAGTACACGGTGCCCGCGCCCTGCCAGCGGGCGATCCGCAGCGCCTCGTCGAGATGGGTCCGCGGCACCCCGTGGACGAGGTGGCAGAAGCGCTCCGGAGGGTAGGTGGCGGTCCACTCGGCCACCTGGGACCAGCGGTAGTCGGCCCAGGAGCCGGCGAAGGTGACGAGCTGGTCGGCGGACTCGGCGTAGCCGGGGTAGGGGTGGTCGCCGTGCCCGAAGACGAGCGGCCCGTCGCCGCACAGGGCCCGCAGGGTGGCGGCCAGCCGCCGGGTCGCGGACAGCTGCGCCCGCTCCGTGGGGCAGCGGTCCAGCCAGAAGCCGTCGGCGCGGTACCACTCCAGGTAGCGGTGGGCGTCGGCGAGCAGCTCGCCGAGCGGGCGGGTACCGCGTCCCAGGTCCAGGTGTCCCAACAGGCGGACACCGGTCTCACGCAGCCGGGCGGCGGCCGGCAGACAGTGCGGATCGGGGCGGGCGCCGGGCCCGTTGGACACATTGAGCACCGCCCAGTGCACCGGCCCGCCGCCCCGCAGGGGGACCCGGCCGCCGTGCCCCGGCGCCCCGTGCCGTGCGGACCCGCCCGCGCAGCGCAGCAGTTCGGCCCACTCGGTCGGGGCCAGCAGCGGGTGGGCGAAGCCCGGCACGCCGATGACGGGCGACGGCGCCCTGGTCGGGGCGCGGGTGGCGCCGGCCGGGGTGGTCAGATGCGACACGCGGCCTCCATCCAGATGTCGGCGAGGGACTCCTCCAGCCCGATCCGGGGGCGCCAGCCGAGCCGGTCGCGGGCGGTGCGGACGTCCGCCTGCTGCCAGGTGCCG
The DNA here is from genome assembly GCF_042746015.1 of Streptomyces sp. NPDC058773. Lineage (NCBI taxonomy): Bacteria > Bacillati > Actinomycetota > Actinomycetes > Kitasatosporales > Streptomycetaceae > Streptomyces > Streptomyces sp. NPDC058773. Next base: position 10,202 of record NZ_JBHYPE010000028.1, read on the forward strand.
CAGCCGTCCGGGTAGGGGTAGGTGGCGGGCGGTGAACCGGCCGGGTGTTCCGGGGACGGACCGGGGATGACCAGCCGGGCGGGCGGGGAGTCGAGTTCGTGCAGCGCGCCGCCGAAGCCGGCGACCCGGGCGAGCACGGAGGCGGCCTCCCGCAGCCGTACCGCGCGGCCGGTCCCGATGTTGACGACGCCCTGCGCGGCGGACAGCGAGGCGGCGTGCACCGCCCGCGCCACGTCGCGGACGTCGACGAAGTCCCGTTGCACCCCGAGCCCGCCGAGCTTGAGTTCGCTGTCGCCGGACTGCATGGCGCGGCGCATCGCCTCGGCGAGCCGGCCGAGCGGCGAGCCGGCCGGGGTGCCGGGGCCGACCGGTGAGAAGACCCGCAGCACGACGGCGTCGAGTCCGGAGCCCAGGACCAGTTCGGTGGCGGCGAGTTTGCTGACGCCGTACGGGCCGCCGGGGCGCGGGACCGCGTCCTCGGCGGTGGAGGAGCCGGGCTGGGAGGGGCCGTACTCGGAGGCGCAGCCCAGGTGGACGAGCCGGGCGCCGCAGCTGCTGCGCCGCAGCGATTCGCAGATGGTGGCGACCGCGACGGTGTTGTGCCGGGTCAGCTCGCGGGCGCCGCCGCGGGTGGCGCCGGCGCAGTTGACGACGACACCGGGGTGCACCGCGTCGAGGAAGCGGGTGAGCGCCCCGGGGCTGCCGGTGGCCAGATCAAAGCGGACGTCGGCGTCGTCGCCCCGCCCGAGGGCGGTGAGCTGGACGGCGGGGTCGGCGAGCAGGCGGTCGGCGACATAGCGGCCCAGGTAGCCGTTGGCGCCGATGAGCAGCACCCTCATCGTGCGACCCCCCGGTGCGCGGGGCGTGTGGTCGGCTGGACGTTCATCTGTCGGGCTCCTAAGGCGGATCGAGGGAAGCGGGTCGGCTCCGGCCGCGGGGTCGGTGTCCGCCCTGGGGGCGGGGGCGACGTGGGGGCGGTCCGCGGCGCAGGGACCGGGGCGGCCGTGTCGGGGTGCCGCCCCGGGGGTGGTGCGTGGTGGGGGTGCCCGTGTGGGGGTGCGGGGTCGCGGGGGACAGTGATCGTCCGGAGGGTCACGGCCGGTGCGCCTCCGCCGGTCCGGAGGGGGCGGGCCAGTGCGCGCAGGCGCCGGTGAGCGCCCGCAGGCCGTATCCGAGGAGGCCGAGGGCGGCGGCGGTGCAGGCCACGGCGGGTACCGCGGCCGGTCCCGCCGTGGTGGCCAGCGCCTCGACCGGGGCGCCGAGCGGGGGCAGGCCGGGGAGCCGGGCGATCAGCACCAGGGCCAGGGCGACGGCTTCCAGTGCGGCGGCCGAGGCCAGGCCGGTGGCGGCCGCCTCGGGGAAGCCGTGGACGGCGAGCAGCCGGGCGAGGAAGAGCAGCACCCCCAGGGCGGCCGCTCCCCCCAGCACGGTGGCCGCCCCCGGCGTGACCGGGACGCCGCCTCCGAGGGCCGCTTCCGTTCCGAGGAGCAGGGCCGCCAGCGCACCCAGGAAGAGCAGGGTGGTGACGAGCAGCAACGGCCTTACGCGGGCGGCGAGTTCTTCGAGTCCGCGGCTGGCGGCCAGCACACGGCGTCCGCGCACCGTGAACCAGTGGGCGCAGCCGGCCGCGGGGGCCAGGGCGAGGGCGAGCGCCACGGCGGGGGCGACGGCGGCCCGGGGTGTGGTGTGCGGCAGATCGGGGCCACCGGCCAGGAGCTGTTCGAGCAGCCAGTCCCCGTACACCGCGTAGCCGGCCGTCCAGCCCGCCCACACGGCGGCGGTGCGCGGTCCGGTGCCGTGCCGCAGCCGCAGCGGCCCGGACCGTACGCCGAGCCGCACGGCGAGCGCGAGCAGGACGAGTCCGGTGGCGCCGACTCCGGTACGTACGGCGGGGGTTGCGGTGCTCACCGAAGCGACGGCGGCGAGGGCCACGGCACAGACGGCGCCGGGGAGCAGGTGCAGTGCCGCGCACACGGTGCGGGAGCGCCGGGCCGGGGCGGCCGGGTGCGGGGGGCCGGCCTCGGGGGCGGCGGCCGGGTCGGCGCGCGGCACCCGGGCGTAGAGCTCCTCGGCCAGCGAGAAGACATCGCGGTGCCGGAAGCGTGCGGCCGTGCGGTCGGTGACCCCGTGCGCCTCCAGGCCGGCGGCGATCTCCAGCGCGTCGACGGCGCGGGCGCACAGCTCCTGGTGGTGGTGCATCAGGGTGCGTACGGGGTCGGCGGGGCCGTGGCGCAGGGGGCGGGCGGCGGTGCCCGTGTGCGGGGCCTCTTCGGCGCGCGCTTCGCCCGGAGGTTCCACGGCGCGGGCGGTGCCGCCTTCGGGTGTGGTCATGCCCCGTACCCCCTCCCCCGGGTCGGCGCGCCGCCGCCCGGACCGGACAGGAGGTACGCGGTACGGCGCCGGGGCGGACGGCCGGGGCCGTCCGGGGTGCGCCGGGCCACCCGGACCGGACTGCCGGGGCCGCCGGGCCCGCCGGGGCGCCCGCCGTGTGCCACATCCGCCATGCCCGTCACCAGGGCCACCCCTACGACACCCATCGCACACATCACGTCCAGCACACTGGTCACCATTGCTCGCTCCCTCCCGCCGGCCACACCCGGTCGTTCGCCGTGCCCTGCTGTCCCACGGCCGGTCGTACGTCCCGGACCGCTGCCTCTCCCCCGGTCTCCGTGCGCCCCTCGGCGGCGGCCGGCACCGCGGCGGGCCGCCCGGCTCCGGACGCCGCCCAACTCGGTGTCCGGTGGGCCGGGGCGGTGACCGCCCGGGTGGCGGTGCCGGTCGCGGCCCAGCGGCCGGGGACACGGGACTCCGCGGGGCGGGCGAAGGGCCGCGGGACCCCGTGCCCGCCGGGTGTGCGGCAGCCGGCCGGGCGGGCCGGGGCGTGCGACATCAACTCCAGGTAGATGCCACGAAATGCCGCGATGTTCTGCTCGACGGTGAACAGCTCCAGCGCCCGCGCCCGGGCCGCCGCGCCCAGCCGGGCCCGGCGGTCCGGGTCGCCGAGCAGCGCGGCGCAGGCCTCGGCCAGGGCGCGGGGATTGCGCGGCGGGACGACCAGACCGGTGCCGCCGATGACCTCGCAGACCGCGCCGGCGTCGGTCGACACCGTGGCCCGGCCGCAGAACATCGCCTCCACCAGGGAGCGCGGGAAGCCCTCGATGACGCTGGAGAGCACCACCACCGCACCGGAGGCATAGGCGTCCGCCAGGTCCGGCACCCCGGGGCTGCCGATCTCCTCGAAGCTGACCGGGTTCTCGCCGACGGTGCGGGCGTCGGCGGCCTCGTCGGGGAAGAGCTGGGCGGCCAGGGCCCGGCAGTGCGCGAGATAGCCCGGCGCCCGCGGGTCGCTGCCGGGCCCGCCGATGATCCGCAGCGTGGCCGCCGGTTCGGCCCGGCGGACCTCGGCGAAGGCGTGCAGCAGCCCGATGAGGTCCTTGGCGGGCTCCACCGTGCCGACCCACACCAGCGTCTTGGAGTCGTCCGCGGCGGCATCCGCGACCGCGGCGAAGGGGGCGGCGTCCCTGCCGGGGTAGACCGTGCGCAGCCGGGCGCGGTCGGCGCCGCAGCGCTCCTGCCAGCGCCGGGCGTGAGTGTTGCCGGGGGTGATCAGCGCGGCCCGGTCATAGGTCTCGGCGGCCAGCGCGCCCTGGAAACCGGCGAGCAGCGCGCGCACCGGCACGCTCAACGGGGCGGCGGCGCGGGCGAGATAGTGCTCGCGCAGCCGCACGCCGTATTCGGTGACCAGGAGCGGGGTGCCGAAGAAGCGCCGGGCCAGCAGTCCGGGGAGGGCCGCCGCGCCGCCGGAGGTGGCATGGCAGAGGTCCACGCCGCCGAGCCCCGGGGTGTGCCGGTCGCCGTACCAGTCCAAGGAGAGCGGGCGGAGCGCGGGTTCGAGCCGGGTGGTGACCGCCAGCAGGTCGTTGACCTGCGCGCCCTGGGCCGCGGGCAGTGCACGGGGGCCGCGGCAGACGGTCTCCAGGATGCGGACGGCGCCCTCGGAGCGCAGCATCGCGGGCACCCCGCCGTGGTCCCGGGCGAGTTCGGCGAGGCCGTAGAGGCCGGTGGCGAAACGGTCCGCCTTCCTGGCCCCCGGTGCACCGGGGGCGTCCGGCGGGTCCCCGGCCGGTCCGCCGCCCGGGGGGACCGTGGCGAAGGCCGTCACGAGGTCGCCGAAGTGCTCGGCGAAACGGCGCCGTTCGCGGCGGCCGGCGGTGCGGCCCCTGCGCTCCTCCGCTCCCCGTCGGTGCCCGACGGGGGAGTCGCCCCACAGGGGGGCGCGGCGTACCAGGCGTACGTGTTCCGGCAGTTCGGTCCCGGGCCGGTCTTCCCGGCCGGGGTCGGTGGTCAGGGCGTAGACCTCGAAGTCGTGGCCGGTCAGCCCGCGTACGAGCCGGTCGCACCACGTGTGCGACTCACCGGACGCATCCGGATAACCACCTTCGGTGAGCAGTCCAATACGCATGAGCGCACCCCCGTCCTCCCCTGTCGGCGTCCCTGGTGTGCCGGCGGCACGGCCGCCACCTGCAGGAAGAAGCTATGCAAAGGGGCCGGTGGGGGGGGGGGAGGCGTTTACAGCCCGGCACCGCACGTAGGGGGCGAAGAAGAACATCAAAACAAAAAACACATTGTGGACGCGGGAGA
>NZ_JBHYPE010000028.1:14852-106734 GCF_042746015.1 Streptomyces sp. NPDC058773
GTAATCTTCTATCAACTGGGGCGGGGGGCGCGTGGTAGTTTGTCCCACCCCGCCACCGGAAGGGGTGAAAGCACGTAACTTTCCACCCCTGAGGGCGTTTCTTCGCGCTATGCGTGCATCGGGCCGGGCCCGTTCAGCGCTGGGTGGGGAACGGCCAGGAGTTGGGCCGGCAGGTCACACCGTCCGTGGTCAGGAACTTGGTCTGCTGCATCATCACCGGGGCCGGTGCGCCCTGGCGCGAGCAGATCTCGTGGTTGTGCCCGAGCCGGTGGCCGACCTCGTGGTTGATCAGCATCTGCCGGTAGGCGTGCATCTTGTCCTGGCCGTAGGTCCGGGCGCCCTGGGCCCACCGGTAGGCATTGATCATGACCCGCTCGGTCGCCGCGGAGTCACAGGAGACGTTGTCCTCGCTGGTGTCGAGGTTGGACTTGGCGCACCACGTGGCGGTGGTCGCCGGGCTCGCCAGCGTGATCACGAAATCGGCGTCGCCGGACGCCACCCGCTGGAAGGTCATCTTCCCGCCGTGCGCCCAGCTCCGGCTGTCGTTGAGGGTCTTGTGCACCGCCTCGGCGAACAACCCGCCGTCCAGCGGCAGCCCCTCTTCCATGTCGACGCGGTAGCGCAGCACCTTGCCCCGGCCGGGCGCCTTGGCGTCCCCGCCGACCGGCTTGAACTTCCCGGTGGCGGCCAGCTGGGCGTCCAGCGGGAAGACCTGGTTCATCTTCTCGTCGTAACTGGCGGGCTTGGCGTCCGGAGTGGGCCTGGAGTGCGACCGGGAGGCCTCGTCGTCGGTCCCGTCGGTACGGTCGCTCCCGCTGCGCAGTTGCGGTTCGCCGCCCTTGTCGTGCTGTTCGGCGACCTGGCCCGCGATGACCACGGCGAGCACGGTGGTCACCGCCGCGGCCGCCGCGCCGGTGAACGTCCGGCCCATGCCGCCCTTCCTGGCGCCGTACCGCAGGTCCTCGGCGTCCGCGTCATGGCCCTCGTACGCGTCCTCGCCCCCGGGGCCTTCCGGTCCCGCGCCGTCCGCGCCGGATTCCGCCGTCCGGGCCGGAGCGCCGGTCTCTTCACGGTCGAAGACGACCGACCGGCCGGTGGAACGGCCGCCGGGGGCCGCGCCGTTCGCGCCGGGGCCGTACGGTCGGGGTGCCGCGGCCGTCCTCCGGGGCGCGCCGGCCAGGAACACGTCGTCGTCCGGGTCGCCCGGGCCGGCCGCGCCGTACGTCCCGGCGTCGAAGGCCTCGACGTACTCGCGCCGCGGCCCCGGTCCGCTGCCCGGTGCGGTGACCCGCGGTCCGGCGGGCATCTCGGCGCGCGGGCGGGGAATGCGGGGCGTGCCCCGGCCGGGCGTCGCCGGGGAGGCCGGCGTGCCGGGGAACTCGCCCCAGCCGCCGCCCGGCTCACGCTGTTCGGGATGCCCGCCGCGCGCCACGTCGCCCTCGAACGGCTCGCGTCTGCGGCGGCCCGAGCCCGGCCCGGGGGCGTCGCCCGGGGCATTGCTGCCGGGCGGACCGGCGGTCTCCGGGGTGTCCGTTGCGGTTTCCGGCCTGCCTCGGCGGCTATGGCGTCCCACGGGGTGTGTCAGCTCCTGCCCGCATCAGCGGTCACATCGGTCACGTCACTGTCGAGCAGGTCGCGGACCGCCCGCGCCACTGCCTCCGGGTACTCCATCATCGCCACATGCCCCGCCTCCGGCAGCGTCAGCAGTCGCGAACCGCGGAACGCCGCGGCCGCCCGCCGCGCCATCCGGTAGGAGACCAGGCGGTCGCGCCCACCGTAGACGAGAAGGGTGGGGGCGAGCACTCGCTCTGCCTGACGCCACAAATTATGTTGTCCGCCGAGCGTGTAGGCGTTCACCAGGCCGCGCGCGGAGCGCTCCATCACCTCCCAGAAATAAGGGAGTTCGAGCCGTCGCGCGTATTCGTCGACCGCGGCGTTGAACCCTTCCGGGCTGACCCGTCCGGGGTCGCCGTAACAGAGCGCCAGCACCTCGCGGGTGCGGCGCTCGGGCGTCCAGTCATGGGTGAGCCGGCCGAACAGCCCGGCGATACCGGGTACGGCGAGCAGCGCGGTGGGCACCGCCGTGAGCTGCGGGCGCAGTTCGGGCAGCGCCGGGGAGATCAGGGTGAGGGTGCGCACGAGGTCGGGGCGCACCGCGGCGACGCGGGTGGCGGCCGCGCCGCCCATGGAGTTGCCGATGAGGTGGACGGGGCCGCGCCCGGCCGCGTCGAGATGGCGGATGACCGCGCGGGCCTGCGCGGAGACGGAGTAGTTGCCGTCGTCCGGGGGCGGGGACAGCCCGAAGCCGGGCAGGTCGACCGCCTCGGCGTCCAGCCGGTCGGCGAGCAGCGGCATCAGGTCCGACCAGTTCTGCGAGGAGCCGCCGAGACCGTGGACGCAGAGCGCGGGTTCGCGGTCCCGCCCGTCACCGGGGCCTCTGCCGTCGCCGTGCTCCGCCGCGGGCGGTCCGGCCGGGGCCCGTATGGTCAGCGTCAGGCCCGGCAGGGTCACGGTGCGCACCGTCTCCGCCGCGCCGGGCCGGCCGGAGCCGGCCGGGGGCACCGGGAGGGCGGCGGTCGCGGTGTCCGGCGACTCGGTCGAAGACATGCGTCGATGTTACGAGACGATCACGCCCCCGATCGTGTGTCCGCGGTCACACACCGCATCGCGCTGCCGCGGCCACTCTCCTACGCTCGTAGTCGGGGGCAGCCGCCCCCGGCCCCTGCTGCCATGCCTGGCACCAGCCGACGAAGCGAGCACGCGAGAAAGGGAGCCACCATGCGCGTCGACCCGACTGACCCGGATACTTTCGAGGACGAGAGCGACGCCACCGAGTTCGATGTCGAAGCCCCCGAAGCGGACGCGGTGGAGCAGTACGCCGACGTGACCCCGCACCGCGACGAGCGGCCGGGCGGCGCCGACCCGGACTCCGCGAACGAGGCGGACCGCGCCGAACAGGCCCGCGTGGTGGAGCTCAACGAAGACGAATACCGATGACCTGGGGCGTTATGTCGGCTTCGAACACCCGGGCCGGGCATAAATTCTCGGCCCGGACCGCGCACAGCCGGGTTACCCAAAAGTACGATGGCGGGCGCGGTGCACCATCTTGTACGGGCCGCGAACGGAACTACTTCTGGGAGGCAGCGTGAGCGCCATCGAGCAGACCGAGGCGGCGCGCCCGCGGGGCACACGCCTGCCACGCCGAGCACGGCGCAACCAGCTTCTGGGCGCCGCGCAGGAAGTCTTTGTCGCGCAGGGCTACCACGCGGCCGCGATGGACGACATCGCCGAGCGGGCGGGCGTCAGCAAGCCGGTGCTCTACCAGCACTTCCCGGGCAAGCTGGAGCTCTACCTCGCCCTGCTCGACCAGCACTGCGAGGCCCTGCTCCAGTCGGTGCGCACCGCGCTGGAGTCGACGACCGACAACAAGCAGCGGGTCGCGGCGACGATGGACGCCTACTTCGCGTACGTGGAGGACCCGGGCGGCGCCTTCCGGCTGGTGTTCGAGTCGGACCTCACCAACGACCCGGCGGTCCGCGAGCGGGTGGACAAGGTGTCGCTGCAGTGCGCCGAGGCCATAAGCGCGGTGATCGCCGAGGACACCGGGCTGTCGCAGGACGAGTCGATGCTGCTGGCCGTGGGCCTGGGCGGGGTGTCCCAGGTGGTGGCGCGCTACTGGCTGTCCTCGGAGAGCAAGGTCCCGCGGGACACCGCGGTGCAGCTGCTGACGTCGCTCGCCTGGAAGGGCATCGCCGGCTTCCCCCTCCAGGGCGGCGACACGCACTGACCCTGTTCGCTGCGGGCGTGGCCCATGGCGTCCTGTGCATCCCCGTACCGGGCTAATGTGTGCTGCGTACGGCGCGGATGGCCGCGCATCCTCCCCCAGCTGAGGCTGGGGACCCCCAGACCGTCGGAGGGACAAAAGCCGTGGAGGTCAAGATCGGCGTGCAGCACGCGCCCCGCGAGATCATTCTGGAGAGCGGGCAGTCTGCCGAAGAGGTCGAGAGCGCCGTGTCCGACGCGCTGGGCGGCAAGTCTCAGCTGCTGAGCCTGGTGGACGACCACGGTCGCAAGATTCTGGTCCCCTCGGACCGGCTGGCCTATGTGGAGATCGGCGAGCCGACCGCCCGCAAGGTCGGGTTCGGCGCGCTCTGATCAGCGGGCGCCCGCTGTGGTGCCCCGCGAAGCGACAAGGGCGGCGGCCCGGAGGATGTCCTCTCCGGGCCGCCGCCCTTCCGCGTCGTTCCCGGTATCGTCGGGCGCCCGATTCCGGCGCGGTCCGCGCGTTTGCGCAGATCAGGCCGTTCGAGTCGGTCCGGATGGGCTGATCAGGCAGCGGACCTGCGCGACGAGGGTTGCTGCCGGTACCCCTTGGGTACGACCGCCTGTGACCGGCCAGTTCGTCCGATCGGCGTGCAGCACGCGGGAGGGAACAGCATGATCTGGGAAGCGCTCGGTGCCCTGCTCATCGGCTTTGCCATCGCCCTGTCCGCGACGCGATGGCTGCCCGACCGATTCCCCTCGCGCAGCCTCACGCTCGCGACCGGCCCGGTCGCGGCGCTGCTCGGCGCGGTGCTGACCCGCGCGATCCTCGGCCCCGGGTATCCCGTGCAGGTGATGGTCGCCTCGGTCGCCGTGGGGGCGGCGCTGCTGTCGGTCCTGCTGCGCCCGCCGCACCGGCGCCTTCGGCGGCCGGCCGCGGCGCTGAAGGGGCACCGGACGGCCTGAACCGCCCGGCACCCCGCCGGAGAGGTCAGGCCGCGAGCCCCAGCGCCGCCATCCGCTTGGTGTGCGCCTCGGTGATCCGCGAGAACATCCGGCCCACCTCCGCCAGGTCGAAGCCGTCGGCGACCCCGCCCACCAGCATCGTGGAGAGCGCGTCGCGGTCCGCGACCACCCGCTGCGCCTGCGAGAGCGCCTCGCCCATCAGCCGGCGCGCCCACAGCGCCAGTCGCCCGCCGACCCGCGGCTCGGCCTCGATGGCCGCGCGCACCTTCTCCACGGCGAACGACGCGTGCCCGGTGTCGTCCAGCACGGCCAGCACGAGGTCCCGGGTGTCGGAGTCCAGCCGGGCCGCGACCTCGCGGTAGAAGTCACTGGCGATCGAGTCGCCGACATAGGCCTTGACCAGGCCTTCCAGCCAGTCCGACGGCGCGGTCTGCCGGTGGAACTCGTCCAGGGCGGCGGCGAACGGCTCCATCGCCTCGTTCGGCTCCGCCTCGATCTGCGCGAGCCGCTCCCGCAGCCGCTCGAAGTGGTGGAACTCGGCCGAGGCCATCTTGGCCAGTTCGGCCTTGTCGTCCATCGTCGGGGCGAGCTTGGCGTCCTCCGCCAGGCGCTCGAAGGCGGACAGCTCGCCGTAGGCGAGCGCGCCGAGCAGATCGATCACGGCGGCCCGGTACTGCGGGTCGGTGGATGCCTGCGCCCAGTCCTGGGCGGCGATCCCGGTGTGTTCTTGTGCGTCAGCAGCGGCGTTGTCAGGCGTTCCCATGACCGGCACAATAGCCCGCTCGGCGGCTCGGGGAAGGCCCTGGTCAGCCACTGCCGTTCCCTCGTACGAACGACGGTCGTAGGCGGCGGCCGGGCCCCGGACCGGGCGTGATGTATTCCTCACTCATACAAGCCTTCGGATAGGTGCGCCCTATCCGGGGTAGAGTGGTATTGGACCTGCCGAGTATCGGTGGGTCGTTCCACGAAGCGGATGCCCGGTCGGTGGCCCGATCGGCTCCAAACCGACCGCCCTCTCTTTGCGGCGCGCAGCAGATCTGCGCACGGCAAGAGGGACACCGCTCGCGGCTGGAGTGCCTGAGCGTTGGCAGTGGTCCCGCCCCACCGGCCCCTTCCGGCCGGCCCGTACGAACTCCGTACGAAGGTGCGGTACGACCCCCTTCGCCGCCTCACGCCGCGTCTCACAGAAGAGGCAAGATTCTGTCTACGTTCCGAGACCTCGGGATTTTCCCCGAGACGGCCGAGGCGCTGGAAGCCGTCGGCATCATCTCCCCCTTTCCCATCCAGGAGCTGACGCTCCCCGTCGCCCTCTCCGGCAGCGACGTCATCGGCCAGGCCAAGACCGGCACGGGCAAGACCCTGGGCTTCGGCCTGCCGCTCATCGAGCGCGTCACGGTCCCCGCGGACGTCGAGGCGGGCCGCTCCCGGCCCGAGCAGCTGACCGAGGCGCCGCAGGCCCTCGTGGTCGTGCCCACCCGCGAGCTGTGCCAGCAGGTCACCAATGACCTGCTCACCGCCGGCAAGGTGCGCAATGTCCGGGTGCTGGCCATTTACGGCGGCCGGGCGTACGAGCCGCAGGTCGAGGCGCTGAAGAAGGGCGTCGACGTGATCGTCGGCACGCCCGGCCGGCTGCTGGACCTCGCGGGCCAGAAGAAGCTCGACCTCTCGCAGGTGCGCACCCTCGTGCTGGACGAGGCCGACGAGATGCTCGACCTGGGCTTCCTGCCCGACGTCGAGAAGATCATCCAGCTGCTGCCGGTCAAGCGGCAGACCATGCTGTTCTCCGCGACCATGCCCGGCCAGGTCATCTCGCTGGCCCGCCGTTACATGTCGCAGCCCACGCACATCCGCGCCACCGCGCCGGACGACGAGGGCGCGACGGTCGCCAACATCACCCAGCACGTCTTCCGCGCGCACTCCATGGACAAGCCGGAGCTGGTCGCGCGCATACTGCAGGCCGAGGGCCGGGGCCTGGCGATGCTGTTCTGCCGGACGAAGCGGACCGCCGCCGACATCGCCGACCAGCTCTCCCGGCGCGGTTTCGCGTCCGGCGCGGTGCACGGCGACCTCGGCCAGGGCGCCCGTGAGCAGGCGCTGCGCGCCTTCCGCAACGGCAAGGTCGACGTCCTGGTCTGCACCGACGTCGCCGCCCGCGGTATCGACGTCGAGGGCGTGACCCATGTCGTCAACTACCAGTCGCCCGAGGACGAGAAGACCTACCTGCACCGCATCGGCCGTACGGGCCGGGCGGGCGCCAAGGGCACCGCGGTCACCCTCGTCGACTGGGACGACATCCCGCGCTGGAAGCTGATCAACAAGGCGCTGGACCTGCCGTTCGACGAGCCGGAGGAGACCTACTCCACCTCGCCGCACCTGTACGCGCAGCTCAACATCCCCGAGGGCACCAAGGGCGTGCTGCCGCGCGCCGAGCGCACCCGGGCCGGGCTGGCCGCGGAAGAGGTCGAGGACCTGGGCGAGACCGGCGGCCGGGGCCGCGGTTCCCGCCGGGGCCCGGCCACCGAGGAGTCGCGCCCCGCGCGTACCCGTACGCCGCGCCAGCGCCGCCGTACCCGCGGTGGCTCCGCGCTGGACGGCCCGGCCGGTGCCACGGCGCAGACCACCGGGTCGCCCGCCGCCGCCGGGAGCGCGCAGGACACGCAGAGCGCGGAGACCGCCGGGCCGCGGCAGCCGCGCCGGCGCCGGCGTACCCGCTCGGGCCAGTCCGGTGCCGTGACGGCGCCGGCCGCCGAGGCCACCACCGAGGTGCCCGAGGCCGCCGCCGTGGCGACCAAGGCCGCCGCCGTGGCGACCAAGGCCCCGGTGGCCACCCAGGCCGCCGAGGTGACCAAGCCGACCACCGTCGTGGCCGAGGCGCCGGCCGCACCCGCCGCGCCGCGCCGCCGTGCCCGCGTCGCCCGCCCGGTGGACACCACGAGCTTCCAGACCGTCGAGGTCGCCGCGCGGGCGATCGCGGCGGAGCGCGCCGCGGCCGAGGCCGAGGCCGTGACGGAGCCCGTCGAGGCGCCGGCCAAGCCGCGCCGCCGTAGCCGCAGCGCCGCGAAGGCCGCCGCGGAGACGGCACCGGCCGTGGTGACGGAGACCGTGACCGAGGCCGCTGACGGCGCCGTGGCGGCACCGGCCAAGCCCAAGCGCACCCGGAAGTCGGCCGCCGCCAAGGCCGCCGAGGCCGCGGTCGACACCGCCGAGGCCACCGACGCCGCACCGGCCAAGCCCAAGCGGACGCGGAAGACGGCTGCCGCCAAGGCCGCCGAGGCCGCGGTCGACACCGCTGAAGGCACCGAGGCCGCACCGGCCAAGCCCAAGCGCACCCGGAAGGCCGCGGCCGCGAAGGCCACGGCGGAGGCGCCCGTCGCCGAGGACGCCCCGGCCAAGCCGAAGCGGACCCGGAAGACGGCTGCCGCCAAGGCCGCCGAGGCGGCGGAAGGCGGCGAGGCCAAGCCGGTGCGCCGCCGCAGCCGCGCCAAGGCCCCGGTGGCCGAGGCGGCTTCCGAGAGCTGACCGTCCCGGTCCGCGCCGGACCGACCCGGCACAGACGACCCGGCCCCGCACCGCGCGGGCGCCGGGTCGTCGGCGTCCCGGCCCCGTTTTGCCCGCCGGCCCGGATAACCTCGGCTCATGAGCAGGCCGCCCACCCTCACACTGCCCCCGTGCGCCCGTGCGTACCGACTCGACACCGAGCGCGGCTCGTTCGCCGTGCAGGACGCCCGGCCCGAGGCCGCGCCGATCGGGACCGCCCTGTTGGTGCCCGGATTCACCGGCAGCAAGGAGGACTTCGTCGCCTTGCTGGCGCCGCTCGTCGCGGCCGGGTTCCGGGCGGTCGCGGTGGACGGCCGCGGCCAGCACGAGTCCCCGGGACCGCGCGAGGAACAGGCGTACGCGCAAAGGGAGTTGGCGCTCGATGTGCTGGCGCAGGCGCGGGCCCTGCAGGAGCCGGACGGTGGGCCGGTCCATCTGCTGGGGCACTCCCTGGGCGGGCTGATCACCCGGGCCGCCGTGCTGCTGGACGCGGCCCCGTTCCGTTCGCTCACCGTGCTCAGCTCCGGGCCCGCCGCCATCGCGGCGTCCCAGCAGGCCCGGGTGCGGATGCTGATCGAGGCGCTCGGCGCCCTCGACATGGAGAGCGTCTGGCGGGCGATGCGCGAACTCGATCCGCCGGAGGCGGCGGACGCCGCGACGCCGCCGGAGATCGGCGCGTTTCTGCACCGCCGTTGGCTGAACACCGTGCCCGAGCAGCTGATCGCGACCGGCCGGCAGATGCTGACGGAGCCCGACCGGGTGGCGGAGCTGGCCCGTACGGGGCTGGCCACCCATGTCGTCTCCGGCGCCGTCGACTACGCCTGGCCGGTGGCCTGGATGGACGAGATGGCCCGGCGGCTGTCCGCCCGGCGCACCGTCATCGAGGGCGCCGAGCACTCCCCCAACGCCGAGCGTCCGGAGAAGACGGCCGAGGCACTGGCCGGGTTCTGGAGCGGGGTGGGCTGAGCGCCGCGCCGGGTGGGCCGAGCGGGCGGTGTCGCCAGGACAGCGCCCGGCGGTTCGGCGAGCATCGACACAGGCGGGCCGGCACCGGCGCCCGGTCCGCACCGGCTTCGTACGAAGGGCTCCCCCATGACCGAGAATCCGGCGAATCCCCGGGCCGGCTTCGAAGACGGCCCGCACGGCATCGCGCTCACCCGGACCTTCGACGCCCGCCGTGAGCTGGTCTTCGAGGCGTGGACGCGGCCCGAGCACTTCGGGTACTGGTTCGGCGGGGAGCTGGCGGTGCCGGTCGAGCGGATGACGATGGACCCCCGGCCGGGCGGCATCTGGAGCCTGGTGATGCAGACCCCGGACGGCGGCGAACTGCCGTTCTCGGGTGTCTACCGTGAGGTGGCGCCTCCGGAGCGGCTGGAGTTCACGCTCAAGGACGCGTCCGCGCCGGACGGCATCGAGGGCGAGATCGTCCGGGTCACCCTGACCGAGGCCGGGAACCGTACGGAGATGGCCTTCCGCCAGATCGGCGGCAATCTCACCTCCGAGCAGTACCGCCAGGCGGAGGCGGGCTGGTCGGGCTTCTTCGACCGCCTCGCGGAGCTGCTGGCACGGGCCTGATCCCGGGCCGCCCCCTGGGGGCCGGACTCCGTCGGGGTCCGGCCCCGTCCCTGGCCCCCTAGTACTGCGCCTGGACGTGATCCCAGAAGCCGTCGCGCAGCACCCGGCGCAGATCGGCGTGGCCGCGCAGGGAGTGCCGCAGCAGGGCCTCCGACGCGGTCAGCAGCTCCTGGTCGACGGCGCCGGGCAGATAGGGATGACCGGGGAGCAGCCCGGCCATCCACTCGCGGCCGCGCTCCGACAGCCACTGGGCGGCGACCTGTGCGCCGACGAAGCGGACGTCCTCGCGGCTGGGCGCCGGGCCCTCGCCCGCCGTCTGCTCGGCGTATTCGGCACCGGCCCGCCGGGTGACGTACGGCTTGCAGAACTCCAGGTCGAAGGTGCGCGCACTGTCGACCTCCCACAGCAGCGGCTCGGCCTGGTTGCGGCCGCCGGCGGCCTCGATGCCCCACAGGTGCACCCGGGCGCCGTAGCCCTGGGCCGCCTCCACCGCGGAGACCAGGTCCTCGTCGCCGCCGATCAGCACCGCGTCGCTGATCGCGCGGTGCCGGGCCAGCGACTCCAGGTCGGAGCGGATCAGGGAGTCGACGCCCTTCTGCTGGTTGTTGGCGTTGAGGTTGCCGAGCCGGACCTTGACGTCGGGCAGCTCGGCGATCCGCTGCTGCTCCTGGGTGTGGATCCGGCGGCGGGCGCCGTCGTACCAGTAGACGCGCAGCAGCCGGCTGTCCGGGAAGATCATCCGCGCCTTGTCGATGAATGCCTCGATAAGCCCTTCCGCGTCCAGGTCGAAGGCCTTGCGGTCCTCCGTGCCGGCGACCAGCCGGCCGGCCGCGGCGTAGACATATCCCGCGTCCACGAAGGCGGCGTGGGTGGACGGGGTGGTGGCGACCTCGGCGAGTACCCGGGTGAGCAGCTCATTGGTGCGCTCGATGCCGACGGCGAGCGCGCTGAGGTCGGTGGGGCCCGTGGGCTGGACGTCATTCATACCGGACCCATTGTCCGGGCGGTCACTCTGCGGGCACAACCGTTCTCGGCCAGACGTACTTAGACCGTCGAAATTTTTCTTTAGCGTAGGGAATGATTCCTCCGGGCAGGGTGTTCTACCAGTACGGAGCGCCCGGCAGCGACGCCGGGCACTCCCTGCCCAAGAGTTCTCCGCAGGAGGATCAGACGAAGGGAGAAGCCGTTGCGCTTCGAGATCATGCGCCTGGACGATGTCGACGGCACCGCCGTGGACAGCACCGTCGTGGACGCCGCCTCCGTCAACCGGATCGTGCAGCAGGCCGCCTCGACGGGCCAGCGCATCTATATCCGCCCGGCCGACACCGCCGTCCGTTAGTTTCCGATTCCGCCGCCCGATGACGCGATGATTCCGGCGGCCGGCCGCGACCGGCCGCCGCCCACGAGCGCCCCCGTACGCACAGTCCGTACGGGGGCGCCGGGCGTTCCGGGGCAGGGTGCCGGCGTCAGGACGCCGACTGGATCACCTGCAGCACGCCGTTGATGATCTGCTGCACGGCGAGCGCGGAGAGCATCATGCCCGCCAGCCGCGTGACCAGGACCACTCCCCCGTCCTTGATCACGCGGATGATCACCAGCGAGAACCGCATCACCAGATACAGCACCACATGGATCGCCGCGATCGCCGCCCAGACGGAGATCTGCGCGGCCACTCCGTGTGCGTGCTGCACCGCGAGGATCACCGACACGATCGCGCCGGGCCCGGCCAGCAGCGGCATCCCCAGCGGCACCAGCGCCACATTGACGTCCTTGGTCTGGGTCGGCTCCTCCGACTTCCCGGTCAGCAGGTCCAGCGCGACCAGCAGGAGCAGCAGACCGCCCGCGATCATCAGCGCGGGCGTGGAGATGTGCAGCCGCCCCAGGATCTGCCGGCCGAAGAGGCCGAAGAGGGCGATGACGCCGAAGGCGACGGCGGCCGCCTGCCAGGCCATCCGGCGCTGCACCTTGGCCGGGCGGCCGGAGGTGAGGGCCAGGAAGATCGGGGTGATGCCCGGCGGGTCCATGATCACGAAGAGGGTGACGAAGAGCGTACTGAAGACGGCGATGTCGAACACGGTGAAGGCCTTGCGAGAGGTGGTACAGGACGAGCCACGGACCGGCGCGGCGGGCGCGGGCCCGTAAGGAGAGGGGCGAGGGGACTGCGCGCGGTGCGCACCGCGCCCGGACGGGAACGGCACCCGGTGGGGCGACGGTCCGGCGAACCGGCGCGCGTGGTGCGGCAGTCGGCCGCGGCGGGCTCAGCCGCCGGTGCCGGGTACGGGGAAGGCGCCGGTCGCACGGCGCACGATCTCGCCGTAGATCTCGGGGTCGGTGGTGTATTCGCCGAGGCGGCAGGTCTTGCGGCTGCCGTGGTAGTCACTGGAGCCGGTGGCCAGCAGGCCGAGGTCGGCGGCCATGGCGCGCAGCCGGGCGCGGGTCGGGGCGTCGTGGTCCATGTGGTCGGCCTCGATGCCGTCGAGGCCGGCCGCGGCGAGTTCGGCGATCACGCTCTCCGGTACGCAGCTGCCGCGCTTGACGGCCAGCGGATGCGCGAAGACGGTGACCCCGCCGGCCGCCTTGACCAGCCGGATCGCGTCGAACGGATCGAGCTCGTGCTTCTGCACGTACGCCCGGCCGTCGTTGGCCAGCCACTCGGTGGAGAACGCGTCGGAGACGGTGGGGACCACGCCCAGGTCGACCAGGGCGGTGGCGATGTGCGGCCGTCCCACGGCGCCGTCCCCGGCGATCCGGGCGACCTGCTCCCAGGTGAGGGGCACACCGAGGTCCCGCAGCTTGGCGACCATGCCCTGGGCCCGCGGCACCCGGTCGTCGCGCACCAGCTCCCGCTCGCGGGCGAGCTCCGGCTCCTCGGGGTCGAAGAGGTAGGCGAGCACATGGAGGCTCACCCCGCCGATCCGGCAGGAGAGTTCGGCGCCGGTGACCAGCGTCAGTCCGGCGGGCAGCGCCGCCCGCGCCTCGGCGTGGCCGCCGACGGTGTCGTGGTCGGTCAGCGCGACGACGTCCAGACCGGCGGCCGCGGCGTTGCGCACCAGCTCGGCGGGGGTGTCCGTACCGTCCGAGGCCGTGGAGTGGGTGTGCAGATCGATACGCACGACGCGGACTCCAGACTCTTGCGGATCGGACAGCGGACGGGCCCCGGGCGCACACCGAGGTGAGTACAGCGTAAGGGGACCCCAGAAGGATACCGGGCGGCCGGATACCGCCCGTCCCCGCCGGGCCCGGCACCGGCCGCCCGCGGATCAGCCCAGGATCCGCGGCGAGAGCGCGCCGCACGGCAGCAGGTCCACCTCGGCGCCGGCCTCCCGCAGATCGGTCAGCACCAGCTCGTCGTACATCAGCAGCCCCGACGCCTCGGGCCAGGCGATCGCCCAGAGCCACAGCCCGCGCGCCTCGCCCGCGAAGACCGCGCGGTCCGGGGGCGCGTCCTCCAGGTGCCACAGCGGGGTCGGGCGGCCGGCGGCGAGCACCTTGGCGCGCGGATGCTTGCCGACGTCGATATGGGCGCCGGGGTCCGGGCCGTCGATACCGGCGTAGCGCGCGCCGAGTCCGACGCCCAGTTCCTCGGCGATCAGCAGCAGTTCGCCGGGGCCGCCGAGCGGACCGGGGCCGGTACAGGCCACCGCGGTCGCCCGGCCGCCGCTGCGCTCGTCGCCCGCGCAGGCCACCCCGGTGAACAGCCAGCCGACCGGCAGCGGCCAGGGCATCCATACGGGCACCTGCGCGCGGTGCACGACGACGCCGAGCGCCTCGACGCTCGGCGGGACGACCGGCTGGAGCGGATGCACGGTGCCGTGCAGGGCGCACTGCCAGGTGTCGGAGAAGAGACCGGGCGCCCTCACCCGGCCTCCGCACTTCGGGCAACTGGGTTCGCCCCTCATAAGGACCAACGGTCCTCCAGCCCCGCCGCCGCGTCAAGGACGATCACCCGACCGGTGCGCCCCGAATCACTTGCGCCGCCGCCCAATTGACGCCTTCCCGCACTCCACGCGTCCCGCCGAAAAACTAGTTGCAGCTTGCATTCTTTAGGTTGCCTAACTTATTGTGTGTAAACGTCAACGATCTCGGCGGCGGTACCGGCGCCGCCACGGACCAGGGATACGCAACCGGCAACGGAAGGGGAACGGCAGCATGAGCGGCACGAAGAGCGGCGGCCACGGCGGCGCGGACGATCCGTTCGAGGAGGGCGGCACCTCCCTGCTCCGCCAGCCGATGGCCGTATGGGCCACGGCGGGCGCCTCGGTCGTGGCCTTCATGGGCATCGGCCTCGTCGACCCGATCCTCCCGTCGATCGCCCGCGGACTGCACGCCACCAACAGCCAGGTCTCGCTCCTCTTCACCTCGTACTTCCTGATCACCGCCGTCGCGATGCTGGTCACCGGCTTCGTCTCCAGCCGGATCGGCGGCCGCAGGACGCTGCTGGCCGGGCTGGCGCTGGTGGTGGTGTTCGCGGCGCTCTCCGGCATGTCGGGGTCGGTCGGCGAACTGGTCGGGTTCCGGGCGGGCTGGGGCCTGGGCAACGCCCTGTTCGTCTCGACGGCGTTGGCGGTCATCGTGGGCGCGGCGGCCGGCGGGAGCAGCGCGGCGATCCTGCTGTACGAGTCCGCGCTGGGGCTCGGGATGGCCTGCGGCCCGCTGCTGGGCGCGGCCCTCGGCGACATGAAGTGGCGCTACCCGTTCTTCGGCACCGCCGTCCTGATGGCCGTCGGGTTCGTCGCCATCACGGTCTTCCTCCAGGAGCAGCCGAAGCCGGCCGCCAGGACCTCGCTGCTCGCCCCGGTCAGGGCGCTCGGCCACGGCGGGCTGGCCACCACCGCCGTCTCCGCGTTCTTCTACAACTACGCGTTCTTCACGGTGCTGGCCTTCACCCCGTTCGTGCTGAACATGTCGCCCTACAAGTCGGGCGGTGTCTTCTTCGCCTGGGGTGTGCTGCTCGCGGTGTTCTCGGTGATCGTGGCGCCCCGGCTCCAGCGCCGCTTCGGCTCGCTGAAGGTGCTGTGCGCCTCGCTGCTGCTGCTCGCCGCCGATCTGGTCGTGCTGGGTTACGGCCATCACACCACCGCCGTCGTCTGCACCGTTCTGTCCGGCGCCCTCATCGGCCTGAACAACACCGTCTTCACGGAACTGGCGCTGGGCGTCTCGGACGTGCCACGTCCGGTGGCGAGCGCCGGTTACAACTTCGTGCGCTGGTTCGCGGCGGCGGCCGCGCCGTTCCTCGCGCCCAGGATCGAGGAGTGGACCGATGTCCACGTCCCCTTCGTGGTCGCGGCCGTCGCGGCGGTGACCGGCGCCGGCATCGTCGCCGTCCGCCGCCGCGCGCTGACCACCGAGGCCGGGGAGCGGGCGCCGCGGCAGACGACGGAGGAGGACGGGGTCACCGCCCTCGCCGGGTGAGGCACACCACGCCGCGGCCCCGTAGGAACACTGACGCCCCGTCGGCCCTCGGAGAGAGGACCGGCGGGGCGCGTCGCCGTCCGGCGTCCTGCGGGTCAGTCGAGCGGAACGCCGGTGCGCAGCGGGTCGCGCAGATCCGTGCCGTGCTCCAGCCAGCGCTTCTCCAGGGCCTCGGCGCCGTGCACCCGCTTCCAGGCCGCCTCGTTGGGCGTCATCGGCAGCAGCGGCAGAAAACGGACCGGCTCCATCGGCTCGTCCAGCTCCAGGTCCTCGACCAGACCACCGGGCGAGGCGACCAGCACCGAGGTGAACGCCGAGCCGGGCCACAGCGGTTCACCCACGTCCAGCGAGGCGCCGGGCGCCACGACCACCCCCTCGACCTGCGGGGAAGCGGCGAGCACGGCGAGCGGCCGGAGCACCTTGTCGGTGTCGGCGCGGCCGCCCCGTACCGACAGCACGAGTTCGGCGCGCGGACCGCGCAGCGGATCGGCCAGCACGGCCGTGGGGTCGGCCATCGGCTGCGCGGACATCCCCAGCGTGGCGTAACGGACCACCCCGTTGTCCACGAAGCGGAGGACCTCGATACGGTCGGTGCCGAGAAAGGTGACGGCGGCGCGCGCGTCCGGCTCGCCCAGGGTTGTCCGCAACCGGGCCTCGACCAGCTCAAGAACGTCAGACATGGCGCGAGCATACGGCGGGCCACGTGGTCGGCCGTCACCCCTCGGCGGGCTGCTGTGCGGCGGCCCCGTTCTTCGTATGGAACGGGCAAAGCGGCACCGTAACGCGTCAGGCGGCTGATAGCCTTGCCGTCTGGTCAGGGAATGACGTCGTCCCCCAACGGGGACCGGCCGGAGGAGGTGGGGCTGCGGTGGATCCGAGTCGACCGTGCAGTACCGATAGTTCTCCCGTCATCCCGCTCGCGCAGCGAATCTCCTGATCCGAGAGCTTCCGTACCCAGCCGCTCAGCGGTGAAACCAGGGAAGCACCTTTGCGCCGGAAGTAGATGACGGAAGAGCGCCTTCGACTCTTTGTTCCGTGTTTTCTGCGAACTGCCGTCAGTGCCCCCGCACGGAGCGCCGCCCGCTTTGCGGACGTACAGCCGATGACGCCTCGTACGTCCACGTTCCGGGCAGCGTTGCCCCCCGCGCCCGCGCTGACGGCCGGCCCGTGAAGGAGCCTGCCCATGTCGATGATCCGCGACCTGCGCGCCGCCGTCCGCCCCTCCCGGCGGCGCGACGACCCCTCGTACGGCTACACCACCTCCGCCCCGGCGTGCCCCAACAGCGCCATCGTCGACTGCGGTGTCTACCGCGAGGGCCGCCGGGTGAGCGAGCACGTCACCCCGGCGGAGGCGATGGCCGGCGTCCGGGCCGAGGGCGGCTTCGCCTGGATCGGGCTGCATGAGCCGACCGAGGCCGAATTCGCCGGTATCGCCCAGGAGTTCGGGCTGCACCCGCTCGCCGTCGAGGACGCCGTGCACGCCCACCAGCGGCCCAAGCTGGAGCGCTACGACGAGACGCTGTTCACCGTCTTCAAGACGGTCCACTACGTCGAGCACGCCGAGCTGACCGCGACCAGCGAGGTGGTGGAGACCGGCGAGGTGATGTGCTTCACCGGCCGGGACTTCATCGTGACGGTGCGGCACGGCGGGCAGGGCTCGCTGCGCGCGCTGCGGCACCGGCTCCAGGACGACCCGGAGCTGCTGGCCAAGGGGCCGTCCGCGGTGCTGCACGCCATCGCCGACCAGGTCGTGGACGGCTACATGGCGGTGGCCGGCGCGGTGCAGGACGACATCGACGAGGTGGAGATCGACGTCTTCAGCTCCGGGTCCAACGGCAAGGGCTCCCCCAAGGGCGGCGACGCCGGGCGGATCTACCAACTCAAGCGTGAGGTACTGGAGTTCAAGCGGGCGGTGTCGCCGCTGCTGCGGCCGATGCAGCTGCTGAGCGAGCGGCCGATGCGGCTGGTGGACTCCGACATCCAGAAGTACTTCCGGGACGTGGCCGACCACCTGGCGCGGGTCAACGAGCAGGTGCTGTCCTTCGACGATCTGCTCAACTCCATCCTGCAGGCCAACCTCGCGCAGGCCGCCGTCGCGCAGAACGAGGACATGCGCAAGATCACGGCCTGGGCGGCGATCTTCGCCGTGCCGACGATGATCGCCGGGATCTACGGCATGAACTTCGACTACATGCCGGAGCTCCACTGGAAGTTCGGCTATCCGGCCGTGCTGATGGCGACGGTCGCCATCTGCTTCGGCATCCACCGCGGGTTCAAGCGCAACGGCTGGCTGTGAATCCGTCGCCGGGCGCCCGCCGACGGGGTGCCCGGCGCGTCCCCGCATCTCAGCGGCCGGGCGGCCCCGGCCGACCCGGGCCGGGGCGATTAGGCTGAGCCGTATGACGGAGACCGTGTCGCAGGCCCTGCACGATCGGGCGCTCATCGAAGAGGCCACGAAGAAGTCCGGCCTCATCTGGGTACGGGGGACGGCGGGCCCGTCCCGTGCGCTGTGGCATCTGTGGCTCGACGGAGCCGCCTGCCTCGTCGGGGACGGCCCCGGCGAGCAGCCGCTGGACGGCCTCGGGCTGACCGACGGCGGGACCGCGACGGTCACCGTGCGCAGCAAGGACAAGGGCGGCCGGCTGGTCGCCTGGCAGGCCGGCGTCGTCGAGCTGGCACCGGAGAGCGAAGCCTGGCGGGCCGCGGTCGACGAGCTCAAGGGCAAGCGGCTGAACGCGCCGGACGCGGACACCCTCACCGAGCGCTGGGCGCGCGAGTGCCGGGTCCTGCGGCTGGAGCCGGCCGGGGAGGCCGCTCAGCGCCCCGGGCGGATGCCGGAGGAATCGCACGCCGCACCGCCCCTGGCCACCTCGGCGATCACCCGGCGGCCCGTCCCGGCCGCGCTGCCGAAGCTGCTGCGGCGGGGGCGCAAGGGCTGAGGGCGGGACCGGGGTGCCGGTTGGCCCCGCGCGCGTCCCGTCCCGTGACCGACCGCCCCGTTTCCGACGGTCCCGTGACCGGTCGCCCCGTTACCGGCCGCTCCGCTACCGGCCCGAGCCGGAGATCTGCGTGCCGTAGTCCACGACCTGGTCCTTGTCCGGGGCCTTGAGATCCACGGGCTTGCCCCACTGGTCCATCTTCACCACGCCCGCGTCGCCGGCCCGGTGCAGCCGCAGCGGGTAGGGGGTGCCCTCCAGCGAGACGTCCACGCCGGAGCCCGCGCCGGCCGAGACCCGGATGGTGCGGACCCCGTCGAGGTCGCCGCGGTCACCGGCGGTCAGCTTGCCGTGCAGGCCGAGCAGCCCGGCGAGCAGCGTGTCCTTGTCGGTGAAGCCGCTGAAGCGCTGGTAGACCGGGTCCTTGGCGGGCACCTTCACGTACTTGCCGCCGAGTTTGTTCGCCGCCCCCTGGTCGAGCGCGCCGGACTTGCCGCTCTTCTCACCGGTCCAGAAGTCCGCGTCCGCCTTCAGATAGAGCGCGTCGCCGATCCGCAGCAGCTGGAAGGCGGCCGCCTTCGTGGTCAGCTCGCCCTTGGCGCCGTCCTTCGCCAGGCTCATGTCGAGCTTGTAGGTGCGCCCCTGGCCGACGACGTTGCCGGAGAGGTGCACGGTCTCGGCGCGATCGGCCGCGGCCCGCGCCTTGGCCTCGATCTTCGCGGCGGGCAGTTTCCCCATGCCGTTGGTACCGGCGTCCGGGTCCTCCTTTTCGCCGCAGCCCGTCAGCGCCACGGCCAGTGCCGCGCAGGCCACCCCCACAAGCGGAGCCCGTCCCGTACGTCGGGTTCCGGGCAGGGGTCGGGGGCCGGACCCCGGGGGGATTGCGCTCACGTCGGCTCTGCCTCCTGATGCGGGTGACCTCGACAGCTACGGCAGCGTACCTGGGCCGCGCCGGGTCGTCGGCGGGTGCGGGGCGGTCACCCTACGGCTGCTTTCACCGGGGCGGCACGGACCGGGGCGCGTTAGCCTGAACCCGGATTGATGCCTTATTTCGGGCTGAACGGGAGAAGGGCGGCGCTCGGCATGGCGGTCGTGACTCCCCGGGTCTTCGTCTCCCATCTGGCCGGCAGCGCCGTCTTCGACCCCAACGGCGACCAGGTCGGCCGACTGCGGGACCTCGTCGCGCTGCTCCGGGTCGGCGACCGTCCGCCGCGGCTGCTCGGAGTGGTCGTCGAAGTGATCAGCCGGCGCCGGATCTTCGTCCCCATGACGCGGGTGACCGGTGTGGACTCCGGCCAGATCGTCATCACCGGCGTGGTCAACATGCGGCGCTTCGAACAGCGGGCGTCCGAGACGCTGGTGCTCGGCGAACTGCTGGACCGGCGGGTGCGGCTGGTGGAGACCGGTGAGGACGTCACCGTCCTCGACATCGGCATCACCCAGCTGCCGGCCCGCCGGGACTGGGAGATCGACAAGGTCTTCGTACGGAAGGGCAAGGGCGGGGGGCTGCGCCAGAAGATTCTGCGGCGCGGAGCGCCTCCTGCGAAGGGCGGTGGCGGGCGACGGTCGGGCGAGGCACTGACCGTGGAGTGGTCGGCGGTGACCGGCTTCTCGCTGGAGGAGCACGGGCAGGGCGCGGAGAGCCTGCTCGCCACCTTCGAACAGCTGCGGCCCGCCGACCTGGCCGGGGTGCTGCACCACCTCTCCCCCAAGCGGCGCGCGGAGGTCGCCGCGGCGCTCGACGACGACCGGCTGGCCGACGTCCTGGAGGAGCTGCCGGAGGACGACCAGGTGGAGATCCTCGGCAAGCTGAAGGACGAGCGGGCCGCCGACGTCCTGGAGGCGATGGATCCGGACGACGCCGCCGATCTGCTCTCCGAGCTGCCGGAGGAGGAGAAGGAGCGGCTGCTGGCGCTGATGCGGCCGGAGGAGGCCGCCGATGTGCGGCGGCTGATGTCGTACGAGGAGCGGACCGCGGGCGGGCTGATGACCACCGAGCCGATCGTGCTGCGGCCGGACGCGACGGTCGCGGACGCGCTGGCCCGGGTCCGCGACCCGGACCTCTCGCCCGCCCTGGCCGCCCAGGTCTATGTCTGCCGGCCCCCGGACGAGACGCCCACCGGCAAGTACCTGGGCGTGGTGCACTTCCAACGGCTGCTGCGCGACCCGCCGTTCACCCTCGTCAGCTCGATCGCCGACACCGATCTGCCGGCCCTGCCGCCGGACACCCCGCTGCCCGAGGTGACCAGCTATCTGGCCGCGTACAACATGGTCGCCGCGCCGGTCGTGGACGAGAGCGGGGCGCTGCTGGGCGCCGTCACCGTCGATGACGTGCTGGACCATCTGCTGCCCGACGACTGGCGGGAAGACGGGCTGCACGGCCCGGCGACGGCCGGTCTGACCGGCGACGGCACCTTCGGGAAGGCCGCGCATGGCCGGTGAGGAGCGGGACGGCGGCAGGGAGCGGTCGCGGGCGAACGGCGCCTCCGCGCTGCGCCGGGGCGCCGCGGACCGCCCCCGGGTGCGCCTCGACCAGCCGCGCGCGCCGCGCCGTACGTTCCTGCCCGAGTACGACCCGGAGGCCTTCGGGCGGCTCTCGGAGAAGATCGCCCGCTTCCTGGGGACCGGCCGCTTCATCGTCTGGATGACCGTCACCATCATCCTGTGGGTCATCTGGAACACCACCGTGCCCAGCGGTCTGCGGTTCGACCAGTACCCGTTCATCTTCCTGACGCTGGCGCTGTCGCTCCAGGCCTCGTACGCCGCGCCGCTGATCCTGCTGGCACAGAACCGGCAGGACGACCGGGACCGGGTCACCCACGAGCAGGACCGCAAGCAGAACGAGCGCTCCATCGCCGACACCGAGTACCTGACCAGGGAGATCGCGGCGCTGCGGCTCGGGCTCGGCGAGGTCGCCACCCGGGACTGGATCCGCTCCGAGCTCCAGGACATGCTCAGGGATCTGGAGCTGCGGCAGCCGGCTGACGCGGAGAGTGATGAACGCGACCGCTGACGGCCTTTCCGGAGGCCGCCTCATGAGCCGTACCATCGGGTCATGGCTACCGACACGCCCCATGGCGCCACCCCGAGCGAGGACGCGGTCCGCGAAGCGCTCGCGACGGTGAACGACCCCGAGATCCACCGCCCCATCACCGACCTGGGGATGGTCAAATCGGTGGACATCGCGGCGGACGGCGCGGTGGCGGTCGTGGTCTATCTGACCGTCTCCGGCTGCCCGATGCGCGAGACGATCACCAACAACGTGCGCGAGGCCGTCGAGCGGGTCGAGGGCGTCACCTCGGTCGCCGTCGAGCTGGACGTGATGAGCGACGAGCAGCGCAAGGAGCTGGCGGCGTCGCTGCGCGGCGGCACCGCCGAGCGTGAGGTGCCGTTCGCCCAGCCCGGTTCGCTGACCCGGGTCTACGCGGTCGCCTCCGGCAAGGGCGGCGTCGGCAAGTCGTCGGTGACGGTCAACCTCGCCGCGGCGATGGCGGCGGACGGCCTGAAGGTCGGTGTCGTGGACGCCGACATCTACGGCCACTCGGTGCCCCGGATGCTCGGTGCCGACGGCCGTCCCACCCAGGTCGAGAACATGATCATGCCGCCGTCGGCGAACGGCGTGAAGGTCATCTCGATCGGCATGTTCACTCCCGGCAACGCCCCGGTGGTCTGGCGCGGCCCGATGCTGCACCGCGCGCTGCAGCAGTTCCTCGCCGACGTCTACTGGGGCGACCTCGACGTCCTGCTGCTGGACCTGCCCCCGGGCACCGGCGACATCGCCATCTCGGTGGCCCAGCTCGTGCCGAACGCCGAGATCCTGGTGGTCACCACCCCGCAGCAGGCCGCCGCCGAGGTCGCCGAGCGGGCCGGTTCGATCGCCGTGCAGACCCACCAGAAGATCGTCGGCGTGGTCGAGAACATGTCCGGGCTGCCCTGCCCGCACTGCGACGAGATGGTCGACGTCTTCGGCACCGGCGGCGGCGAGCGGGTGGCCGAGGGCCTGACGAAGACGACCGGTACGCAGGTGCCGGTGCTCGGCGCCATCCCGATCGACGTCCGGCTGCGCGAGGGCGGCGACGAGGGCAAGCCGGTCGTGCTGACCGACCCCGACTCCCCGGCCGGCTCGGCGATCCGGACGATCGCCGGCAAGCTGGGCGGCCGCCAGCGGGGCCTGTCCGGCATGTCGCTGGGGATCACCCCGCGCAACAAGTTCTGAGCCGGCGCGTGCCGGGACGGCGACCGTCTCCCGGCTGACGCGGAAAGGGGCGGGCCCGTACGGGTCCGCCCCTTGCTCTTGCGCCGCGCCGTCCGGCCCGGGGACGCGCCCGGTCAGCCGTCGTACATGGACAGGTCCTTGATCACCGAGAAGCCCAGCCCGTACGCGCTCATCCCGCGCCCGTAGGCGCCGATGTGCACCGCCTCGGGGCCCTCGCTCGCCGAGCCGGCCAGCACCCAGCCGTACTCGGACTCGCGGTAGGCGAACGAGGTGGGCACCCCGTCCACCGGCAGCATCAGCTCGCTCCAGCCCCCGCCGCCGAGATCGTCGGCCAGCTCCCAGGCGAGCATCGTCTGCTGGTCCAGCCAGTCCTGGCGCAGCGTCCGGTCCATCTGGGTCGGCCAGGTCTGCGCGAGCAGCCCCGAGCCGGCGAGCCAGGCGGCGGTCGAGACCGAGGTCGCCTCCAGGGTGCCGGTCCCGTCACCGCTGCGCCGTACGGGGCGGCTGGCGACCGTCACCACGACCGCGAACCGCTCGTCCTGCGGCGGCTCCACCTTGATGGTGGGCTCCTCACCGTGGCCGGTGGCGCCGTGTTCGACGGTGCCGTCCGCGGCCGCACCGACCTGCATCAGCCAGCGCGGACCCGTGAACGCCTCGTCGAGGCCGTACCACGGGAACGCGGCCAGCAGATAGCCGTCGACCTTCCGGGCGGCGCCGACGGCCGCCTCATCTGTCGCTGACGGACTGGTCGTCTCCATCTGCGCGGAGCCTCCTTGTTGCCCTGTGTCGTGGGCGGCCCGCCCCCCTCAGGCGACCGAACCCCGGACACCCGGAGCATAGCCATAGGCGTCCACGCAGACAGTCATACCGGTGTGTGTCAGGTGGCGTCGGCGTCGAACGGCGGACGCTCATCCGGCTGAGCGGCCTTCTTGACCAGGTCGGGGCGCCCGGCGGAGGCGGCCGGGGACTCCTTGGACAGGCTCGGGCGGGAGCCGTTCGAGGGCGTGGCGGAGGAGGCGCCGGCGTGGCCGTGCACGGCGTCCGTGACCTCGGCCACCTCCTGCTTCAGGTTGAAGCCGTCACGGATCTCCTGAAGGTCCTTGAGGCCGTACTCGTCCTTGTCGAGGACATGCTTGCGCACGAAGTTCTTGGGCTTGAGGTCCTCGAACTCGAAGTCCTTGAACTCCGGCCCCAGCTCGCTGCGGATGTCTTCCTTGGCGCTGTCCGAGAACGCCCGGACCTTGCGGATGAAGCCCATCACGTCCTGGATGACCTTGGGCAGCTTGTCCGGACCGAAGATGAGCACGGCAAGGATCACGAGCGCCACCAGCTCAAGGGGTCCTATGTCGAAGAACACCGTGCAGCTCCTTGGGTTATCCGTGGCCTTCGTGGCCCAGGGGCCAGGCCGCCTATCACGGTACCTGGCCCCGTACGCCGGGCGGGAGTCGGCCGTGCCAACACCGTGCAAACGATCAGTCCGTGCTGGAGGATCCCAGACTGAGCCGTACGGACCGCTCCTTGCCTCCCCTTTGGAGGGTCAGCACCAGCGTGTCGCCGGGCCGGTGGCTGCGGATCTTGACGATCAGCTCCTCGCCGCTGTGCACCGGGGCGCCGTCCACCTCGGTGATCACATCGCCGGCCTTGATCCCGGCCTTGGCGCCGGGGCCGCCCGGGATGACCGGCTGCTTGCCGTCCTTGCCGTGCTCACCGACCCGCGCCCCGTCGCCCGCGTACTCCATCTCCAGCGTCACGCCGATCACCGGGTGTGTCGCCCGGCCCGTGTTGATCAGCTCCTCGGCCACCCGCTTGGCCTGGTTGATGGGTATGGCGAAGCCCAACCCTATGCTGCCGCCCTGCCCCTGCCCCTGGCTGTCGCCGTCCGGGCCCCCGACGCCGTCGGCCGCGCGGATGGCGCTGTTGATGCCGATCACCCGCGCCTTGGCGTCCACCAGCGGGCCACCGGAATTGCCGGGGTTTATGGGGGCGTCGGTCTGCAGCGCGTCCACGTACGACACATCGCTGCCGTCGCCCTTCTGGCCGCCCGCGGTGATCGGGCGCTGCTTGGCGCTGATGATCCCGGACGTGACGGTGTTGGCGAGGTCGAAGGGTGCGCCGATCGCCACCACCGGGTCGCCGACCCGCACCGCGTCGGAGTTGCCGAGCGTGAGCGGTCGCAGCCCGGCGACGCCCTCCACCTGGACGACGGCGAGGTCGTAGCCGCCGTCCCGGCCGACGACTCTGGCCTTGGCCGTCTGGCCGCCGCTGAAGGTCACCGAGATCTCGCCGCTGCTGCCTGCCGGTTGGACGACGTGGTTGTTGGTGAGGATGTGGCCCTGGTGGTCAAGCACGAAGCCGGTGCCGGTGCCCTGCTCGGCGCTGCCGCGGACGTGCAGCGTGACCACCCCGGGCAGCGCGGCCTGCGCGATCCCGGCCACACTGTCCGGCTTCCGGCCCCCGTCATCCCCCGCGGCCTGCGGCAACTTGATGTCACTGATCCCGCCGTACCGCTCGACATACGCGCCGATGCCGCCGCCGACCCCGCCCGCGAGGAGGGCGAGCGCCACCGCACCGGCGACCAGTGGGCCCCGCCGCCTGCGCGGGGCGGTGGCCGGCCCCGTGGGCCCGCTCTGCAGCGGGGCGCTCCAGGGGTCGTATTGGTGCCAGGCGGTGGGGGTGTTGGGGGCGGCGGGAGTCGGGCTGTGGTCGCCGGGGGGGGTGGTGCCGGGGTGGGGGGTGGTGCCCGGCACCACGGCGGTGCCGGGCTGTGCGGCGGTGCCGGGGTGCGGGGCCGCGCCGGGCTGCGGGGCCGCGCCGGGGTGCGCGACGGTCGCGTGGGGCGCGGTCGCCGAAGCCGGGCGGGGGCCGCCGTCGCCGGGGTGGGGGACGAAGGGGCCGTCCGGGCCCGCCGGCGCCACATCGGGGCCGGCGCCCGGCCCTGCCGCGGAATCCGGTGCCGCGCTCTGCGCACCGGCGGGCCCGGGGGCGCCGGCTTGACCGGGGGTGTCGGCCCGCCCGGGGGCGGGCTGCGGGGCGGCCGGGGCGCCGTACGGGGGCAGCGGTCCGGCCTGGGGCGGGATCACCGTGCCCCGTGCGGGCGTTGCCACCGGACGCTGTACGGGCGGAGCGGGCGCCCACGGCCCGGGACCACCGTAGGGCGGGGTGCCGTACGGGTCCTCGGCATGCAGCGGCTGCTGCCGCGGCGCCGCGCCGGTGCCCTCGGCGGAGGCGGGGGGCGTGGGCGGCAGGGGGGCCGCTGTGGTGGTGGGAGCGGTCGCAGCCTCCGCCGCGGCCGTGGCGGCCTTCGTCACCGTGGTGGTCGCGCCATCCGTCGGAGCCGAAGCCGCCGCCGTGGCCATGGCGGCCGTCGGCGCCTCGGCCTCCGAGGCCGTGGCGGGCCCGGCGGCCTCGCCCTGTGCGTCACCACGCACCTTGCCGAGCGTCACGGTCGCCGGGGTGGAACGCGTGCCGACGGCGGGGCCGCCCACGGCCGCCCCGGCGGTCTTCTCGTTCGGATCTTCCGCGGCCATGGCGGCCCGCATCGCCGACCGCCCCCTCAACTCGGCCTCGCCTGCCGCTGCTTCGGCCGCTTGCGAGGTTTCGGCCGCCCCGGTGGCTTCGGCCCCTTCGGTGGGCTCGACCACGTCAGCTGCTTCGGCCGTCCCGGTATCTCCAGGCGCCCCGGCCGGCGTAGCGCCGTCCCCGGACCGTGGCGGGCGCACGGACCAGTCCTCCGGCTGCTGACCAGCGGAGGTGTCCGGGACGCGGGGAAGCTGGGCGGTCAACTCCGCGGCCGGATCGGCCACTTCGGGCGTCGCGGCGCCGGAGGCAGCCGCGGCAGCGGCCGGTCCGGGAGCGGTCGGCGAGGGCGCCGTGGCGCCGGGCGCTTCCGCCCGCTGAGGCGGACGCACCAGCCAGTCGCCGTCGCTCTGCACCTCGGACGTGCCGGAGGGCTCGGGCGGTGTGCCGGCCGCCGGGCCGCCGACGGGCGGCTCCGTCTGCGGGTCGGCCTCGGTGGACGGTTGTGTACCGGGAGTGCCACCCGGACGGCTCCACCACTTCAGCTTCGGCCCGGTGGCCTTACCGTCGTCCATGCTCTCCCCAGAGTTCGCCCGCGTCATGCCCGGGCCACCACCACCTCGCGGGCGCGCCCGGTCAGGGGTGCGCCGCCCCACAGCGATTCAACCAGTTTCCGCTGGGGGCCGCGCAGGGACGGTCGACGGTCAGTGCCCGGCGGGTCCCTTGCCCTCGGCGGGCGGGCCGGCCGCGGCCGCGGAGCCGATCAGCGGGCGCTTGGGCTCCAGGGGCGGGAGGGCCGGCGGGTTCTTCCGCACGGGGGCGTTGCCGGTGACGGCGGCCAGCGGCGCGAAGTGATACGCCGAGGCCGGTCCGGTCGCGGCTATCAACGGGGAGAGGCCGAAGCGGCCGGCCGGCGGCGCGGACGGCGCCGATGCCGACGCATGGGGCGCGGGGGGTGCCGTACCGGGGCCGTACAGGGCCATGGCACTGGGGGCCGGGGCCAGGGGCGGTCTGCCGGACGGCTGCCGGCTGCCGGACCAGGAGTTCCCGGCGGTGTACTCGGCGCCGCGGAGCAGGGAGCCGCTGTCAGCGGCCGGGCTGGCGCCGAGCGGGGTGACGGCCGTACCGCCGCCGTCGCCCCGTCCGCCGGGGAGATCGACGGCCGCCTCCAGCGGGAGGGCGCCGCCCAGCGCGAAGGCCGCGAGGGAGACCGCCCCGGCCGCCGCGAAGGCGAACCGGCGCCGCTGTGCGGGACGGTCGGCCTCCGGCAGCCGGAAGCGGGCGCGCGACTGCACGGGGAGCGCCACCATGGCCTGGCCGGAGTGACGGCCGGAGGGGACATAGCCGAACGCGCCGCCGTCGCGCGCGAAGTCACCGCGCCCGAGGCCGCCGTTGCCGAGCCGACTGCCGGGCCCCTCCTGGTCACCGCCGGGCAGCTGCTGGAGGCGTGCCAGCAGGCCCTCGGAGGGACCGGGGGGTGCCGCCTGAGCGAAGACGTTCTTCAGCCGACGCTGGGCGTCGGCCTCCGCCTTGCACTTGCCGCAGGTCGCGAGATGCGCGAGCACCCGCTCGCGCGCGTCATGCCCCAACTCGCCATCGACCAGGGCCGCAAGGCGGTCGCCGAGATGCTGCTCGGCGGGGGACGGACCGCCGCTGCCGATCACGCGATCCCGACCTCCTGCGTAGGCACCACGGCCAGCGAGCGTCGCTGCTCGCGCTCCTCGGCACGGGTGGCCGGAGCCCGGTGCTTGAGGGACTTGCGCAGATGGGAGCGGCCCCGGTGGATCCGGCTGCGGACCGTGCCGAGCTTGACGCCCAGGGTCGCGGCGATCTCCTCGTACGAGAGGCCCTCGATGTCGCACAGGACGACCGCGGCACGGAACTCGGGCGCCAGGGTGTCCAGCGCCTGCTGCACATCGGCGTCGAAGTGGGTGTCGTTGAAATGCTGCTGCGGGGAGGGTTCGCGGCTGGGGAGCCGCTCGGCGGCGTCGTCACCGAGCGCATCGAACCGGATGCGCTGGCGGCGGCGGACCATGTCCAGGAAGAGGTTGGTGGTGATGCGGTGCAGCCAGCCCTCGAAGGTGCCGGGGGTGTACGTCGACAGCGAGCGGAAGACGCGGACGAACACCTCCTGGGTGAGGTCCTCGGCGTCGTGTTGATTGCCGGTGAGGCGATACGCGAGGCGGTAGACCCGCGCACTGTGGGTACTGACGATCTCCTCCCAGCTGGGCGGAGTCCACGCCTGCACGTCCGCGTCTGCGGCGAAGGTCGCGGTGGTCGCGGAGTCGGTGGAGGCCCCTCCCATGCCCTTCGGGCCATGAGGGCGGAAACGGTCAGCAGTGTTTGTCACGGATTTCGGCTCGGCAAACGACCTTTTCAAGCGCCTCAGCACCCCTCGGTCACCCGCCTCAGCCGCACCTCCCCTGGTGGCTCTGGTGGTGTCCAGTAGAGCCCCTACCATATCCACCTCGCCCGTTAGCTCCGGATAAGCAGTTTTGACCTGCATTTGGTCCTGCTTCTGGTCCTGGTTCGTGTTTCGCGCGGTCCTCACCGTGCATCCCCCCGTCGTCCCGCCACCCCTTCATAACGTCCGGTCCCATCTGCGGGTTCCCGCACGCAGCGGATACAGTCACGGTTGCGTCAACTACGGGGACAGGAGAGGGCCATTACCGGCAACCGGCAGACGAGCTTGGCATTCGCCGAGGCGTACGGCGCCGGGACCATCGACGACAGCGCCGAGGCCGCCCTGCACTGGTCCCGTGACCGCGCGCGGGAAGCCGGTATCCGCACGGTGAACAGCGGCACCGGCGCGGCCCTCCGTCTGCTCGCCGCCGCCGTGGACGCCAAGGCGGTCGCCGAGATCGGCACCGGAACGGGCGTGTCGGGCATCTACCTCCTGCACGGCATGCGGCCCGACGGGGTGCTGACCACCGTGGACCTCGAACCCGAGCGGCAGGCGTTCGCCAAGCAGGCGTTCCGTGCGGCCGGCTTCGCCGGGAACCGTGCCCGGTTCATCCCCGGCCGGGCCCTGGACGTGCTGCCCCGGCTCGCGGACGGCGGCTACGACCTCGTGTACTGCGACGGCGACCTGATGGAGTGCCTGGAGTACCTCGCTGAATCGTTGCGGCTGCTGCGCCCCGGCGGCCTGGTGTGCTTCGAGGGCGTCTTCGCGGACGGCCGTACGGTCGATTCGGCGGTGCAGCCCACGGAGGTGCTGCGGCTGCGGGAACTACTGCGGGCCGTAAGGGAGAGCACGGCACTCGTACCGTCCCTGTTGCCCGTCGGTGACGGACTGCTCTGCGCCGTCAAGCGCGGTTGACCACGCCACGGGCGTACCGAACGGCCCCGGCACACGGCGCGCCTTCACTGCGCGCCGTATGCCGGGGCCGGGGTAATACGGCTGGGGATACCGGGGTCAGCCCCGGGAAACCGCCGGTTGCGCCGCCCTTGTCAGACGGTGACCTTGTCCAGGGCCTCACCCAGGGCCTTGGCTTCGTCGGGGGTCAGCTCGACGACGAGCCGCCCGCCGCCTTCGAGCGGAACACGCATGACGATGCCCCGCCCCTCCTTGGTCACCTCGAGCGGGCCGTCGCCCGTCCGCGGCTTCATGGCCGCCATGCTCGTTCCCCTTCCTGAAACCAGCTCATCTCAGCCGACGGCCCGGATAGGCACGTGTCACCGGCATCGAACACATTGCTTCCAGGCCATTATCCCGCATCGAACGACCCGATGACCAACATCGGGCGGCATCCCTTCGGCAACGCGCTCCCGCAAACCCCCGCAATTCGGAGAGCCCACTCCAATACTTCTCCGCCTGCCGTCCTCCGGCGCGCCCGCAATCTTTGATGTACGTCACATGCCGATGCCCGATGATCTCCGGCATCCTGAGCGCTGACTGCCGCTGCCGCGCAGTCCGAGCCGCGACGGAGGGGACTCCCACTATGGCCGACACCGTGCTCTATGACGTGACCGACGGACTCGCGACGATCACGCTCAACCGCCCCGACGCGATGAACGCGCTGAACATCGAGGCGAAGGTCCAGCTGCGGGACACGCTGCAGGAGGCCGCCGCGGATTCGGCGGTGCGTGCCGTGCTGCTGACCGCGACCGGGCGTGCCTTCTGCGTCGGGCAGGACCTCAAGGAGCACATCGGGCTGCTGGCGGAGGACCGGGCCACCGGCTCCGGGAAGACCATGAACACCGTGCGTGAGCACTACAACCCCATCGTGACGGCGCTGACCGAGATGCCCAAGCCCGTCGTGGCGGGCGTGAACGGGGTCGCCGCGGGCGCCGGTGCGGGCTTCGCGATGGCGGCCGACTACCGCGTGGTCGCCGACTCCGCCTCCTTCAACACCTCCTTCGCGGGCGTCGCGCTGACCGCCGACTCCGGGATGTCCTGGACCCTGCCGCGGCTGATCGGCCGGAGCCGGGCCGCCGATCTGCTGCTCTTCCCGCGCAACATCAGCGCGCAGGAGGCGTACGACCTGGGGATCGCCAACAAGGTCGTACCGGCCGAGGAGCTGGCCGAGACGGCCGCCGCGGTCGCCCGGCGGCTGGCCCAGGGCCCGACCGCCGCGTACGCCGCGATCAAGGAGTCGATGGCCTACGGGGCGGATCACTCGCTCGTGGAGACGCTCGGCAAGGAGGACGAACTGCAGGGCCGGGCCGGGGCGTCGGAGGACCACCGGATCGCGGTCGAGGCGTTCGTGAAGAAGGAGAAGCCGGTCTTCCTGGGGCGCTGACCGGCCGCGGGGCGGACCCGTCGGCCCGGAGGCTTGGGGCGCCCCGGACCCATCGGCCGACCCGGAGGTGTCAGCCGGTCGGGAGCCGCCGGCCGGCCCGGGTCCGCCGCGCCCCGGGTCAGCCTGCCGCCGCCTCCACGGCCGCCCGTACGTGGCACTCCGCCAGATGGTCGTTGACCAGGCCGCACGCCTGCATCATCGCGTAGGCGGTGGTCGGGCCGACGAAGCGGAAGCCGCGCTTCTTGAGGTCCTTGGCGAGGGCCGTGGACTCCGGTGTCACCGCCTGCACGTCGCCGACGGTGCCCGGCACCGGCCGGCCCGCCCGGACGGGGGCGTAGGACCAGATCAGGTCGTCGAGCTCGCCGGGGGCCAGCGCGGCGGCGACCTTGGCGTTGTTGATCGTTGCGGCGATCTTGGCGCGGTTGCGGATGATGCCGGGGTCGGTCAGCAGCCGCTCGGCGTCCGCCTCGGTGAACCGCGCCACCTCCGGGATGCGGAAGCCGGCGAACGCGGCGCGGAAGCCGGGGCGGCGGCGCAGGATCGTGATCCAGGAGAGGCCGGACTGGAACGCCTCCAGGCTCATCCGCTCGAAGAGGGCGTCGTCGCCGTGGACCGGCAGGCCCCATTCGGTGTCGTGGTAGGCGCGGTAGTCGGCCATCCGCTCCGACTCCATCCCCCACGGGCAGCGCGGGACGCCGTCCGGTTCCCTCACCACACCGCTCATGCCGGCTCCTCGCCCTCCGCGCGCTTCCCCGGGGCCTCGGGCGCCTCGGGTGCGTCGGTGGTCTCCCGGTCGCCGGGCCGCCCGTGCTCGGGCCCCGCCTCCGGCACCGGACCGAGCACGGGCGGCCCGTCCTGTATGAGCCCCGGGCCGCCCATGGCGGAGGCATGCGCTCCGGCCAGCGCGGCCTCCAGCTCGGCGATCCGGGCGTCCCGCTCGGCGAGTTCGGCGCCCAGGCGGTCCAGGACGTCGTCGACGTCGTTCATGCGATAGCCACGGACGGTCACCGGCAGGCGCACCGCGTCCACATCGGCGCGGGCCACCGGGCGGTCCTCCGGCAGCGGGTCGTGCAGCCGGTCCGGCTCGGAATCCCGCAGCCCACCGCCGTCACCACCGCCGACGACCACGAGCGTGACCGCGGCCACCACCACGACCATCGCGATCAGCAAGAACCAGAACACGACCAACTCCCCGGACTATGTGCCTGCACTGATCGTGCCATGCGGGTGTGACAGTTAGGGTCGCTCCCGGACCACGGAGAGGGAGTCAGGGAATGCTGCGGCTGGGGAATCGCGAGTTCGGCGCGCACGAGCCGGTGATCATGGCGATCGTCAACAGGACGCCGGACTCGTTCTACGACCAGGGCGCCACGTTCCGTGACGAGCCCGCCCTCGCCCGGGTGGAACAGGCGGTGGCCGACGGTGCCGCGATCATCGACATCGGCGGCGTCAAGGCCGGCCCCGGCGAGGAGGTGAGCGCCGAGGAGGAGGCCCGCCGCACGGTCGGGTTCGTCGCCGAGGTCCGCAAGCGCTTCCCCGATGTAGTGATCAGCGTCGACACCTGGCGGCACGAGGTCGGCGAGGCGGTCTGCGAGGCCGGCGCGGATCTGCTCAACGACGCCTGGGGCGGCGTCGATCCACGGCTCGCGGAGGTCGCCGCGCGCCACGACGTCGGCCTGGTGTGCACCCACGCGGGCGGCGCCGAGCCGCGTACCCGGCCGCACCGGGTGACGTACGACGACGTGATGGCCGACATCCTGCGGGTGACGCTCGGACTGGCCGAGCGGGCCGCGGAGTTGGGCGTCCGGCGGGACGCGATCATGATCGATCCGGGGCACGACTTCGGGAAGAACACCCGGCACAGCCTGGAGGCCACCCGCCGGCTGGGCGAGATGACGGAGACCGGCTGGCCGGTGCTGGTCTCGCTGTCCAACAAGGACTTCGTCGGCGAGACGCTCGACAAGCCGGTCAAGGAGCGGGTGCTCGGCACCCTGGCCACCACGGCGGTCTCGGCCTGGCTGGGTGCCCAGGTCTACCGCGTCCACGAGGTCGCCGAGACCCGGCAGGTACTGGACATGGTGGCCTCGATCGCCGGCCACCGGCCCCCGGCGGTCGCCCGCCGGGGACTGGCCTGAGGGACACCGGCCGGGACGGAAGGCCGCCCCTGAAGGCCCTGGGTCCCGGCCCCTAGATCCCGACCTCCTTGGTCACCAGCGCGATCGCCTCGTCCACGTCGTCGCTGAGGTGGAAGAGTTCCAGATCGTGCATCGAGGCCTTGCCCTGGGCGATGAGGGTGTCGCGCAGCCAGTCGACCAGTCCGCTCCAGTAGGCCGTGCCGAACAGCACGATCGGGAAGCGGGTGACCTTGCGGGTCTGGACGAGGGTGAGCGCCTCGAAGAGCTCGTCGAGGGTGCCGAGGCCGCCGGGGAGCACCACGAATCCTCGGGCGTACTTCACAAAACACGTCTTGCGGACGAAGAAGTACCGGAAGTCGACGCCGAGGTTCACATAGTCGTTCATGCCCTGCTCGAAGGGCAGCTCGATGCCCAGGCCCACGGAGGTGCCGCCGGCTTCGTTGGCGCCCTTGTTGGCGGCCTCCATGGCGCCGGGCCCGCCACCGGTGATCACCGCGAACCCGGCCTCCACCAGGGCCCGTCCGATCCGCACACCGATGTCGTACTCCTTGGAGTCCCGCGGTGTACGGGCCGAGCCGAAGACGCTGACGGCCGGGCCCAGCTCGGCCAGCGCGCCGAAGCCCTCGACGAACTCCGACTGGATGCGCATCACGCGCCAGGGGTCGGTGTGCACCCACTCGGAGGGGCCCTCGGAGTCCAGCAGCCGCTGGTCCGTGGTGCCGGTCTGCACCTGCTCCTGGCGGCGCAGTACGGGACCCAGCCGCTGCTCCTCCGGGACCGGTGCTCCCTCGGGACTGGCCATGTCGTGCTCCCTCCGCTGGCAGGTCGTGTGCCGTTTCAGCCTAGATCCGCGAACGTGAAGTGCAGGGGAATTCGACGGGGATGTGATCCGTCGGCCGTGGGCCCCGCGGAGGTCAGGCGGTCAGCCAGGCGCGCAGCCGCTCCTCGCAGTGCAGGATGCGGTCGACCTCGACCCGCTCGTCCTTCTTGTGCGCGAGCAGCGAGTAGCCGGGGCCGTAGTTGACGGCCGGGACGCCCAGGGAGCTGAAGCGCGAGACATCGGTCCAGCCGAACTTGGGCATCGCGGTGCCGCCGACGGCCTCCATGAACGCCTTGGCCGCCGGGTGGGCGAGCCCCGGCAGCGCGCCCGGGGAGTGGTCGTCGACGACGAACTCGTCCACCGGGCAGTCCGCGAAGACCTCGCGGACGTGCGCGATCGCCTCATCGGGGGTGCGGTCGGGCGCGTAGCGGAAGTTGACGGTGACCGTGCAGGCGTCGGGGATGACGTTGTTGGCGACGCCGCCCTCGATGCGGACGGCGTTGAGGCCCTCGCGGTATTCGAGTCCGTCGATGACCGGATTGCGCGGCTCGTACGCGGCGAGCTTCGCCAGGATCGGGGCGGCGGCGTGGAGCGCGTTGGCGCCCATCCAGCTGCGGGCGGAGTGGGCGCGCTCACCGGTGGTGCGCAGCAG
Source organism: Streptomyces sp. NPDC058773 (assembly GCF_042746015.1). Classification (NCBI taxonomy): domain Bacteria; kingdom Bacillati; phylum Actinomycetota; class Actinomycetes; order Kitasatosporales; family Streptomycetaceae; genus Streptomyces; species Streptomyces sp. NPDC058773. Next base: position 49,122 of record NZ_JBHYPE010000028.1, read on the forward strand.
GACCCGGAGGGTGCCCTGGCAGCCGCCCTCCACCTGGCCGTCGGAGGGCTCCAGGAGGACGGCGAAGTCTCCGGCGAGCCAGTCGGGGTGGGCGTCGGCGACATGGCCGAGGCCGTTGAGGTGCGCGGCGACCTCTTCGTTGTCGTAGAAGACGAAGGTCAGGTCGCGGTTGGGCGCCGGGACGGTGGCGGCCATCCGCAGCTGGACGGCGACGCCGGACTTCATGTCGCAGGTGCCGCAGCCCCACAGCACACCGTTCTCGTCCAGCCGGGAGGGGACGTTCCCGGCGATCGGGACGGTGTCGAGGTGTCCGGCGAGCACCACCCGCTCCGCGCGGCCCAGGTGGGTACGGGCCACGACGTTGTTGCCGTACCGGTCGACGGTCAGGTGGGGGAGCGCGCGCAGGGCGTGCTCGACGGCGTCGGCGAGGTCCTTCTCGTTGCCGCTCTCGGAGGGGAAGTCGACGAGCTGCGCGGTGAGTGCGGCGGCGTCGAGCGACAGGTCGAGGGCGGGGTGGTCTGCGGAGCGCTCCATAGGTCCGACCCTATCCGCAGCACTCCAGTACGGTGGGGCGGTGTCCGCCCCACCCTCCGCTCCCCGCCGCCGCTCCCGTCTCTGGCGTACCGCCGCGGCTTTCGCCGTACTGATCGGCCTGGCCGGCTATCTCGTGGTGCAGTACGTGACCGGTGGCCCGGGAGCGCCGCGCTGCACGGTCCGGGCCGCAGGCGATGCCAAGGAGTACGAGCTCTCCCCCGAGCAGGCCGCGAACGCCGCGACGATCTCGGCGGTGGCGTCCTCGCGCGGGCTGTCGGAGCGGGCGGTGACCATCGCGCTGGCGACCGCGATGCAGGAGTCGGGGCTGCGCAACATCGACTTCGGCGACCGGGATTCGGTCGGGCTCTTCCAGCAACGGCCGTCGCAGGACTGGGGCACCGTGCAGCAGATCATGGACCCGGTCTATTCGGCCGGGGAGTTCTACCGGCATCTGGCGAAGGTGCCCGGCTATTCCCGGCTGCCGCTGACCGTCGCCGCGCAGAAGGTGCAGCGCAGCGGTTATCCGCAGGCCTACGCGAAGCACGAGGCGAATGCCGCGCGGCTGACCGGGGCGCTCACCGGCCGCGACCGGGACGCGATGATCTGCTCCGAGAGCAGCCCGGTGGACGGGAAGGCCGGCGGCGCCGCGAAGGTGCGGGAGCGGCTGGTGCGGGAGTTCGGCCGCGAGGTGCTGCCGCGGGCGGGCGGCGCCGGAGGCCGCTCCGCGGGCGGCGGGAGCGACGTGACGATACCGGTGCGGCAGTCCGGTGCGGTGGCCGCGGGCGATGCCGAGCGGCGCGGCTGGGAGCTGGCGACGTGGGCGATGGCCCACTCCGCCGAGCTGCACATCGAACAGATCTCTTACGCCGGCCGGATGTGGACGGCGGACGACGCGGGGAAGGGCTGGCAGCGGAAGCCGGGCGCCTCCGCGGCGGCCGGGCAGGACGTTCGTATCATCGCCGGGCAGTAGTTTGCCCGGTCCCCCGGAAGGGGCACCGCCGGCAATTCCCTTTCACAAAAGGGCAGTTGACCGTGCGCAGCGAGACCGACCGGTCAATTCCCTTGCCCGTAAAGGGCTGTGACGTTTCCGCGGCACCTCGGCGTGTGCACATATTGCCCGGCTTTATCCAGGGCCGATTATGTGACGCGTTACCAACTCTTTACCGGAGTTCACCGCAACCTTCGGGGTTCTGAAGCGGTAGTCAGGGCGTCCGCCAGGCGGACATGGCACATCTGTCAGAAGTACGAGTCCTTTCCGCAAAAGGAGCACCATGTCCCTCCCCGTTACGCGTCGGATCGCCCGAGCCGCCCTGCTCGTTGCAGCGGGTGCCGCTCCCGTGGTCGCTGCGGCCGGCTCCGCGAGTGCCGCGGAGCTGCCCACCAAGGCACTCGGCGGACTGACGGCGCCCCTGGACTCCCAGAACACCAGCGCAACCCTCGACCACACCGCGCGCGACGGCGTCGGCCTGGTGAACACGGCCGGCAACAAGGCCGCCACGAAGCTCGCCCCGGCGCTCGCCGAGACCGCCGGCCCCGTCGTGAAGAAGGCCATGCCGCTCACCCAGGCCGCCGCCGCCAAGGCCGAGAGCGTGGCCCGCCCGATCGCCAGCAAGGGCGTCTCGACCAGCTCCCTGCCGCTCGACGCGGCCAAGGGACTCGTCGGCTCCTCGCAGGGCCTGCTCGCGCCCGCCAAGGGCCTGCTCGGCGGTCTGCCGCTCGGCGGCCGCTGACCGGCCCGCCCGTACGACGCGCAGGGGCCCGGGGAGATCGCTCTCCCCGGGCCCCTGCGCGTGGTGGTTCGCGGCTCAGTCCGCCAGTCGGCGCACCGCGGCGGCCACCCGCTCGTCGGTGGCGGTGAAGGCGATCCGGACGAACCGCTCGCCCGCGGGGCCGTAGAACTCGCCGGGGGCGACGAGGATGCCGCGCTCGGCCAGGGCGCCGACGGTGTCCCAGCAGGGCTCGTCGCGGGTCGCCCAGAGGTAGAGCGCGGCCTCGCTGTGCTCGATGCGGAAGCCGGCGGCCTCGAAGGCCTCGCGCAGCGCGGCGCGGCGGCGGGCGTAGCGCGTCCGCTGCTCGGCAACGTGGGCGGTGTCGCCCAGCGCCGCGACGGTGGCGGCCTGGACGGGTGCCCCGATCATCATGCCGCCGTGCTTGCGGATCTGGAGCAGGTCGCCGAGGACCGCGGCGTCACCGATGAGGAACGCGGAGCGGTAGCCGGCGAGGTTGGAGCGCTTGGAGAGCGAGTGGACCGCGACGATGCCGTCGTGGGAGCCGCCGCAGACGTCCGGGTGCAGCACGGAGACCGGGTCGGCCTCCCAGCCCAGTTCGAGGTAGCACTCGTCGCTGAAGACCAGCACACCGTGCTCGCGCGCCCAGGCGACGGTGCGGCGCAGCTCGTCGGCGCTCAGCACCCGGCCGGTGGGGTTGGACGGCGAGTTCAGCCAGAGCAGCTTCAGACCGCTGGGGTCCAGCTCGGTGGGGTCGTCGTAGACGACCGGCTCGGCGCCGGCCAGACGGGCGCCGACCTCGTACGTCGGGTAGGCCAGCCGCGGGTAGCCGACCTTGTCGCCGGGGCCGAGGCCCAGTTGGGTCGGCAGCCAGGCCACCAGCTCCTTGGAGCCGACGACCGGCAGCACATTGGTGTGCTCCAGGCCCCGGGCGCCGAGGCGCTCGGCGGCCCAGCCGGTGAGCGCGTCCCGCAGCGCGGCGGTGCCCCACACCGTCGGGTAGCCGGGGCTGTCGGCCGCGGCGGTCAGCGCCTGCTGCACCAGCGCGGGGACCGGGTCCACGGGGGTGCCGACGGACAGGTCGACGATGCCGTCGGGGTGTGCGGCGGCGGTGGCCTTGTAGGGCTCCAGACGGTCCCACGGGAAGACCGGAAGACGGTCGCGAAGCGACTCCCTAGACGATGCTGCGCCCACGGTGCTCACTTTCTCGGGTGCTGCGGGGCCGTCGGCGGAAATGCTTCGGTCCCGTACGGCGGCAGGCCGTACGGGACCGGGGCGGCGCCGTGCGACCTCCCGTGGCTGACACTGGAGGTGCCCCCAAACGACAGGGGAGCAAGAGGGAGCGGCGGCTCCCTCCTGGTCCTCCGGTCGTTACTGGTTCTGCGGCGGCAGGGCCGCGATGAAGGGGTGGTCGCGCTCGATCAGGCCGAGCTTGCTGGCGCCACCGGGCGAACCGAGCTCGTCGAAGAACTCCACATTCGCCTTGTAGTAGTCCTTCCACTCCTCGGGGGTGTCGTCCTCGTAGAAGATCGCCTCGACCGGGCAGACCGGTTCGCAGGCACCACAGTCAACGCATTCGTCCGGGTGGATGTACAAGGACCGGGAGCCCTCGTAGATGCAGTCGACCGGGCACTCCTCGATGCACGCCTTGTCCTTGACGTCGACACAAGGCTGCGCGATGACGTAGGTCACGCTGTCGTTCCTCCTCGGTAGGGCCGGCGGTCCGATTGGCGGTACCGCCGCTGGGCGCGCGGGAGCGCGGCGTCGTCGATGCCCGCCATCTAGTATCTCCGTTCCCGGGCGCGAGACGAACAAGAGGGGCGGTTTGAGCGATGGAATTCCTGGCCGGCGGGCGCGCGGAGGTCCGTATCACCCGTGCTGACGTGGGCAAAAGGGTATCCGTCCGGCGCCTGACCGGCGGCGGGGCGGGGGTTGCGGCGTTCACCGACGCGGTCGGCGTTCTCACATCCTGGGATCAAGGTGTGCTGAGCATCACACGGCGCAATGGCGAGATCGTCACGGTCCAGGAGTCCTCGCTGGTCGCGGCGAAGGTCGTGCCGGACCGCCCGGGGGCCGCGCGGACGGCCTCGGGGGCCCCGGCCCGCCGGCGGGGGCCCGCGGCCACCGTCCGGGAGCTGCAGACCGTCGCGGCCCGCGGCTGGCCCGCCGTGGAGAGCGCCCCGCTCGGGGAGTGGACGCTGCGGGCCGCCGGCGGATTCACCCGGCGCGCCAACTCCGCGCTGCCGCTCGGCGACCCCGGCGTTCCGCTGGACACGGCGCTGGAGCGGGTCACCCGGTGGTACGAGGAGCGCGGGCTGCCGCCGGGGATCGTGGTCGCCACCGGGCGGGCCGGCGACGACGCGCGACTGGCCGCGGAGCTGGCGGCGCGCGGCTGGGCCGACGAGCGGCACGCCACGGTCCGGATCGCGGCGCTGGCCCCGCTCGCCGACACCGCGGCCGACGCCGCCCCGGGGTCCGCCGGGGACGCCTCCGCCCGGGTCGCCCTGTCCCGGGAGCCCGGTGCGGACTGGCTGGCCCTGTACAACCGCACCGGTGAGGCCGGCCTGTCGGAGCAGGCGGCCGAGTACGCGCTGCGGGTGCTGACCGGCGGGCCCTCGGTGTGGTTCGCGACGGTGACCGGCCCGGACGGCGCGGCGACGGCGATCGGACGGCTGGTCGTCGACGGGCGCTGGGCGGGCTTCGCGGCGGTGGAGGTGGCCCCGGCCGCCCGGCGGCAGGGCCTGGCCACGCGGGTGATGGCGGCACTCGCCGAACGGGCCCTGGAAGAGGGCGCCTCTGCCGCGTATCTCCAGGTCGAGGACGACAACGCGGCCGCCCTCGCGTTCTACGACCGGCTCGGCTTCACCGAGCACCACGGCTATCACTACCGGCGGGCCCGGCCCGGCGGCCGGCGCTGAACGGGCCCACCGAGATGTCCCAGGAATCCCAGCCGGAGCGGGACGACGCCCGCACCGCGCGGCGGCAGCAGTTCGCCGATGCCGCGCGGGCCGAGCGGCCCGACCTGGCGCTGCTGTGCCTGCTGATCGCCGCGGAGGCCGATCCCGCGCTGGACGAGGCGGGCTGTGACGCGGTCCAGATCGAGCTGGACCGGCTGGCCGGGATGCTCCCTTATTCCCCGGCCGGCGGCCCCGGGGCCTGGGCCCGCAACCTCGCCGAGCTGCTCGGCACCCGCTGCGGCTTCGGCGGCGCGCCCGCCGACTACCGGCGGCTGGAGTCCTCGCTGCTGCACGAGGTGCTGCGGCGGCGCCGGGGCCTGCCGATCCTGCTGTCGGTGGTGTGGATGGAGGTCGCCCGGCGCGCCGGGGCCCCGGTGTACGGGGTGGCGCTGCCGGGTCATTTCGTCGTCGGCTTCGGCGATCCCGCGGGCTCCCACGTGCTCGCCGATCCGTTCGCGGGCGGGCGGCTGCTCACCGACGAGGACGCGGAGCTGCTGGTCGCGGGGGCGACCGGGGAGCATCTGAGCGCGCGGATGACGACGCCCGCCGACACGCTGGACATCGTGCTGCGGATGCTCAACAACATCCGGGCCTGGGCGCAGGCCCGCCCGGAGCACAGCGCGGTGCAGCTGTGGGCGCTGGAGCTGTCGCTGCTGCTGCCCAGCCATCCGGCGCGGCTGCGCCATGAGCGGGCCCAACTGCTCGTCGAGCGCGGTGCGTTCCTCGCCGGGGCGACCGAGCTGGAGGAGTACGCGCGGGTGGTGGAGGCGGTCGATCCGGCCGGGGCGCTGGCGATCCGGCGTCAGGCCGCCGCGGCGCGGGCCAGGCTCAACTGACCGTCGGGGTCGGGGTTCGTCCGGCGCCGGACGACCAGCACGGTCGCGTCGTCCTTGAGGCTGCCGTGGGCGAAGTCCTCCAGGTCGGCGCGGAGGGTGCGGGTCAGGTCGGCGGGCTCCAGATGCGTCCACCGCGCCAGCCGCTCGGCGAGCGGGTAGAACGTGCCGTCCTCGCCGCGCGCCTCGGTCACCCCGTCGGTGCACAGCACGACCCAGTCGTCGGGCTCGGGGTGCACCCGGACGCTGCGCCGGGGTTCTCCGCTGAGCGCGCCCAGGCCGAGCGGCAGCGCGCCCTCACCGTCCCGGCGCTCGTGGACCTCGCCGTCCCGCACCAGGTAGTACGGGATGTGGCCGCAGGACAGCACCCGGCCCTCCGCCGCGCCGTCCGTGTCGCGCACCTCCATCAGCAGCGCGGTGACGAAGCGCTCGTCGGCACCCTGCTCGGCCGAGCGGGCGTTGTAGCGGGCCAGCGCCTGTTCCATCCGTCCGGCGACCGACTCCAGTGACTCCTGGTACTGCGCGGCCTCCCGGAACGACGCCAGCACCTCCACCCCGGCACCGATGGCCGGCATGCCCTTGCCCTGCACGTCGCCGATCATCAGCCGCAGTCCGTAGGGCGTGTCGATGGCCTCGTAGATGTCCCCGCCGACCCGGGCTCCCTCCACGGCGGAGACATAGAAGCCGTACGCCTCGACCGAACCGGCGCTGAGCGGCAGCTCGCGCAGCATCGCCCGCTGGACGGTGTCGGCCACCAGGCTCGTACGGGCGTGCAGCGCCTCCCGTTGCAGCCGGGTGCGGCACAGCATCAGGGAGAAGGCGGCCACCAGGAAGGCGCCGAAGATGCCGACGACCCGGCTGGCCGGGGCCCAGTCGGGGACGGTCCAGATGTCGACGTAGGTCAGGCACACCACGAAGACGACCGCCACCAGGAGCGTCTGGCGGAACGGGCAGCGCAGCGCGGCGTACAGCGGGGCGATGCCCATGAAGGCCGAGATGTGCAGCTCCGGGCCGGTCGTGGCGTCCAGCGTGGTGACGACGAGGATCGCCAGGATCAGCAGCACGGGAGCGAGGCGGCGGCTCTCCGTGGATCGGTCGGCAGCCATAACACCTTCCAGCCTGCGGGAATCCGCCCGAGGCCGCACCGGGGGCGGCCGGGCCCGATCGCTCCGCATACAGGCAAAAGGCCCCCGAGGACTTCCCGTACGAGCCGGGAAAACGCCCTGCGGGGGCCTCTCACCTGCGGTTTCGTGCTGCGGCGGTCAGTTGCCGTCGGTGGCGATGGTCTGCACCCGCTCGGCCGGGGAGGTGCCGAGCAGCGCCTTGCCGACCGCGCTCGCCACCTCCTCGACGCTGACCGGGTGCTTGGAGCCGTCGCCCTTGGTGACCAGGACGCCGTTGAAGGTGTCGCCGTACAGCTGCTTGAGGGCAGGCCGGTCGTAGTACGGCACCAGGGCGCCGTTGACGACCTTGAACGACAGGAACTTCGGGATGGACTTCTGCGGGCTGAAGGAGACCGTGTGCGACGCGTCCGTGCGGACCGTCACCAGACCGGACATCGCGGGCTCGGCGAACTGCTTCATCGCCCGGTCCACCGCGGCCTTGGTGACCTTCGGCTGCTGGGTGCCGGCGGCCAGCACCACGGGGGCGTCGGTGCCGGTCGCGGCGCGCTTGCGGTAGGCGTCGGCGACCTTCTTCATGGACGCGTTCACATCGATCGCCTTGTGGGGCGCGCCGTAGTGCGGCACCGCCTTGCCGTTCTCGAAGGTGATCCCGCCGTCCGCGGCGGCACCCCCGGGGCCGGTGGCGTTCTCCAGGGCGATCTGCAGCTTCTCGTCATCGACGATCACCGCGGCCTCGGCCGTGCGGTGCACGCCGAACAGCGAGCCGATGACGGAGACCGGGTTGTAGTCCCGGCCGGCCGCCCGGCGCACCGTCGCCTGCGGGTCGATGTCGAGGCCCGCCCGGGAGGGCCTGAGGGCGGTGGATTTGCCGTCGACGGTGAGCTTGAGCGGTGCGGTGCGGCTGTCCCTGAGCGCCGTCTCCAGCTTCTTGACGGCCTCTTCCTTGCTGGTGCCGCCGATGTCCACACCGAGCGCGGTGGTGTTGTTGGGCACGTCGGCGTGGTCGAGCAGCAGCCCGGCGCCGTAGGCGACACCGGCCAGCACCACGACGCCGACGCCCGCGAGAACGAGCTTGTTGCGGCCCTTCTTGGGCGGGTTGATCGGCTCGGGGATCTTGGGGCGCGGCTTGGGGGCGGCGCTGTCGCCCTCACCGGCCGGGCCGGCCGCGAACGGCGAGGGGGCCGACGGCTTCTCCGTCCCGGGGACCGCCGGGATGCCGCTGACCAGGGTGTCGCCGGATACCCGGTCGCGGCCGCCGGGGGCGCCGCCCTGGGGGCCCTTCGTCCCGCGCGGTCCCTTGGGAGCGCCGGGAGGCGTGCCCTTGGGGCCGCGGGGGGCCGCGCCCTCGGGGCCGCCGGGCAGGCCGCCGGAGATGCCGCCGCCCGCGCCGAGGCCGCTGCCCGGGCCGGCGAGCGGCGCCGGCGGCTGCGGGGTGAGCTCCGCGGTGTCGTCGATCCGGGGCGTGGCGCCGGTGCCGGCGTCGCTGAAGCCGGGCGGGAGGTTGAGGGCGGAGTTACCGCGCGCCGGCCCGGTCGTCGGACCGCTGGGGCCGCCCGCCGGGGCGTCGAACGGGCTGGTCGCGCCGGGGGTGTCGAACGGGCTACCGCCGGGCGCCGCACCGTCGAACGGTGAACCGCCGCTCCGCGGACCGCCGTCGAACGGTGTGGCCTCGCCCGGCCGGGCACCGCCGTCGAACGGCGAGGCGCTCTCCTTCTCCGGGGCCGGGCCGTCGGAGAAGTACGGCAGGTCGGGGCGCTGCGGCGCGGCGTTGCCGGACGGGGCGGGCGGCGGGGTCGGCGCGCCCGGGGCGGGCGGGGCCGCGTGGGAGCCGGTGGACGAGGACGCGCCGGCGCCGGCCTGCGGCTTGCGCGGGGCGAACCAGTCGCTGGTCTTCTCGGTCCGGCCCGTGGGGGCGTCGTCCGCCGGAGCCTCGGGCCGGGGCGTGTTCGCCGTGCGCTCCGCGTTCCGCTCGCCGCGGGGCGTGCCCCGGGAACCGGCGGAACCGCCGGATCCGGCCGATGCGTTCATGCCGGACTCCTCACCGACGGGCTTGCGCACGACGACCGGCGGGATGGGGCGCGACCCCGGAATATTGATCTTGATCCGCGTCGTCAGCGTGGTCTCGGTCTTGGGCTCCTCCGGCTGCGCCGCGGCACCGGGCGCCGGCTCGCCGGTCTCTTCCCTGGGCGAGCCGTACGGCGGCGTCCCGGACGGGTACGCGGCTCCGCCACGGCCCTGAGGGCCGGAGGACGAACTGTCAGATTCACGACTCAAAGCAGGTTCTCCCGGTTGGCTCCGCCGCTCGTCAGAGATGATCCCCGGCCACAGGCCGGGAGGTGCCCCCAGGGCGGCGCGACGGCGCGCACCACCATACTGTCCGCCGCGGGCGGCCACCCGGGGAGCGTACGAACACCGCCGCCGCGGGCGAACCCCCGGGGCCCGGTCCGTTCACCCGGGCCGGCGTGGCATCCGTCCCGTTTTGGACCACGTCATCCGCCAACTCGGCCGTGCCGGACGCCCATGGGACGCAGCTGCGTCGCGGTGGCGCAGATCACAGCGACCACGATGCCGCCCAGCAGGAAGATGTACGAGCCGAGTCCCGCGCCGAACAGGAAGTCGCCTTCCGGCCGGACATTGCTGAGCAAAAGGAACACGGTCACCAGCCAGGCCGCACCGGGCACCAGCACGCCCGCGGAGGTGCCGGTCGCGCGGGCGCCCCCGTAGAAGAGGCCGCCGACACCACCCAGCGCCAGCACCAGACCGCCGGGGAACCACGCCGCCTGCACCAGCGTTCCGGCACCGGCCACCAGGACGCCGACGACCAGCAGCAGCACATAGAGACCGATCCGGCCGGCCGTCAGCGGTGCGCTCGGCGCGACTCCGGCCGGGGGCGGCACCGGAGCGCCGGACCGTGCACCGGACGCGCCGCCCGAAACCGCCCGCGACCGCTTCCCCTTACCGGAGGCCGCCCCGCCCTTTCCGTCCCCGGCGGTGCCGCCGCCCTTCGCCGTACTCATTCCGCCGCCTCCTCGTTCCGGACACTCTCCTCCATACCCGTCATTTCACCGACACCCGCGAAGAGATCGTCCTCCCGTACCCCGTCCGCGGTACCCCGGGCGCCGTGCACCAGCCGATAGTGCTCCGTGCCGAACAGCGGCTGGCCCAAGTCGTTGGAGAGCGCGAAGAACGGCCCGTCGACCGCGATCTGGGTGTGGTGCGCGCGCATCGCCGCGGACTTCGCGGCCGCGTACCGGGGCTCGCCGGTGACGGATGCCGCGACCTCGGAGTCCGGCACCACGCCCGGTACGTCGTCGACCTCGGCCACGCCGGGGAAAGTGTGACCGGCCGCGCGCAGCCGCGCGAAGCCCTCCTCGACCACGGACCGGGGGTTGCAGTTCCAGTAGATCTTCCCGATCGCGTGCGCCGGGCCCAGCTCCGGGCGGAAGTCCGCCCGCGCGGCGAGTTCGGCGCCCCGCATGGCGACCCGGTGCGCCTGGATGTGATCGGGGTGGCCGTAGCCGCCGTTCGGGTCATAGGTGACCAGGACCTGCGGCCGGACCTCGCGGACCACGGCCACCAGCGCCGCGGCCGCCTCGTCCAGCGGGGCCTGCCAGAAGGCGTCCGGCCGGTCGTTCTGCGGCGCGCCCATCATCCCGGAGTCGCGGTAGCGGCCCGGACCGCCGAGGAAGCGGTGGTCGGTGACGCCCAGGGCGGCCATCGCGGCGGACAGCTCCTGCGCCCGGTACGGGCCGAGCGCGTCGTCGCGGTCCGGCGCCAGGTGAGCCAGCTCGGGCGGGATGACCTCGCCCTCCTCACCGAGGGTGCAGGTGACGAGGGTGACCTGCGCGCCCTCGGCCGCGTACTTGGCCATGGTCACGCCGTTGTTGATCGACTCGTCGTCGGGGTGCGCATGCACCAGCAGCAGCCGCCGGGCAAAAGCGGCGGGCGAGGCGCCCCCGTCGGCGGGTGGCTGCGGGGGACGGGCGGGCTGATCGGTCATGCCGACAGCCTACGAGCCACCCGGTCCACCGCCCGCAGGCGATCCCGGCCGCCGCGTGTGCGCCCGGACGGAGGGCGGGCACACGGCGGACGGGACCGCCCGGCGGCGGCTCAGAACTTGATGTTCCCGAGCATGCCGGCGACGTTCGTCGTCAGCTGCTTGATCGTCGGGGCGATGGACGAGCTGGCCAGATAGAAGCCCAGCAGCATGCAGACCAGGGCATGCGGGGCCTTCAGTCCAGACTTCTTGACAAGCAAGAAGACGATGATCGCCAGCAGCACCACCGCCGAAATCGAGAGTGCCACGGCGGCTCACCTCCAAATACTCACGGTCCGGACAGAGTTGAGGGTGCCCGGACCGTTCTCACGACCCGCGCACCCGGGTATGCCAAGGGCTCTTTACCCCGTACCCACTACGCGCAAGGGATCATAACTTTCCGCGCTAGCGCATAAGTCGGAGCACGGAAGCAGAGCGGGGGCGCACATGATCTTCACGAGTGCGACCAGGGTGAGCCGGTCCTCCCCCGCGGCCCCGTCGCGACGGGTTCCGTCCCGCCTCGGCCCCGCCCCGACCGGGCGAACAGGCCCTAGGCTCGCACCATGACGACCGGACAGCCTTCGTTCCCGCGGCAGTACGCCCGTACGCAGCGCTTCACCCTGGGCGCACCGCGCAGTTACACGATCTCCCCCGACGGCGCGCGCGTCGCCTTCCTCCGCTCCGGTTCGGGCACCGACCGCAGCCAGCAGCTGTGGGTGCTCGACCTGGAAACGGGACGGGAGTTCCCGGCCGCCGACCCGCAGACCCTGCTGGCCGGCGCGGACGAGGACCTCTCCCCGCAGGAGCGGGCCCGCCGTGAGCGCACCCGGGAGAGCTCGGCGGGCATCGTCGGCTATGCCACCGACTCCGCCGTGGAGTTGGCGGCGTTCACGCTCTCGGGCCGGCTGTTCGTCTCCGAGCTGCGCGCCGGAACCACCCGGGAACTCCCGGTCCAGGGACCGGTGGTGGACCCCCGCCCGTCGCCGGACGGCCGGCTGGTGGCCCTCGTGGCGGACGGCCGGCTGCGGGTGGTGCCGGTGGACGGCGCCGCGACGTCCGACGAGGGCGACGGCGCGGCGGCGGGCGGGGCTGACCAGGTACTGGCCGAGCCGGACGGGCCCGAAGTGACCTGGGGGCTCGCGGAGTTCATCGCGGCCGAGGAGATGGGTCGCTACCGGGGTTTCTGGTGGTCGCCGGAGAGCGACGCGGTGCTGGCCGCACGGGTCGACGAAGCGCCGGTGCAGCGCTGGTGGATCTCCGACCCGGCCCATCCGGACCGGGAGCCCGCCCGGGTCGCGTACCCGGCGGCGGGCACCCGCAACGCCGAGGTCACCCTCACCCTGTTCGGCCTCGACGGCACCCGCACCGACCTCTCCTGGGACACCGAGCGCTATCCGTATCTCGCCCGTGTCCACTGGTCGGCGGCCGGGCCGCCGCTGCTGCTCGTGCAGGCCCGTGACCAGCGCGACCAGCGCTATCTGACCGTCGACACCACGACCGGCGCGACCCGGACGGTGCACGAGGACGAGGACGAGGCCTGGGTCGAGCCGTTCCCCGGGGTGCCGGCCTGGACGCCGGACGGCCGGCTGGTGCGGATCGCCGACGAGGGCGGCGCACGCAAGCTGTTCGTCGGCGACCGCCCGCTGACCGGGGCGCCGCTGCACGTCCGGGCCGTCCTGGACATCGGCGAGGACGACGTGCTCTTCTCGGCCAGCGGTGCGGAGATGCACGACATCGGTGTCTACCGCGCCTGGTTCCGCGGCAGCGGCGACCAGGGCGGCTGGGAGCGGGTGGGCGAGCGGCCGTATGCGACGGTGTCCTCCGCGGTGCGCGGCGGTGCGCTGACCGTGCTGTCCCAGGCGTCGCTGGACCGGTCCGGGACGCAGGTGGAGGTGGTGCGGCTGGACGCCGACGGCGGTGAGAAGACGCTCGCCACGATCGGTTCGTCCGCCGAGGAGCCGTCCCTGACCGCGCGCCCCCGGCTCGTGCTGGCCGGGGAACGGCAGATTCCGTGCGCGGTGCTGCTGCCCGGCGGCTACCAGGAGGGCGACGGTCCGCTTCCGGTGCTGCTGGACCCGTACGGCGGTCCGCACGGCCAGCGGGTGGTCGCCGCGCACCATGCCCATCTGACCTCCCAGTGGTTCGCCGACCAGGGGTTCGCGGTGATCGTCGCGGACGGCCGGGGCACACCGGGCCGCTCCCCCGCGTGGGAGAAGGCGGTCTCCCGCCGGATCGCGGAGTACGCGCTGGACGACCAGGTCCACGCCCTTCAGGCGCTGGCCGGTTCCTTCCCCCTCGACATGGAGCGGGTGGCCATCCGCGGCTGGTCCTTCGGCGGCTATCTGGCCGGGCTCGCCGCGCTGCGCCGGCCTGATGTCTTCCACGCGGCCGTGGTGGGCGCGCCGGTGACCGACCTCCGTCTGTACGACACCCACTATCAGGAGCGCTACCTCGGGCACCCGGACGAGGAACCGGCGGTCTACGCGGAGAATTCGCTGATCACGGACGAGGGGCTGTCCGGCGCGGTGGAGCCGCACCGCCCGATGCTGATCGTGCACGGCCTCGCGGACGACAACGTGGTGGTGGCCCATTCACTGCGGCTGTCCTCGGCGCTGCTGGCGGCGGGCCGTCCGCACGAGGTGCTGCCGCTGTCCGGGGTGACCCATATGACGCCGCAGGAGCAGGTGGCCGAAAATCTGCTGCTGCTCCAGGTCGACTTCCTCAAGCGGTCGTTGGGGATGCCGTCCTGAGCGGCTGAGCGCCCCGGGAGGCCGTCTCACCAGCCGGGCGGGAGCGTGGACGGCGGCGGCGGGGCGTGCGGCGGCCGGGCCTCGCCCGGGGCGGCGCCGTACGCCAGCACCGCGTCCGGGTCCGGGGCGGCCGCCGGGACACCGGACCGGGCCGCCGCGATCAGCGCGGCCAGCCCGGCGGCCGCCACGAAGGCCGCGGTGCCCAGCTCCAGCTGGGCCTGGAGGGGCAGCGCGGCGAAGCGGGCCGGCTTCCCGGTGTGCACGGCGAAGGCGAGCGCCACGGACCCGTGCACACACAGCAGGGCCGCGGCCGTCAGCACCGCCGGTCTGGCCCAGGCCGCCCGGCGCAGCGCGGCCTCCGCGGCCCCCAGGGACAGCAGCGCGAGCGCCAGCGCCTGCCAGTGGACCGGGGGTTGCATCAGCGCACGGAAGACGGAGGCGTCACCGAACAGCCCCTTGCCGTAGATCTCCCCGCCGAGCCGCTGCCACCAGCGGATCTCCCAGCCGGCGACGGCCAGTCCGGCGGCGCCCAGGAGGACGGCGGCGGTGACGGCCGGCCCCTTGAACGGCCTGCCGGGCGCCCCGGGGCCCGCGTCCGGCGGCACCGCGCGGACCACTCCGTACGCCGTGGCCGCCGAACGCGGCAGCGCGTGCGCACCGCGCCCCGGGGGACCGTCCGGGCGCCGGCCCGCCGCGCAGACCACGATCAGCGCGACCGCCAGGACGAGTTGGGCCAGCGCGGTCAGCCGCGCCCGCGTGGTGAGACCGCTGTCCAGTCCCTGGAGCCAGCCCGCGCCCAGCACCCACACCAGCGGGAGCCGCAGCAGTGCGGTGGCGGCCGCCAGGGAGACCAGGGCGCCGCCGGCCACGGCCGGGGCGACCGCGGAGCGCAGCACGGCGACCGCCGTGACGAGTGCGCCGAGCACCAGCAGCGGGTCCAGCGCCGAGGTGGCCCAGGCGGTGAACTCCCCTGGCCGGGGCGCCTGTCCGAGCCAGAACCGCGCTACGTCCGCGGCGTGCTGAGCGATCATCAGATCCCGGATGATCCAGCCCGCGCCGAGCAGCGCGAGCAGCAGGCAGAGCAGTGCGCCGAGGCCGCGCGCACCGCGAGTGAGAACGCTGTCCCGCATTGTGGACACGGCTCGCCCCCGTCCGTGTCGAAGTACCCGAGTCGCCCAGGGCACCCCTCCGGGAGGCGCCCACCGCAGGTCTACTGCAGTCCCGCTCCGGCGACAACAGAGCCGGTCCGGGCGGCGGATGGCGCGGCGGGCGGAACGGCAGGTGAAACCGGGTCAAAACGACAACCGGCCGGGGCACCGTCAGGCGTCCCGGCCGGTCTACGGCACCCGCACGGCCGTACGTTGTTCATCATGGCGCGTCCGTATATCGGTGTTGCGACAGTGAAGTTGCCTTCATGTTAAAGAAGTTGATGGCGATATGTCTCTCATGCCGCCTATCACTCCCCGCTGTCAAGCACGCCTGGGCGACGATCTGCGCAATCTTCGCTCAAGAAGTAGACGACCTGTTCACGAGCACACCCGATCCCCTTGACTCCGCCATAAATCACTTGCGAAAGTCCGCTCATCCAGCGGTGCGACCAGGCGCCGCTTCACGTTCCAAGAGAACTCGGCGCGGGGGCACTTCGCGATGACTAGTCCATCCCAGACCGCGGCAACCAAGTCCGATCCACCGGGACTTGATTCCAAGGGTCTGAAGAAGACGAAGGACGGCAAGGACGGTGAGCTCGTCGGCCGTTCTCCCGGCCAACTGATGTGGCGGCGCTTCAAGCGCGACCGCACGGGCGTCATTTGCGCTGTCGTCGTGCTGGCCTTCTTCGCCGTGGCCGCGCTCGCCCCGGTGTTCGCCTCGCTCTACGGCAAGAACCCGTACACCTTCTACGGCAGCAACGACCCGAGCCTCTTCGACGACTTCGGCTACCCGATGGCGCCCAACGGCGGCATCTCCGGCGACTTCTGGTTCGGCATCGAACCCGCCCTGGGCCGCGACCTGTTCACGCTGCTGATCTACGGCATGCGGACGTCCCTGGGCATCTCGCTGGCGGTGACCGTCCTGGTGGTCATCACCGGCACCCTCCTGGGAGTGACGGCCGGCTACGTGGGCGGCAAGACCGACTACTGGCTCGGCCGGGTCATCGACTTCCTGCTCGCCTTCCCCAGCCAGCTGACCTTCGTGGCCTTCATGCCCGTGGTCGTGGCGTTCTTCATCCCGCCGGGCGACGAGACCCCCACCTATGTGCGGGTGGTGGCGCTGATCCTGGTGCAGTGGGCGCTGGGCTGGATGGGTCTGGCCCGACTGCTGCGCGGCCAGGTGCTGTCGCTGCGGGAGCGGGAGTTCGTCGAGGCCGCGAAGATCACCGGAGCCTCCCCCTGGCGCATCATCCGCAAGGAACTGCTGCCCAACGTGGTCACCCCGATCCTGGTGCAGGCCACCTACATGCTCCCGCTGTTCGTGACGGCGGAGGCCGGCCTGTCCTTCCTGGGCGTCGGCATCATGGAACCGACCCCTGACTGGGGACGGCTGTTCCACACGGCCGGCATGGTCTACGAGAACGACCCGACCTTCCTTCTCTTCCCCGGCGCCGCGATGGTGATCTTCGTGCTGTGCTTCAACCTGCTGGGGGACTCGGTCCGGGACGCCTTCGACCCCAAGTCCGGGCGCTGATCGTCCATTTGAGGGGGGAGCTGTCACCCCCGGGCCGGGCTCGTACCGGTTGCGTCAGGCAGCACATCTGGACAACAACCGACAGGCAGGTGCTTGGACCTCATGAACGCACTATCTACGCGCAGAGCACGCGCCGTGCTCGTGGCCCTGGCGGCCGGTTCACTCGCACTCACCGGCTGCTCCAGCGGCGGCGGCAGCGGCAAGGACACGTCGCAGACGGACAAGGACGCCGCCGCGCAGTCCAAGACCGTGGCGCTCGGCACGGCCGCCGACTCCACCGGCCCGGCCGCCGAGGTCAAGGGTGCCCGCAAGGGCGGCACCATGCGGGTCTTCCAGCGTGACAGCTTCAACCACCTGGACCCGGCGCAGATGTACGTCAGCGACCTGGGCGACCTGTCCAAGCTGATCTTCCGTGGTCTGACCACGTACAAGCAGGACGACGCGGGCAAGAAGACCGTGGTCGGTGACCTCGCCACCGACGCGGGCCAGATGTCCGACGGCGGCAAGACCTGGAAGTACACGCTCAAGGACGGCATAAAGTTCGAGGACGGCAAGCCGATCACCTCGAAGGACATCCGCCACACCTTCGAGCGGATGTACGCCAAGTTCATCACCGACGGCCCCACCTACATGCAGACGTGGCTGTCGGGCGAGGGCACCACGTACCGCAAGGCGCTGCCGGACGGTCCGTACAAGGGTGACCACCTGCCCAAGAGCGTCCTGGACACCCCGGATGACAAGACCGTCATCTTCCACTTCAAGAAGCCGCAGTCGCAGGTGCCCTACGCGCTCGCCATGGCGGGCTACAGCGTCGTCCCCGAGGGCGCGAAGGACACCAAGGAGAACTACGACGTCAAGCCGGTCTGCGCCGGCCCGTACAAGTTCGCCTCCTTCAAGGAGGGCAAGGGCGCCAAGCTGGTCCGCAACACCAACTGGGACCCGAAGACGGACCCGATGCGGCACCAGTACGTCGACGGCTTCGACATCACCTTCAACCACCAGTTCTCGGACTCCACCAAGCGTCTGATGTCCGACCAGGGTGAGGCCAAGAACGCGGTCAGCTTCACCAACTCGGTGGAGCCGACGCAGACCAAGCAGGTGCTGGACAACGCCAGCGCCAGCAAGCGCACGGTGCAGGGCTACCAGCCCTACGTGTGGCAGATGAACATGAACATGGACCGCATCAAGGACAAGAAGATCCGCGATGCGATCACCTACGCCATGCCGAACGCCCAGATCGTCCGGATCAACGGCGGCAGCTACGGCGGTGAGGTCGCCGGCGGTCTGCTCGCCCCGACCGTGGCGGGCTACGAGAAGGGCTACGACCCCTACGGCAAGCTCACGCACCCCAACGGTGAGCCGGAGAAGGCCAAGAAGCTCCTCAAGGAGGCCGGCAAGTCGGGCATGAAGCTCGTCTACGCCTACTCCAACACCGAGATCCGCCAGAAGGAAGCCGCGGTCATCGAGGACGCCCTGAACAAGGCGGGCTTCGACGTCCAGAAGAAGGAGGTCGACTCCTCCTCCTGGTACCAGCAGATGGGCAAGGTCGACAACGGCTTCGACATCTACATGACCGGCTGGGGCCAGGACTGGGCCGACGCCTCGACCGTCATCCCGCCGTCGTACGACCCCCGTCAGATCCAGGACGGCGCGGCGAACTACTCGCACATCCGCGACAAGAAGGTCAGCTCCGAGATCGACCGCATCGAGAAGATCACGGACATCAAGCAGCAGACCGCGGAGTGGCAGAAGCTGCACAAGTACATCGTGGAGAAGATCAACCCGGCCGCCCCGGTCTTCTACACGAAGATTCTCCAGCTGCACGGTTCCAACGTGGGTGGTGCCCGCTACAACAGCGACACCAACTACCTGGACGTGAACACGCTGTTCCTCAAGAAGTAAGACGCACACAGAAGCAAGCACCGGAAGGTGGTCCGGAGAGCGCGCGGCACGGCGGAGCGCGCGCTCTCCGGGGCCTTCCCCGCCACTCCGTCACTCCCCACAGCCGCCGTCCTGAGAGCAGCGAACTGCCATGCTTCCCTTTCTATTCCGCCGGATCTTCGGCGCGGTCGTCATCCTCATCCTGCTGAGCGCCTTCACCTTCTTCGTCTTCTTCTCCACGGGTGACCCGGCCCTGATGGCGTGCGGCAAGAACTGCACCGCCGACAACGTGGCCCTGATCCACCAGAACCTCGGCCTCGACAAGCCCCTGACCACGCAGTACTGGGACTTCCTCGTCGGCATCTTCGCGGGCCGCGACTACTCCATCGGGCACTGCAGCGCCCCCTGCTTCGGCTACTCCTTCGCCACCAAGCAGGACGTCTGGACGACGATGATGGACCGGCTGCCCACCACTGCGTCGCTGGCCGTCGGCGGCGCGGTCGCCTTCCTGGTCATCGGCCTCGGTGCCGGTCTGCTCGCGGCCTGGAAGAAGGGCTCGCTGCTGGACAAGACCGTCACCGGTATCTCCATGGTGCTCAGCTCGGTGCAGATCTACATCCTGGGCCCGATCGTCCTCGGCATCTTCGTCTACAGCGGCATCATGGCCTCCCCGAAGTACGTGGAGCTGACCAGCGACCCGGCCGGCTGGTTCATGGGGCTGCTGCTGCCGTGGCTGGTGATGTCGACGATCTTCACCGCGCAGTACACCCGTATGGCGCGCTCGACGATGATCGAGCAGCTCCAGGAGGAGCACGTCCGTACGGCCAAGGCCAAGGGCATGCCGGCCCGTTATGTCTTCATGCGCTACGCCTGGCGCGGCTCGCTGATCCCGATCGTCACGATCCTCGGCATCGACCTGAGCTCGCTGTTCGGCGGCGCCATGATCACCGAGTACACCTTCTCGCTGGCGGGCCTGGGCCGGCTGGCGATCAACTCCGTCATCACCCTCGATCTGCCCATGATCCTCGGCGTGCTGATCTTCAGCGCCGCGCTGATCCTGGTGTTCAACATCATCGTGGATGCGACGTACGCCCTCATCGACCCGCGCGTGCGCCTGTCCTAGGAGAGCCCAAGTGACCACACTCACCAAGACCGAGGACGCGCCGGTCCCCACCGGATCGGACCCCTTCCTCTCCGTCCGTGACCTGCATGTGCGGTTCTCCACCGAGGACGGCATCGTCAAGGCGGTGGACGGCCTCTCCTTCGACCTGGAACGCGGGCAGACGCTCGGCATCGTCGGCGAATCGGGATCGGGCAAGTCCGTCACCAACCTCGCCGTGCTGGGGCTGCACAACCCCAAGAGCACCGAGATCACCGGTGAAATCAAGCTGGACGGCCAGGAGTTGACCGGGGCCAGGGAGAAGACCCTGGAGAAGCTCCGCGGCAACAAGATGGCCATGATCTTCCAGGACGCGCTGACCGCCCTGTCGCCGTACTACACGGTCGGCCGGCAGATCGCGGAGCCGTTCATCAAGCACACCGGCGCCGGCAAGCGCGAGGGCCGGCAGCGCGCCATCGAGATGCTGACCAAGGTCGGTATCCCGCAGGCCAATCTGCGGGTGGACGACTATCCGCACCAGTTCTCCGGCGGTATGCGCCAGCGCGCGATGATCGCCATGTCGCTGGTCTGCAACCCCGAGCTGCTGATCGCCGACGAGCCGACCACCGCCCTGGACGTCACCGTCCAGGCGCAGATCCTCGACCTCCTCAAGGACCTCCAGCAGGAGTTCGGCTCCGCCATCATCCTGATCACCCATGACCTCGGCGTGGTCGCCAATACGGCGGACGATCTGCTGGTGATGTACGCGGGCCGGGCCGTCGAGCGGGGTTCGGTCAAGGAGATCCTCACCCGCCCCCAGCACCCGTACACCTGGGGCCTGCTGAGCTCCATGCCGCGGCTGTCCTCGGACGTCCACGAGGAGCTGCACCCGATCCCGGGTTCCCCGCCGAGCCTGCTCACCCCGCCTTCCGGCTGCGGCTTCCACCCGCGCTGCGGCTTCACCGACGAGGTCGGCGGCGCCCGCTGCACCGACGAGCGGCCCCTGCTGGAGCTGGGGCGCGCGGCCGCGTGCCATCTGAGCGCCGAGCAGAAGCAGACCCTCTTCACCGAGCAGATCAAGCCCCGGCTGGGCTAGGGAGCTATCACCATGGCAGAGAACGTCACCCTCCCGGCGCCCCGTGACGCCGCGCCCGCCCAGGGCGAGCCGCTGCTCACCGCCGAGGGACTCACCAAGCACTTCCCCATCTACGGCGGCTTTCCGTTCAAGCGGAAGGTCGGCGCGGTCAAGGCGGTCGACGGCCTCGACCTGACCGTGCACGCCGGCGAGAGCTTCGGTCTGGTCGGTGAGTCGGGCTGCGGCAAGTCCACCACCGGACGGCTGCTCACCCGCCTCATGGAGCCGACCTCCGGCAAGATCACCTACGCCGGCCAGGACATCACCCACGCGGGCCGCAAGGCGCTGGCGCCGGTCCGTTCCGAGATCCAGATGATCTTCCAGGACCCGTACGCCTCGCTGAACCCGCGGCAGACGGTCGGCACCATCATCGGCGGCCCGATGGAGATCAACGGGATCAACCCGCCCGGTGGCCGGGAGAAGCGCATCCGTGAGCTCCTGGAGACCGTCGGCCTCAACCCCGAGCACTACAACCGCTTCCCGCACGAGTTCTCCGGCGGCCAGCGGCAGCGCATCGGCGTGGCCCGTGCGCTCGCCCTGGAGCCGAAGCTGATCGTCGCGGACGAGCCGGTCTCCGCGCTGGACGTCTCCATCCAGGCGCAGGTCGTCAACCTCCTCCAGCGCCTCCAGCGGGAACTGGGCATCGCGTTCCTGTTCATCGCCCACGACCTGGCGGTCGTACGGCACTTCAGCGAGCGGGTCGCGGTGATGTACCTCGGCAAGATCGTCGAGGTCGGCACCCGCGACGAGATCTACAACCGGCCGCGCCACCCCTACACCCACGCGCTGCTCTCGGCGGTGCCCGAGGCCAAGCTGCCGGACGACGAGGACGGTGACCGCGAGCGCATCCGCCTGGCCGGCGACGTCCCCTCCCCCGTCAACCCACCCTCCGGCTGCCGGTTCCGCACCCGGTGCTGGAAGGCCCAGGACAAGTGCGCCACCGAGGAGCCCCCGCTCGTCCAGATCGGCGGCAACGCAACCGGCCACCTCACCGCCTGCCACTTCCCCGAGGAACCCACCACCGCGGCCCGCGGCGAGGACATCATCCTCGACCCGGCCCTCGCCGCAATCGAGGAAACGTCGACGGCTGAGGCCCCCGCCAAGACGGACGGCCCGTCCAAGACCGACTAGTCCGCAGGCACTTGGGACCGGAGCCCGCTTCCTTTGGGGAGGCGGGCTTCGGCCTTGAGCGGTGTGACGGCGCTGTCATGGTCGGCTCTCCCCGCGTCCGCCACGGCCGGACCTGTTGGCCCACCGTCCACTTTGCCGGTGTAGAGGGTGAGTACACATACTCACGCATCGTCATCTCGTCCCTGATAATTTCGCAGCCGGAGCATGATGTCTGTTGACGTATGGCTTGCCGGGGGGGCGGAGTGACGTTCGAGGCGGAGTGGGCCGAGCTCAAGCGTGAGAGTTCGGTGGGTGTGAAACCGGCCGGCGCGGGTGGCGAAAACTGGGGGTCGCAGGGGGGTGAGGGCGATCTTCGGTCTGCACGGCAGGCGTGGAGCAAGGGGGCACGGGCGCTTGGCTCGCTGCACGTGAACCTGAAGGGCGCCCTCCGGCAGCTCGAAGGCAAGCAGCATGGCGCCGGGAGCGGTGTTGAGGGACTGCGGAGTACCGCCTCACATCTCAGCGCATATCACTCATGGCAGCGCCGAATCGATTTGGTGAGCCGCGAGTGCGAGGAACTGAAGGGCAAGTTGCAGAAGGCCGGCGATGCCTTCTACAAGACCGACGCGGCGATCAGCGAGGCGTTTCAGGAGCAGCGAACGGTCCCCGCAACGGCACCGGGGGCCAGTACGTCCACGCGGGGCCGAGGTGAATCCTGATGGTGAGCCTCACCCAGCTCCGCCGTCTGAAGCCCTCTGCGTTAGAGGACGCCGCCGACGGGTGGCACAAGGTCAGCAGCGCCGCTGGTGAAGCCAAGGACCGCGTCGACAACGAGATTGTCGCCACGCTGCAGCGTGATCTGAAGGGCGACGTACTCGATGCCGCGTTGGGACGGTTACGACGACTGAGCCGCAACTTTCAATACGCCCAGGTGGAGAGCGGCCTGATCCGTACCGCGTTGAACGGACTTGCCGACGAATTACGCTCTGCACAACGGAAGTTGAGTGAGGCACTGGCCGATGCCGAGGCGGAGAAGTTCACCGTCAAGCCGGACGGGTCGGTTCACTGGGTGTCCCGGCGCGGGCAGGTGCCGCTCAACCCTGAGCAAAGCACGTGGGCGGAAGGTCCGAGCGGAATCCTCAACGCCGAACCGCAACAAGCAAAGGCCCAGGCCTACGCGGACCGCATCGGTGCAGCCCTTCGGGAAGCCGACGAAGCCGATGCCCGTTACTCCCGGACTCTTGACCGGCTCAAGGCCGATAACGACCTGAGCGTCACCAACTCGGACTGGGTCGATGCGCAGCGCGACATGAGCGCGCTGCGAAAGTCCGTGGGAAAGTATCTGCGGCGCGACGACATCCCCAAGGGAGAGTCCCCAGCGGCGAACGCCGCCTGGTGGAAAGCGCTCTCGGCGGATGAGAAGTCGGATTACGCCGCGCTCTTTCCGGCAAGCATCGGCGCTCTGGACGGTGTGCCCTCGGAGGTCCGCGACGAGGCGAACCGGGCCGTCTTTGCCGAGAAGCAGGCGGAGTACAAGAGCCTCCTGGCGGCAACGCCTCCGGAACCGTGGCCCAAGTGGGTATCCACCGGTGGCCCTTACGCCAGCATGGTGCCCAGCGATGAGTGGCAGGCGTGGAACAAGAAGTATCGCCATGAGGAACTCGCGGCGGCCGATAAGGGGATGGAGGCGATTCAGAAACGCCTTGAGGCCACCGGGACGGACGGCCTTCCCGAGGCATACTTGCTGGGCTTCAGCCCAGAGGGCAACGGGCGCGCGATCATCGCCACCGGGAACCCCGATCAAGCCGACCACACCGCGGTCTACGTTCCCGGTACCTCCTCGAACCTCGCTGGAATCGACGGAGACATCCGGCGGATGACCGATCTGTGGAGGGCGACGGCACCACTCGCCGGCGACCAGAAGGTCTCCACCATCACCTGGCTCGGCTACGACGCGCCGCCGAAGCTGGGAAATGCCGTGGTAAGTCATTACGCGGATGACGGGGCGCCGGCGTTCAACGGTTTCCTCGATGGCCTCAGGCAATCGCGGGGACCGGATGCCGGAGGCCACCTGACCGCAATTGGTCACTCCTACGGCACCACACTCATCGGCTCGGCGGCTCGCCAGGGTCAGCTGAACTCCGATGACGTGGTCTTCGCGGGAAGTCCTGGCGTCCAGGTCGGAAAGGCGGCGGACTTGGACGTCCCTGGAGGACATGTGTGGAACGAGGAAGCTGATGGGGACCCGGTCCCGGACATCGGCTCCTGGGGACATGGCGGCAGTCAGTGGAAGTACAGAGGCGGCACATTCATCATCCCCAGCGACGACCTCTTCGGAGCCAACCAGATGACCACCGACACCACGGGGCACAGCGACTATTGGAAGTACGGCCTACGCCCTTCGGAGAGTCTGCAGAACCAGGCTGCCGTGGTGCTCGGGCAGTATGAAGAGGTCAAGCGTGCCAACTAATCTCCTCCCCCCTCAACTGAATTACGCCCGGCGCGCGTTCTTTGCGCTGCCTGCGGTGGCCATCGCCTTATTGACAGGATGCTCCGACATGAACGACTCCCACGACCGCCCCACCTCGGCGCCGGAAACCCGGAATGTCTCCGAAGTGCAGGAAGAGGCAGGAAGGTTGTCCAGCGCCATTCTCGGGATCATCGATCTGCGTGGTGAAGTGAGCAAGCCCGGTCCGGGGGTTTCCCTGTGCGGAGAGCGGGATCCGGACAGGTTTTACTCGGTTCGCCATGCCTGGTCGTTGGGGAAGGTTCCGGTGGCGGACATGAAGAAGGGCATGGAGCGCCTGAAGGAGGAACTCCCCGGAAAGGGGTGGAAAATCGTCAGGTACGGTCCGGACTCAAGTCCCAGCAAGAGCCTTGAAATGGTCGCCGATGCCACGGAGAAGAATTTCTCGGTCAGTGTCCGGCTCCTCGACCGCACCAAGCGTCCCAAGCCCGGGGCTCCCGCAGCGCTGATCTCGGTGGATCTGACGTCGGGGTGCTTCCAGGTACCCAAGGGGAAGACCGTGGACGCGTACTGACCGGCCTCCCTCATTCACCCGGCACCACCCGCCGCTCCTCCGCGAAATGGCAGGCCGAGGCGTGGCCGGCCGGGACGGGGGGTGTGGTGCGGAAGGTGTCGGGGACGGTCAGGGGTGGGACGACGTCGGTGCAGAGTTGTCGGGCCTTCCAACAACGGGTGCGGAAGCGGCAGCCGGAGGGTGGGTCGGCCGGGGACGGGACGTCGCCGGACAGCAGGATGCGGTCGCGGTGCATGCGGGCGTCCGGGTCGGGGACGGGGACGGCGGACAGCAGGGCCTGGGTGTAGGGGTGGGTGGGGTGGCCGTAGATCTGCTCGTCGGTGCCGGTCTCGGCCAGCCGGCCCAGGTACATGACGGCGACGCGGTCGGAGATGTGGCGTACGACGGACAGGTCGTGGGCGATGAAGATGTAGGAGAGCTCGAACTCCCGCTGCAACTTCTCCAGGAGATTGACCACTTGGGCCTGGACGGAGACGTCGAGGGCGGAGACCGGTTCGTCGGCGACGATGATTTCGGGGCGCAGTGCCAGGCCGCGGGCGATGCCGATGCGCTGGCGCTGGCCGCCGGAGAACTGGTGCGGATAGCGGTTGATGAACTCGGGGTTGAGCCCCACCACGTCCAGGAGTTCCCGGACCCTTCTGCGGCGGTCTCCCTTGGGGGCCGCCTCGGGGTGGATCTCGTAGGGCTCGCCGATGATGTCGCCGACGGTCATCCGGGGGTTCAGGGAGGTGTAGGGGTCCTGGAAGACCATCTGGATGTTGCGGCGTACGGCCTTCAGCGCGCGGGCGGAGAGGGTGCTGATGTCCTCGCCGCGGTACCGGATCTGACCGGCCGTCGGGCGCTCCAGGCCGACCAGCAGCTTGGCGACGGTGGACTTGCCGCAGCCCGATTCGCCGACGATGCCGAGCGTCTCGCCCTGGTGGAGGTCGAAGGAGACCCCGTCGACGGCCTTGACCGCGCCGATCTGCTTCCGGAAGAGCACGCCCCGGGTGAGCGGGAAGTGTTTGACCAGGTCGCGGACCTCCAGGACCGGGGTCCGGGCGCCGGCCGCCGGGCGGTCGCCGTCACCGTGCGCCATCGAGGGTCTCCTTCCAGAAGTGGCAGGCGCTGGCGCGGCCGGGGCCGGCCTCGTACAGCGGCGGGAGGTCGGTGCGGCAGATGTCCTGGGCCAGCGGGCAGCGCGGGTGGAAGGGGCAGCCGGGCGGAAGGGCCGTCAGGCTGGGCGGCAGGCCCTTGATCGCGTACAGCTGCCGGCCCTTGCGGTCCAGCCGCGGGACGGAGTCCAGCAGACCGCGGGTGTACGGGTGGGCGGGCGCCCGGTAGAGCTGGTGGACGGAGGCGGTCTCGACGATCCGGCCGGCGTACATCACGGCGATCGTGTCGGCGACGTCCGCGACCACCCCCAGGTCATGGGTGATCAGGATCAGGCCCATGGTCAGCTCGCGCTGGAGCTCGGCCAGCAGGTCCATCACCTGCGCCTGCACGGTGACGTCCAGCGCCGTGGTCGGCTCGTCCGCGATGATCAGGTCCGGGCCGAGGGCCAGCGCCATCGCGATCATGATGCGCTGGCGCATCCCGCCGGAGAACTGGTGCGGATAGTCACCCGCCCGCTCCCTGGCCGCCGGGATGCCGACCCGCTCCATCAGTTCCACCGCCCTGCCGCGGGCGTCCTTACGGGACATCCCCTCGTGGACCTGGAACATCTCCGCCAGCTGCGCACCGACGCTGAGCACCGGGTTCAGTGCGGACAGCGCGTCCTGGAAGATCATCGCCATCTTCGCGCCGCGGACCTTGCGCCGTTCGTCCTTGCGCAGGGTCAGCAGATCGCGCCCCTGGAAGACGACCTCGCCGCCGGTGACGAACCCCGGCGGGGAGTCGAGGATGCCCATCACGGCCTGGGCGGTGACGGACTTGCCGGAGCCGGACTCCCCGAGCACCGCCAGCGTCTGACCGGGCGCCACCCGGTAGCTGACCCCGTTGACGGCCTTGGCCACCCCGTCCCGGGTACGGAACTCGACCCGCAGGTCCCGCACGTCGAGCAGGTCCGTACCGGCGCCGGCCGGCCGTGCGTCCTGGTGCGTCATCTTCCGCCTCCTCAGCGCAACTTGGGGTCGAGGGCGTCGCGCACCGCGTCGCCGAGCAGGATGAACGCCAGCACCGTGATACTCAGCGCTCCCGCGGGCCACAGCAGCATGTGCGGCGCGCTGCGGATGTAGGGGGAGGCCGTGGAGATGTCGATGCCCCAGGAGACGGTGGGCGGTTTCAGGCCCGCGCCCAGATACGACAGCGTCGCCTCCAGCGCGATGAAGGTGCCGAGGGCGATGGTGGCGACGACGATGACCGGTGCGACGGCGTTCGGCGCGATGTGCCGCAGCAGCAGCCGTCCGTTGCCCGCGCCGAGCGCCCGCGCGGCCTGCACGTAGTCGTTCTGTTTGGCCGTGACGACGGAACCGCGCGCGATACGGGAGATCTGCGGCCAGCCGAGCAGCACGATGAAGCCGACCACCGGCCAGACCGTGCTGCTGGTGACCATGGAGAGGAAGACCAGACCGCCGAGGATCACCGGGATGCCGAAGAAGATGTCGGCGACCCGGGAGAGCAGGGTGTCGCTCCAGCTGCCGAAGAACCCGGCCAGTCCGCCCAGCAGGCTGCCGAGCAGCGCCGCACCGGCCGTGGCGCAGACGCCGACGGTGATGGAGGCGCGGGCGCCGTAGACGACCCGGGTGTAGACGTCCCGGCCCTGGGTGTCGAAGCCGAAGGGGTGGCCGGGCTGCGAGCCCTGCTGTGCCTTGGCGAGGTCGGCGCGGTAGGGGTTGCCGGTGGCGATCAGCTGCGGCCAGATCGCGATGATCACCAGAAAGACGATGACCAGCGCGGAGAGCACGAAAACGGGGTTGCGGTACAGGTCGTGCCAGGCGTCGCTCCACAGGCTGCGCGGTTTGCCGGTGGGCACCCCGCCGGGTGGCCCGGCGCCGGGCGGGGCCGCGCCGGGCCGCCGCTCCAGCGACTCCGCCTCGCCGATGGCCAGCGCGGCGGACCCGCCGTCGCCGTGGCCGACGGCTTCCTTGGGAACGTAGGACTCAGGCATAGCGGATCCTCGGGTCGAGGACGGCGTACAGCAGGTCGACGAGGAGATTGGCGAGCAGGAACACCAGCACCAGGATCGTCACGAAGCCCACGACGGTCGGCGAGTTCTGCCGCAGGATGCCCTGGTAGAGCTGGTAGCCGACGCCGTGGATGTTGAAGATGCGCTCGGTGACGATCGCGCCGCCCATCAGCGCGCCGATGTCCGTGCCGATGAAGGTGACGACCGGGATCAGCGAATTGCGCAGCAGATGGCGGGTGATGACCCGGTGGCCGGGCAGGCCCTTGGCGCGGGCCGTACGGACGTAGTCGGCGCGGGCGTTCTCCGCGATCGAGGTCCGGGTCAGCCGGGTCACGTAGGCGAGCGAGACCAGCGCCAGCACCAGCCCCGGCAGCAGGAGTTCGTTCAGCGGCGCCTCGGGGGCGACGGACGGCGCGGCCCAGGCCCACTGCACGCCGAACAGGAACTGCAGCAGATAGCCGCTGACGAAGGTCGGGATGGACACCACGACGAGGGTGAGGACCAGCACCGTGGTGTCGATGTCCCGGCCGCGCCGCAGCCCGCTGAACACCCCCAGTACGAGTCCCACCACCATCTCGATCACGACGGCGACCAGGGTCAGCCGCAGCGTCACGGGAAAGGCGGAGGCCATCAGCTCGGTGACCGACTGGCCGTTGAACGCGGTGCCGAAATTCCCCTGGAAGATCTGCCCCATGTAGTGCAGATACTGCTTCCACAGCGGCTCATCGAGGTACAGGTCGCGGCGGATCCGGGCGGCGGTGGCGGGGTCCGGTGCCCGGTCGCCGAACATCGCGGCCACCGGGTCGCCCAGGGCGTACACCATGAAGAAGATGAGGAAGGTGCTGCCGATGAACACCGGGATCATCTGGAGCAGCCGCCGGATCACATAGCGGCCCATGAGACACCGGCCTCCCTCGTCCGTCGGTCGGTCGGTCGGCACGGTCAGTTGACCTTGATCTCGTTGTAGACCGGCACGCTGAACGGATTCAGCGAAACCTTGCTGATCCGTTCCGAATAGCCGCCGCTGCCGTTCTGGTACCAGAGCGGAATGGCCGGCATCTGGGCGGCGAGGATCTTCTCCGCGTCCTGGAATGTCACGACGGCCTGCCGGGGGTCGGTGTCCGCGTTCGCCTTGTCCACCAGTTTGTCGAACGAGGCATTGCTGAACTTGCCGTCGTTGGAGGAGGCGTTGGTGTAGTACAGCGGCTGCAGGAAGTTCTGGATCAGCGGATAGTCCATCTGCCAGCCGGCCCGGAACGGCCCGCTCATCCGCTTGGCGGTGATTTTGTTGCGGAAGTCGGCGAAGGTGCCGACCGGGGCCCCGACACATGCCTGGTCTTCTCCCAGCGACTTGTTGATGCTGTTGCAGATGGCATCGATCCAGTCCTTGTGGGAACCCGTATCGGCGTTGTACGCCAGGGTGATCCTGCCGCCGGGGAGTCCGCCGCCCTGCTTGATCAGCTGTTTCGCCTTCGCCGGGTTGAATTCGCAGGCCTCGCCGCACAGCCCGGCCCGGTAGCCCCCGTCCGCGCCCAGCACCGGCGAGGTCCAGTCCGTGGCGGGTGTGCGGGTCTTCTGGAAGATCTCCCGGGTGATCTGGTCCCGGTCGATCGCCATCGAGAGGCCGCGGCGCACCTTCTCCGCGCCCGGCCGGCCCCAGCGCCTGTCGTACATGGGAAAGGTGAGGGTCTGGATGATCCCGGCCGGCTGATTGATGTAGCGGCCGCCCAGATCCGCGCGCACATTCTTGAGCTGTGCGGCCGGCACGTCGTCGACCAGATCGAGATTGCCCGCCTGGAGATCGGTGTAGGCGGTGTTGTTGTCCGTGTAGACCCGCAGGTCGATACCGCCGTTGCGGGCCGGATCGTTCCCGGGGTACTTGGCCCACTTCCGCATCCGCAGCACCGACCCCTTTTCGTAGGAGTCGACGGTGTACGGCCCGTTGCCGACCGGCTTCTCGGTCCAGGCGGCGTGGTCCTTGAAGAACGCCTGCGGCAGCGGCATGAAGGCCGAGTAGCCCAGGGTGTCCGGCCAGCTGGAGAACTTCTGGTTGAGCTTGACGGTGAAGGTCTTGTCGTCCTTCACGGCCAGCCCCGAGAGGGTTTTGGCCCGCGGGCTGCCGCTGTCCGGATGCACCTGCGCAAAGCCGTCGATGTACTGGAAGAACGGTGCGTTCTTCTGCTTGTTGCTCAGCAGCGCGCCGTAATTCCAGGCGTCCACGAAGGACTTGGCGGTGACCTTCTCGCCGTTGCTGAAGGTCCAGCCGTCCTTCAGGGTCACCGTGAAGTTCTGCGAATCGCTGGTCTCGATCCGGTCCGCGATCACATTCTCCGCGGCGCCGGTCTTCGGGTTGTAGCGCTTGAGGCCCCGGAACAGCATTTCCAGGACCTTGCCGCCCTGGACCTCATTGGTGTTCGCCGGCTCCAGCGGATTCTGCGGATCTCCCCAGGAGGCGCTGACCACCCCGGACCGGCCCGCGGCGCTCCCGCCCCCGCACCCCGTGGCCACCACGGCGACGGCGAGGGCACAGGCGCCCCACTGCGCGCACCTGGCTCTCCGCATGACGTCTCCTCAGGTCCGGGATCATGCCTAGGGCCACATAAGACCGCATAGCCGGACGTACCGCACTCCGGCGGCGGGCGCCACTGCTCCGGAACCCTGAGAAACCCCTCGGATGCCCGATCGGGAGGAAGAGGGGCCCCGCCCCGGGCGCCCCCTGGAGATCCCTATATGTGATGCACGGACTCCACCGCGAACAGCCGCGGATCGAACCCCTCCGCCAGCGCGGCGGCCTCCGTCATGTGCTCCTGCGCGGACGGGTCGG
The DNA here is from genome assembly GCF_042746015.1 of Streptomyces sp. NPDC058773. NCBI lineage: Bacteria > Bacillati > Actinomycetota > Actinomycetes > Kitasatosporales > Streptomycetaceae > Streptomyces > Streptomyces sp. NPDC058773. The sequence goes on from NZ_JBHYPE010000028.1 coordinate 79,961, forward strand.
CCAGCATCGCCCGGAAGTGGTCCTCGCTCTCCCACTGCGCGTAATTGACGACCCGTTCGCCGTCCGCGCTCGCGTGGATGTTCGCCGAGATGAAACCCGGGCGGTCCTTCATCGTCTCCTCGGTGGCCCGGCTGAGCACCGCCACCAGCTCCGCCTGCCGCTCCGGCAGGACGGTGAACACATTGATGAGCGTGGCGATCCCGCGCCCGGCTTCGATCTTCGTGGTGACTGTCATACCGCCAGTCTGCCGCCGACCACTGACAACGCGGTCGCAGAGCGGCCCCGGGGACGGCGAAGGGGCGCCCCTCGCACGGAGGGGCGCCCCTTCGGAGCGTGCCGGGTACCGGCAGCAGCGGTTACCGCTTCGCGCGGGAAGCCGTGCGGCCGCGCTCCTTCTGGTCCAGGACGACCTTGCGGATGCGCACGGCCTCCGGGGTCACCTCGACGCACTCGTCGTCGCGGCAGAACTCCAGCGACTGCTCCAGCGACAGCTTCCGCGGCGGCACGATCGCCTCGAAGGAGTCCGCCGAGGAGGAGCGCATGTTGGTGAGCTTCTTCTCCTTGGTGATGTTCACGTCCATGTCGTCGGCGCGGGAGTTCTCGCCGACGATCATGCCCTCGTACACCTCGGTGCCCGGCTCGGTGAAGAGCACGCCGCGCTCCTGGAGGTTCGTCATCGCGAAGGCGGTGACGGCACCGGCGCGGTCGGCGACCAGGGAACCGTTGTTACGGGTGGTCAGCGTGCCGAACCACGGCTCGTGCCCCTCGTGGATCGAGTGCGCGATGCCCGTGCCGCGGGTGTTGGTCAGGAACTCCGTACGGAAGCCGATCAGGCCGCGGGACGGGACGACGAACTCCATGCGGACCCAGCCGGAGCCGTGGTTGGACATGTTGTCCATCCGGCCCTTGCGGACGCCCATGAGCTGCGTGACGGCGCCCATGTGCTCCTCGGGCACGTCGATGGTCATCCGCTCGACGGGCTCGTACGTCTTGCCGTCGACCTCCTTGGTGACCACCTGCGGCTTGCCGATGGTCATCTCGAAGCCCTCGCGGCGCATCTGCTCCACCAGGATGGCCAGCGCCAGCTCACCGCGGCCCTGCACCTCCCAGGCGTCGGGACGCTCGGTCTCCAGGACACGCAGCGAGACGTTGCCGATCAGCTCGCGCTCCAGGCGGTCCTTGACCTGGCGGGCGGTGACCTTGCGGTCCTTGACCGCGGCCTTGGCGTCCGCGCCCTTGCCGGTGCCGCCCCGGCCGACCAGCGGCGAGGTGTTGGTACCGATGGTCATGGAGATCGCCGGCTCGTCGACGGTGATCAGCGGCAGCGCGACCGGGTTCTCCGGGTCGGCCAGCGTCTCGCCGATCATGATGTCCGGGATACCGGCGACCGCGCAGATGTCACCCGGGCCGGCCTTCTCGGCGGGCTTGCGGGTGAGCGCCTCGGTCATCATCAGCTCGGTGATGCGGACGTTGGAGATGGAGCCGTCCCGCTTGATCCAGGCGACGGACTGGCCCTTGGCCAGCTCACCCTGCTCGACCCGGAGCAGCGCGATACGGCCGAGGAAGTTGTCCGCGTCCAGGTTGGTGACGTGCGCCTGCAGCGGGGCGTCCGCGTCGTACTGGGGGGCGGGGACGGAGTTCAGGAGCGTGGTGAAGAACGGCTCCAGGTTGGTGCTGTCGGCCGGGACGGTGCCGTCCTCCGGCTTGGTCAGCGAGGCCACACCGTCACGGGCGCAGGCGTAGACGATCGGGAACTCGATCTGGTCCTCGTCCGCGTCCAGGTCCAGGAACAGGTCGTAGGTCTCGTTGACGACCTCGTCGATCCGGGAGTCGGGGCGGTCGGTCTTGTTGATGCACAGGATGACCGGCATCCGGGCCGCGAGGGCCTTGCGGAGCACGAAGCGGGTCTGCGGCAGCGGGCCCTCGGAGGCGTCGACCAGCAGGACGACCGCGTCGACCATCGACAGACCGCGCTCGACCTCACCACCGAAGTCGGCGTGGCCGGGGGTGTCGATGATGTTGATCGTGATCGGGTCCCCGCCGTCCTTGGGGTGATACTTCACCGCCGTGTTCTTGGCGAGGATCGTGATGCCCTTCTCACGCTCCAGGTCGTTGGAGTCCATCATCCGGTCGTCGAGCTTCTCGGCGGCGTGCTCGGCGAACGAGCCGGCCTGCTTGAGCATGGCGTCGACGAGGGTCGTCTTCCCGTGGTCGACGTGGGCGACGATGGCAACGTTACGAATGTCGTGACGGGTGGGCATACTGGCGGCGCTTCTCCCGGAATCGTGGGTGGCGACGCGTCCATTCGGTACGCGCGCCCGCCGGGCATAACGAAGCCACGGCCTCACCCCATCGTACGGGGCCGCGGCAGCAATGGCCGCCGCGGCCCGTACATATGCGCTATGACCTGCAGTTTCTTACCGATTGTTCACCGGCGCCGCACCCCTACTTCTGGTAACCGATGTCCTGGAAGCGGGGTGTGGCGAAGCCGAAGGCGCCGACGTTGGCGAGCGATTTCTTCGTCGCCACCAGCTCGGGCCGCTGATAGAGCGGGATCGAACCGGCGGCCGCCCAGATCCGGGCGTCGGCCTGCGCCACCAGCGTGTGCGCGGCGCCCTCGTCCAGCTCGGAAGCGGCCTGGTCGAAGAGCTGGTCGATGTGGTCGGTACCGACCCGGGTGTAGTTCTGCTCGACGGTCAGCGAGCCGTCGGGCGCGGGCTGCGGCTTGGCGTAGATCGGGCGGGCGTCGGTCGCCGGGTAGGCGGTGCCGGGCCAGGAGTACAGCGCCAGGTCGTAGTCGCCGGAGGCGATGTGGTCCTGGAAGTAGCTGGCGTCGGAGACCCGCTGCAGGGACGTCTGGACGCCGATCTTGCCGAGCATCGAGGCGATCCGCCGTCCGACGGTGCGCAGCTGCTCCGAGCCGGCGCCGTCGGGGAGCACGAAGCGCAGGGTGAGCGGCTTGCCGTTCTTCTTGACCGCGGCGATCCGGGAGGTCTTGCCGTCGGCCGGCGGCGCCGCGGCCGCCGCGTCACCGGCCCGCTCGACCGCGGCGTGCCGGGCGCCCGGGTGCCCGCCGGACCCCGGCAGCTGCCGGGCCTGCCCGGTCTCGATCAGCTCGGCCGCGCCGAGCGCCGACGCCGCCCGCTTCTTGTACCGCTTGTACTTGGCATACGCCGCGGACCCGGTGTCGCCGTCCGCGTCGGCCTTCTCACTGGCGGCCGCCTGCTTGTAGAACGAGGCGCTCTGCCGCAGCAGGGCGGACTGCTGGACCTCCGAGCCGACCGCGCCGGTGAAGGACAGCGGTGCCTCGGCGGCGGCGGGCCGGTCGCCCCGGCCGGGTGCGGCGACGTGGGCGCGGCCGGCCCGGCCCGGGTTGCGGTCGTCGGAGCCGTCGTCCGGCCCGTCCTCCGCGGCCCCGTCCCCGTAGTCGTCCTCGGCGTAGCGGCCGTCCGACCGCTGGTCGCCGTCGTCGTCCGGTCGCCCGTCGGATGCCGGTGCGCCCGCCTGCTGGTGGTCGGCGCCGTCGCTCTTCCAGCCGGCGTCCGCGAGCAGCGCCTTGGCCGACCCGGCGTCCTGCTCGCCGATCGCGTCACTGTGGTCCGCGTAGCCGTACTGCCCGGCCATCAGCAGATGGCTGCCGAGCGGTCTGGACGGCAGGTCGAGCGGCTTGAGGACGGTGTCCGCGAGCGCCTGCCGGTCCAGGGCGCGGGCCACCGCCCGGCGCACCCGGTCGTCGGCCAGCGGGCCGCTGCTGCCGTTGAGGGCGAGCTGGGTGTAGGCGGGCTCCAGCGCCTTGTGGATGGTGTAGCCGCGCAGCGCGGAGTTCTCCGCGGCCGCGGCCTTGGCGTCGGGACGAGCGGCCCGGTTCCCGTCGCCCTGCGGGCCCGCGTTGCCGTCGGCGGGCTTCCGGGACGTGCCGGGGGCGGCCGGGCGCCCGGCGGAGGCGACCCGCTTCGCGGCGACCTGGTCGACCGCGGCGACATCGACACTGCCCTCGGCCAGCGCCGCGGCCCGCTTGTCGCCGGGCAGCGACTGCAGCACGATCCGCTTGAGCTTGGCGCGGTCGCCCCACCACTTCGGATTGCGGACGAGGGTGACGCGCCCTTCCTTGGCGTCCCGGTTCTGGACGAGGAACGGGCCGGCGCCGACCTCCAACTGCTCGCGTGCGCCGTCGTTGAAGGCGTCCGCGCTGCCCATCACGCTCTTGGGATAGAGCGGCGTGAACAGCGACCGCCAGTCGGCGTACGGGCGGGCGAAAGTGACCTTGACCTCATGGGCGTTCGCGCCCTGCGCGACCTGGCCGATCCGGTCGTAGCCGGCGTTGCGGGCGGTCCAGTAGGCGTTGTTCTTGCCACGCAGCGCGGTCCACTGGGCGACGAAGTCGGCGGCGGTGATCGCCCTGCCGTCGCTCCACCGCGCCTTGGGGTTGATCTTGTACGTGACGACCTGCTTGGGGTCGCGGGCGCTGACGTCCGCGGCGTCGAGGAAGTCGGCGTTGCGCTGCGGTCTGCCGCTCGCGTCGATGGTGAACATGCTGGGCAGCACCGCGGCGGCGATCCGCGCGGTGGTCGCGTCGGCGTCGGACTGGAAGGCGTTGAGGGTGCCGGGCATCGCGTCGACGGCCCAGCGCACGGTGCCGCCGTTCTTCATCGCGCCGCGGGGCGCGGGGGCGATGTCCTGGGACGCCGCGGCGGACGCCTCCCGGTCGTCCCCGCTGCATCCGGCCAGGGCCGGCAACGGGAGCAGCACCCCCGCCGCGATGAGCGCGGCACAGCGGCGGCTGCGGCACACCGCGCGGCGGCCTGCGGGGTGGTCGTGGTCGGTCATGACGGTTACCTCCGGGCTCGCCCGCGCCGCGCCGAGCGCCGCCCGGGGCTGACCGGCGCACCACGTTCGGCCGACTTTGCGGCTCATCACATCTATGGCTCCCCTACTGAAAGCGACCACGGCCGGACCGGCGGCCCGACACGGCGGCCACCGCAGCAAGGCCACCCGCCCGGCCCAACACCGGGCCCCCGGAGCGGGTCACGACGGGGTGCACGACGGGTTGCCGGGGGTCTCACGGGGGTGCGGGCGGCCGACCGACAGGCCCGCTCTCGTATCGGCGTTCGACCTACGCCGGGGCGCATGATTGCCGAAACGCACCGGTTCGAGTCGTAATCGCGTAGGACCCCTTCCCAACGCCTACTGTGACGCGCGACACTCTCGGGCGCATGAGATCGCCCACCACACCTTCAAAAGTGAGGGCACGTTATATGTCCCTTCAGGACGCAATGACGGCGGTTGAGCGCAGCGTGGACGACCTGGTCCGGTCGGTGGGGAAACTGGAGACACAGCTCGGCGCCGGCCTGGACATCCGCCGGGTCCGCACGGACACCGATCACCTGCGCGAGAGTCTCACCCTGCTGAAGCAGAGCGTGGCCGCCGGTCCCCCGGCCCACCGGCGCACGCCCGAGGTCGAGATGGTGCCGATCTCCGACGCCCCCTACAACTCCGCGCTGTGGACCGACGCCCAGGACGAGGGACTCGGCTCCCGTCACGGCAGCGCGCCGTAGGGGAAATCCCCTGGTGGAGAACCCCTAGGGGGTGGCTTCGCCCCACTCAGACCCCTACCCCGTTGCCGCCCCGGTGGAAGCATGGAGCATTCGGCCGGAGCGCCCTTCTCGGAGACCGACGTTGGCCACTGGCACCGAACCCTCATCACGTCCGGGCGCGAGCGGCGTGCACACCGCCTCGCGCGCCGCCATCCCCGCCCGTCATCTGCGCACCGACCGCTGGTGGCTGGCGCCCGCCTGCACCGCGGCCGGGCTGCTCGCGTTCATCGTCTACTCGACCTGGCGGGCCTTCTCGAACGCCGACTACTACGCCGCGCCCTACGTCTCGCCGTTCTACTCGCCGTGCCTGGCGGAGAACTGCCACACCATGCGCGGCGGCCCCAACTGGGAGATCTTCGGCAGCTGGTGGGGCCTGTCCCCCGCCCTGCTGATCCTGATCTTCCCGCTGGGCTTCCGGCTGACCTGCTACTACTACCGCAAGGCCTACTACCGCGGCTTCTGGGCCTCGCCGCCGGCCTGCGCGGTCGCCGAACCGCACAAGAAGTACACCGGTGAGACCCGCTTCCCGCTGATCCTGCAGAACATCCACCGTTACTTCTTCTACTTCGCGGTGCTGGTCGCCGGCGTCCTGACCTACGACACCGCGCTGACCTTCCGCGACGCCGACTACGCCTGGGGCCACATGGGCCTGGGCACCCTCATCTTCCTCGCCAACATCGTGCTGATCTGGGCCTACACCGTCTCCTGCCACTCCTGCCGGCACATCGTCGGCGGCCGGCTGCGGCACTTCTCCAAGCACCCGGTGCGCTACCGGCTGTGGGGCTGGGTCGGCAAGCTCAACGAGCGGCACATGCTGCTCGCCTGGTCCTCGCTGATCAGCGTGGCCGCCGCGGACTTCTACGTCTTCCTGCTGGCGAGCGGGGCGTTCGCGGACCCGCGCTTCTTCTGACGACAACAACTCCTAAGGAAAGGTGTGCCCCCTGATGGCGCATGTGGACCGGCAGGCATGGGACGTGGTCGTGGTGGGCGCCGGCGGCGCCGGACTGCGGGCCGCGATCGAGGCCCGCGAAGCCGGTATGCGGACGGCCGTGATCTGCAAGTCCCTGTTCGGCAAGGCCCATACGGTGATGGCCGAGGGCGGTATCGCGGCCAGCATGGGCAACGCCAACGAGCATGACAACTGGCAGGTCCACTTCCGGGACACCATGCGCGGCGGCAAGTTCCTCAACCAGTGGCGGATGGCCGAGCTGCACGCGCGTGAAGCACCCGACCGGGTATGGGAGCTGGAGACCTGGGGCGCGCTCTTCGACCGCACCGCGGACGGCCGGATCTCCCAGCGCAACTTCGGCGGCCATGAGTACCCGCGCCTGGCGCACGTCGGCGACCGTACGGGCCTGGAGCTGATCCGTACCCTCCAGCAGAAGATCGTCTCGCTGCAGCAGGAGGACGAGAAGGAGTTCGGCGCGTACGACGCCCGGTTGAAGGTGTTCCAGGAGTGCACGGTCACCCGGGTCCTGAAGTCCCCCGACGGCGACCGGGTGTCCGGTGCCTTCTGCTACGAGCGGGAGTCCGGCCGCTTCTTCGTGCTGGAGGCGCCGGCCGTGGTGCTGGCCACCGGCGGTATCGGCAAGTCCTTCAAGGTGACCTCGAACTCCTGGGAGTACACCGGCGACGGCCACGCGCTGGCGCTGCTGGCCGGGGCGCCGCTGATCAACATGGAGTTCGTGCAGTTCCACCCCACCGGCATGGTCTGGCCGCCGTCGGTGAAGGGCATCCTCGTCACCGAGTCCGTCCGCGGCGACGGCGGGGTGCTGCGCAACAGCGACGGCAAGCGCTTCATGTTCGACTACATCCCCGATGTCTTCAAGGAGAAGTACGCGGAGACCGAGGAGGAGGGCGACCGCTGGTACGAGGACCCGGACCACAACCGCCGCCCGCCCGAGCTGCTGCCCCGTGACGAGGTGGCCCGCGCCATCAACGCCGAGGTCAAGGCGGGCCGGGGTTCTCCGCACGGCGGGGTCTATCTGGATGTCTCCACCCGGATGCCGGCCGAGGTGATCAAGCGCCGGCTGCCGTCGATGCACCACCAGTTCAAGGAGCTGGCGGATGTGGACATCACCGCCGAGCCGATGGAGGTCGGCCCGACCTGCCACTACGTGATGGGCGGGGTGGACGTGGACCCGGACACCGCGGCGGCGAACGGCGTACCGGGCCTGTTCGCCGCCGGTGAGGTGGCCGGCGGGATGCACGGCTCCAACCGGCTGGGCGGTAACTCCCTGTCCGACCTGCTGGTGTTCGGCCGCCGGGCGGGGCTGCACGCGGCCGAGTACGCGGCGTCGCTGACCGAACGGCCGGTGCCCGACGCGCTGCAGATCGACACGGCGGAGGCGGAGGCGCTGCGCCCGTTCAGCGCCGAGGACACCGGGGAGGGTACGGGCGGCGACCGGGTCCCGGAGAACCCGTACACCCTGCACCAGGAGCTCCAGCAGGCGATGAACGACCTGGTCGGCATCATCCGCAAGGAGGGCGAGATGTTCGAGGCCCTCAAGCGGCTGGCCGATCTGCGGGTGCGGGCCCGGCGGGCCGGTGTCGAGGGGCACCGGCAGTACAACCCGGGCTGGCACCTCTCGCTCGATCTGCGGAACATGCTGCTGGTCAGCGAGTGTGTGGCGCGGGCGGCGCTGGAGCGCGAGGAGAGCCGGGGCGGGCACACCCGCGATGACCATCCGGCGATGGACCGGCACTGGCGCCAGATCAATCTGGTCTGTGAACTCGCCGATCCGCAGGGCGACTCACGGGCGGCGGACCCGGCGCTGGGCCAGATCCGGCTCTCCCGCCGGGAGAATCCGCCGATCCGCCGGGATCTGCTGGAACTGTTCGAGAAGGACGAGCTGGCGAAGTATCTGACCGACGAGGAGCTGAGCCGGTGAGCCAGGCGCAGACGGAGCAGCAGTCCGGGACCTATCAGGCGCACTTCCGGGTGTGGCGGGGCGACGCGGACGCCGGGGAGCTGGCGGATTTCACGGTGGAGGTGCACGAGGGCGAGGTGGTGCTGGACATCGTCCACCGCCTCCAGGCGACCCAGGCACCCGATCTGGCGGTGCGCTGGAACTGCAAGGCGGGCAAGTGCGGTTCGTGCAGCGCGGAGATCAACGGGCGGCCGCGGCTGATGTGCATGACCCGGATGTCGGTCTTCGACCGGGCGGAGACGGTCACGATCACCCCGCTGCGGGCCTTCCCGGTGGTCCGTGACCTGGTCACCGATGTGTCCTTCAACTACACCAAGGCCCGTGAGGTCCCGTCGTTCGTGCCGCCGCCGGAGCTGGGGCCCGGTGAGTACCGCATGCAGCAGGAGGACGTCGGGCGCTCGCAGGAGTTCCGTAAGTGCATCGAGTGCTTCCTGTGCCAGGACACCTGCCATGTGGTGCGCGACCACGAGGAGAACAAGGCCGCGTTCGCCGGTCCGCGGTTCCTGATGCGGATCGCGGAGCTGGACATGCATCCGCTGGACGCGGCGTCGGAGTCGGGGCTCGACCGCAAGGCGACCGCGCAGGACGAACACGGCCTGGGCTACTGCAACATCACCAAGTGCTGCACCGAGGTCTGCCCCGAGCACATCAAGATCACCGACAATGCGCTGATCCCGCTGAAGGAGCGCGCCGCGGACCGTAAGTACGACCCGCTGGTGTGGCTCGGGAACAAGATCCGGCGCCGTACCGACTGAGCCGGAGCGCGGGCGCGTGGGGGCCGGTGCCGCACCGGCCCCCGCGGCGTTCCGCATCCGCGCGGCCGGCGCTCAGAACAGGCTGAGCAGGGCCTCCGTCGGGTCCGCCACCGTCGACTCCCCGTCGGGCAGGGCGAGTTCGAACCACACGGTCTTGCCGCGCGGGGTGCGGCGGCTGCCCCAGCCCTCGCTGAGCAGCCCGACGAGCTGGAGGCCGCGGCCGCCCTCGTCGGTGTCGCGGGCCCGGCGGCGGCGCGGCTGGGCGAGATCGGCGTCCCAGACCTCGCAGACCAGCGAGCGGTCCAGCAGCAGCCGCAGCCGGATCTCGCCGTGGCCGTGCCGCAGTGCGTTCGTCACCAGCTCGCTGACCAGCAGTTCGGTGGTGTCGACCAGGTCCTGCAGGCCCCAGTCCGTGAGCTGGTCGCGGGCCAGTTCCCGGGCGCGGGCCACCGAGCGCGGCTCGGGCGCCAGGTTCCAGTCGCCGACCGCGTCCTTGGGCAGCCCGTGCACCCGGGCCATCAGCAGGGCGATGTCGTCCTCGCCGTGCCCGGTGTCCAGGGCGTTGAGGACGTGGTCGCAGGCGTCCTCCAGCGGACGGTCGGCGCCCGAGAGGGCGGTACGGAACGCCCGCAGCCCCTCGTCCAGCGGATGGTGGCGGGACTCCACCAGACCGTCGGTGTAGAGCGCCAGCAGCGCGCCGTCCGGCAGCTCGACCTCGATCTCCTCGAACGGCTCCCCGCCGACGCCCAGCGGCATCCCCGGGGGGACGTCGAGCAGCAGCGCGTCCTCGCCGTCCTCGACCAGCACCGGCGGCAGGTGCCCGGCGTTGGCGAACGTGCAGCGTCGGGTGACCGGGTCGTAGACGGCGTAGACGCAGGTGGCGAGGTAGACCTCGGAGAGATCGGCGGTACGGGCGGAGCGGCCCTTCTCGGGGTCGTCCTCGGCGGACGTGGACCGGCCGCGGGCGGAGCGGGCGGTGGACCGGCCGTCGCCGTCCCCGCCGAGCCCGCGGGCGACCTCGTCCAGCGCCGAGAGCACCTCGGCCGGTTCCAGGTCCAGCAGCGCCAGCGTGCGGACGGCGGTGCGCAGTTCGCCCATGGCCACGGCGGCGCGCAGTCCGCGCCCCATGACGTCGCCGACGACCAGTGCGGTGCGGTGGCCGGGGAGTTCGATGACATCGAACCAGTCGCCGCCGACCTCGGTGGCGGTGGTGCCGGGCAGATACCGGCAGGCGATGTCCAGGCCGGCCGCCTCCGGGTCGCCGGGCGGCAGCAGACTGCGCTGCAATATCAGCGCGCGCTCGTGCTCCCGGCGGTAGAGGCGGGCGTTGTCGATGCAGACCGCGGCGCGGGCGGCCAGTTCGACGGCGAGCGCGGTGTCGCGTTCGCCGAACGGTTCGCTGCCCTTCGTACGGGAGAACTGCACCAGCCCGACGACGGTGTCGCGGGCGACCATCGGAACGGCGAGGGTGGAGTGCACCACCGCACCCAGCTCGGGCCCCTCGTCGCTCTCCCGGGCCGGGATGATCTGTGCCTGGGCGGTGCGCAGGGCGCCGGCGCAGGGGGAGTTGAAGGGGTAGCGGTGGACGGCGCCGACCGCGACCGGGCCGGGCGCGGTGCCGAGGTCACCGCTGGTGGCGAGCGGGGCGTCCGAGACGGCGCTGGCGAAGGCGACCCGGCGCAGCTCGGCGCTGCCGTCGCTCATCCCGGGCGGGGCCTCGTCACCGGACAGCAGGCCCTGGTAGAGGTCCACCGAGGCCAGGTCGCAGAACTGCGGTACGGCGACGTCCAGCAGCGTGCGGGCGGTGGTCTCCAGGTCGAGGGAGTTGCCTATCCGGGCGCCGGCCTCGTTGAGCAGGGCGAGGTTGCGGCGGGCGTTGGCGGCCTCGCGCTCGGCGCGGCGCCGGCCGGTCACATCGGCGGCGAGCGCCGCGACACCGATGGGGCGGCCGCTGGCGCCGTGCAGCCGGTAGAGCGAGACCGACCAGCGGCGGTGGTCCTCGTCTCCGGACGGCAGGCCGACCAGCTGCATCTCGGCGACCGGCTCGCCGGTCTCCAGGACGCGGCGCAGTGCGGCGGTCATCCGCTCGGCCTCGGAGCGCGGCAGGAAGTCGTGCGGGCCGCAGCCGCGGTACTTGCTCGCGGGGCCGCCGAAGACCGAGGCGAACCGTTCGTTGACCCGCAGCAGCTTCAGGTCGGTGCCGAACAGCGTGAAGCCGATGGGAGATTGACCGAAAACGGCCTGCGAGGCGGCGAGGTCGGTTTCGATGCCGCGCAGCGCCCGGACGTCCACGACCAGGCAGACCGCGGCGCGTTCACCGTCCTCGTTGCGCGACGGCATGACGTAGATCTCGGCGAGCCCGTCGGCCCGGCCGGTCGCTTCCCTGCGGTAGGGCACCAGGCCGGTCCACTCGCGGCCGTCGAGGATCTCGGACACCTTGCGGTGCCCGGTCTCCCGCAACTCCCGCGGGACGAAGGCCTCTACGGGGTCCTTGCCGAGCGCGTACCGGGCGGGGATGCCGAGCATCTGCTCCGCCCGCTCGCTCCACTGCTCGATCCGCCCGTCGGGGCCGAGTGAGAAGGAGGCCACCCGGATGTAGTCGTAGATCGATCCGGGCCGGCTGCTCTGCCATACCGGCGGACCGTGCAGCTCACGCACGGTCGGACCGCCACCTGGGTCACCGGGGCTGTCCGCACCGCCCTGACCCTCGGCCTGCGCGGGTTCTGCCCCGCCGGATGACATCTTGCTCACGAGCCCCGTCCCCTCCAGCTCATCGTGCCCGGACCGGACCAGCTCGAGTATCCAATACGCGGGCTATCCGGAACACGGTCTTCACGATCACAGCACAGTCTCGATCGCGGCCGATCGACGAAATGTCGATGGAATGGCAACGATCAGGACTTCATCTGTCTCCTAACCAGCCACCGACAGCTCGAACCACACTGTCTTACCGCTCTTTCCGCGACGGGTCCCCCACCGCCGCGAACTGCATGCGACCAGCTGCAATCCACGGCCTCCCTCGTCGTCGGGAGCGGCGTCGCGCTCCTGCGGCGGGTCGGGCAGCGGATCGGAGACCTCGACGAGCAGCCCGTCGGAGCTGAGCAGCACCATACGGACCCCGATCGGCCCGCTGGCATGGCGCAGGGAGTTGGTGACGAGCTCGCTGACGAGTAGTACGCACATGTCGGCCGCGCCGTTCAGGCCCCAGTCGTCGAGCACCCGCCGGACCACCGTGCGGGCGGTGCGCACCGCTCCGGGGTCGGCCGGAAAGCTCCACTCGGCGGTGGCGGAACCGGGGGTCTTGCCGCGCCTGCGGGCGCCGCCGGAGCCGGGCCCAGGGACTGCCGCTGCGCTGTCGCTCACGCCGATCACATCCCAGCACGATGGCATCCCCGTCGCCTTACCGGCATCGAGGGGGTCATTCAGGACATACCCGGTATCCCACCCCACATATCGCTCGCGGCGGAGCACTGTGGCACAAATGAAACATATTGCGGGGGTGTAGGGCGGACTTCCGGGGCGTGCAGGGCGGGGCGTTCGGGACGGAGACGTGCGGGGGCGGGGCGTTCGTGACGGAGGCGTGCGGGGGCGGGGCAGGGGGCATCAGCGGCAGGTGCGGCCCGGCGACGTGCGGGCCCGGCCACGGCCATGGCCCTCGTTACGGACGGACGCCCGTCGCCCCCGCCGTGGCCGCCAGCCGGCGCATCGCCTCGGCGACCGCCGGGCGGTCCTGGTCCAGCCAGTCGACCTGATTCTCCTCACCGGGCAGCAGCCAGCGCAGCTCGTCATGATCCTGCAGGGGCCGCGGCGCCCCGGACACCAGCCGGGCCGTCCACACCTGCAGGACGTAGCCGGGGCGCAGCAGCCACTCGCCGGGAATCCGCTCCTGGGCCGCCGCGTCCACCCCCAGCTCCTCGCGCAGCTCACGCTCCAGCGCCTGCTCGGGTGTCTCGTCGTCCTCCACCTTGCCGCCGGGCAGCTCCCAGCGGCCGGCCAGCGCGGGCGGTGCGCTGCGCCGTGCGGCCAGCAGCCGCCCGCGCTCGCACACCGCTCCGCCCACCACTACGCGCACGGTCGTCATGCGCGGCAGCCTACGTCCCCCGCACGGGTCCCGCTTCCCGCCCGCCGCCCCTCAGGTAGCCGCCCGGTCGGCCTTCTCGACCACATAGAGCTGCCGGCGGCCACGTGTGTCGAGCCGGTCGGCCACCCGCTCCGCCTCCGCTCGGGTGGCATACCGGCCCACGCGATAGCGGTTGCCCCCTTCGTCCTGGCGGATGACGAGCCAGGGGAGCACGGCCCCACCGTCGGTCATTGCGCCCCTCCGTCCGCCGGGTGGCGCGCCGTCACGCGCCCCTCTTCTGCTGATGCCGAAATCGCAATCCGCATATGCCCGAGCGTACGCCCGACCTTCACTCACCGGATATGGATTTACACAAAGAGGTACCGAACCGGCCACCCGCGGGCCCCGGCGAACCGGTGGCGGCCTGCGAGTGGCCGGTGGGACCCGATGCGCTCGGGCGGGCGTAGGGAACGGCGCCGGACGGCGCGAGGTGGGCTCAGGCCCCGACGGCCGCCTTGGCGCCTTCGGTCTCCCCGGCCTCCTCCGCCTGCTCGGCCTCTTCGGCCGCACGCAGCTCGGCCTCGGCCTGGATCAGCGTCGGGTTACGCCAGGAGCTGCGCACGCCCCAGTAGTAGAAGGCCAGGGCGATCACGGCGACCAGGGCGATGTCCCAGCCCTCGGGCAGATAGCCCTTGCCGCCGAACTCCTTGCCGCCCATGTACGACACGGCGGCCATGACCAGCAGGTACGCCACCATCCAGGCGCCGGCCTTCAGATGCGGGCGCAGTCCGGCCCACGGCTTGCGGCCCTGGGTCAGCGGCTTGCCGATCTCGTACCACGCCCAGACCGGCAGTCCGACGGCCATGATCAGGATGACCTTGCCGGTGAGCGGCCAGCGGCCCCAGTACAGAACCAGCGAGCCGAAGATCATCGCGATCGGCGCGATCACCGGCATCGCCTTGAGCTTCACCGGGCGCGTGAGGTCCGGCGAGACACGGCGCAGCGACATCACCGCGACGGGGCCGGTGATGTACGAGATGACCGTGGCCACCGAGACGATCTCGGCCAGCGAGCCCCAGCCGCGGAAGACCGCGAGGAACAGGAAGGCGATCACGAGGTTGAGCAGCAGCGCCGGGCGCGGCACGCCGGTCTTCTTGTCCACCTTGCCGAAGATGCCCGGCAGATGACCGTTTTCCTGCACGCCGTGGATCATGCGCGAGGTGGTGGCCGCGTAGATCATGCCGGTGCCGGACGGCGAGACGAAGGCGTCCGCGTACAGCAGCAGCGCCAGCCAGTTCAGGCCCCAGGCGATGGCGAGGTCGGCGAGCGGGGAGTTGAAGCCGAGACCGGCCCAGCCACCACCGGCGGTCAGCTTGTCGCCGGGCACCGCCATCAGGAACGCGATCTGGAGCGCGACATAGATGACCAGCGCGATCACGATCGACCAGACGACGGCCTTGGGCAGCGACTTGCCGGGGTTACGGGCCTCGGCGGCGAGGTTCAGCGGCGACTGGAAGCCGTTGTAGGCCCAGACGATGCCGGAGACGGCGACAGCGGTGAAGACCGAGCTCCAGCCGTTGGGCGTGAAGCCGCCGTGGTGAACGATGTTGCTGGTGTCGAAGTGCGCCAGCATCAGCGCGCCCGCGGTCATGGCCGGGACGACGACCTTGAAGACGGTGATCGCGGTGTTGGTCTTCGCGAACAGCGAGATCGCGAACCAGTTGAGGAAGAAGTAGAAGACCAGCAGCACGCTGGCGAGCCCGACACCGGTGCCGGTCAGCTCCTTGCCGTCGTACAGCGCGTGCGCCCAGCCGAAGTCCCAGGAACTCATGTACTGGACCGAGGCGGTGGCCTCACCCGGGATCACCGAGACGATCGCGATCCAGTTCGCCCACGCCGCGAGGTAGCCGGCGAGCGAGCCGTGGGAGTACTGGCCGTAGCGGACCATGCCGCCGGCCTTCGGGAACATCGAGCCGAGCTCGCTGTAGGTCAGGGCGATCGTCAGAGCGACGAGCGCTCCGATGATCCAGGCGATGATCGCGGCGGGGCCGGCGATGGCCGCGGCCCGTTCGGCTCCGAAGAGCCAGCCGGAACCGATGATCGACCCGAGACCAGTGGCGGTCAGGGCGATGGTCCCGAGGGATCGTCGGTAGTTCGAGTGCGCGCCCTGCTCCGCGCTCGGGGACTTCGTCGTGCTCACGTGCTGGTCTCCTGGTCTTCCCCCGTGCCGTGCACAAACTTCGCCATCGTAAGAGCGATTCGCACCGGCGACTTCCCTCACCCGGGCAAAAATCTCGCCTACTTGAGGGTCTGTGAGGTATCCCACACCGCAACGGGGGCGGCATTTGCCGAGAAATGGTGCGAAATGGGACACCGACCTGAGAACCAAAGGCAGGTAGTACGCGTCTAGGCGACACACACAGGACACCGAACACGCACACCATCTACTTCACAGGCAGGTGGTAGGTGACCCGATAGCGGTCCGCGAGGGTGACGACATCGGCCGTCTCGACCGGCCGGCCGCCCGCGAAATACGTCCGCGAGACGACCAGAACGGCATGCCCCGGCACCCCGCCCAGCGTCATGGCCTCCTCCGCGAGCGCGGGCCGCGCGCCGACCTCCTCGACGACGTTGTCCACCACGACATCGATGGCAGCCATCCGCTCGACCACCCCGCGACCGGCCAGCGGCCCCTCCTCGGGCAGCATCACGGGCGACCGCCCGGTCACCTCCAGCGGCTCCCACGAGGTCGAGAGCATCGACGGCTCGCCCTCCGCCCGGAAGACGTAGCGCGTCCGCATCACCTTGGCCCCGTGCGGGACGCGCAGCCGGGCCGCGACCGCCGGACCGGCCGCCTCCTGCTCGCTGTGGGACTCCCAGGTGCCCCGCACCCGTTCGTCGGTCTGCTCCTGCCGGAAGGGCGTACAACCACCGGCGGAGTGGAAGCCGACCCGGGCGATACGGCGCGGGACGGGCTGTTCGCGCACATACGTCCCGGACCCCGAGCGGCCCTCGACCAGGCCCTCGGCCATCAGGACCTTGCGCGCCTCCAGGGCGACGGTGTCCGAGACGCCGTACTCCTCGCGGATGCGCGCCTGGGAAGGAAGGCGGGTGTGCGGCGGCAGCACCCCGTCGACGATCTTCTGGCGCAGGTCGCCGGCGACGCGGAGGTACGCGGGCTGCTCACCGAAAGGCACGTGCCCCTCCCAACAGCTTGACAGTCAGCAACAGCGTGACAACCGCGCGTTGCCGACCGCAACCTTGGGCCAGATGTTCACCTGATGTGATGAATCCCAGCTCAGCCCGCATACCGAGCGAGATCGGGCTCCGGAGCCCGCCGCATCCCCACCCCGCGCCACCCCACTGTTTCTTTCCACCCGGGTGGACGGCACCCATACATGTCACGATCGAAACGGGACCACGTTCGAGAACCTCGTCCGAAACGGCATACCGACCACGGCACGGCACGATGACGCCGCACCGGGAACACGGGACGCGGCGCCAGGACGGGAAGGAAGGGACCCCATGCCCGCCGAACCCCACCTCTCCCCCATGCCCAGGGACTGGCAGCGCGCGCTCGCCGTCGTCGCCCACCCCGACGACCTCGAATACGGCGCCGCGGCCGCCATCGCCGAATGGACCACCGCCGGGCGCCAGGTCAGCTATCTCCTGGTCACCCGCGGCGAGGCCGGTATCGACGGACTCCCGCCCGCGGAGTCCGCCGCGGTCCGCGAGACCGAACAGCGGGCCGGTGCCGCGCTCGTCGGCGTCCACACCGTGGAATTCCTCGAACACCACCACGACGGCGTCATCGAGGGCGGCCCGGCGCTGCGCCGCGATCTGGCCGCGGCCATCCGCCGGCACCGCCCGGAACTCCTGATCACCCTCAACCACCACGACACCTGGGGCGGCGTCCAGTGGAACAGCGCGGACCACCGGGTGGTGGGCCGCGCCGTCCTCGACGCCGCGGGCGACGCCGGCAACCGCTGGATCTTCCCCGAACTCGCCGGCGCCCAGGGCCTGGCGCCCTGGAACGGTGTGCGCTGGGTGGCCGTGGCGGGCTCCCCCCACCCCACGCACGCCGCCGAGGTCGGCCCCGGCATCGACCGCGCCGTCGACTCGCTGGCGGCCCACAGCACCTACATCAAGGGCCTGGGCAGCACCGAGCAGGACCCCCGCGCCTACGCCCGCAGCTTCATCGAGCAGACCCTGCGCAACGGCGGCGAACGCTACCGGGGCCGCCCCGCCACCCTCTTCCAGCTCTTCCCCCGCTGAGGCCCACGGCCTCCCGGGAAGGCCCACGCACCAAGCCGCCCAACCCCGCGCCCATGGCGGCCCGGTACCCGAGAACGCCACCCAACACCCAGGCCGGAAGGGTCCGTTCCGCCCCCTGGTCCCGGAATCCCCTCACCCTGGCCGCATTCCCTTCGCACTCATCCCGCTTGCCTGTCTCCGATGCTGCGCCGGGAGTCCGGCCGCCACCTCGGGCGCACGGGCGCCGGCCCGGGGCACCGCCGACCGGACGGCTTCTGTGGGCCGTCGGTGGCACAGCGGGCCGCGCCCGCTTGCGCCTCCCCGGCGGCTTCCCCGTCGCCCTGAACAATCGCCCTGACCAGGACGTATGCATGCGTCTCAGCGGACTGAGGGGAACGACCGATGGACGGAGCGAGACATCCGGACCGCAGAGCCCTGCTCGCCGGCGGACTGTGCGTCGCCACGGCCGCACTCACCGGGTGCGCCACGACGGACAAGGCCCCCGCAGCGGCCGGCGCCTCGCCGCAGGCGCGGCCCACCATGCAGCCGACAGCACGGCCGACCACGCCCCAGGAAGCCTTCACCCGCCTGATGGAAGGCAACCAACGCTGGGTGAGCGGGAACCTCCAGCACCCCGACCGGGACCCGGACCGGCGGGAATTCGTGGCCCAGAAACAGCAGCCCTTCGGGTCGGTCCTCGCGTGCATCGACTCCCGGGTGCCGCCGGAGCTCCTCTTCGACACCGGGCTGGGCGACCTCTATGTGATGCGCACCGGCGGCGAGGCGGTCGGCCCGGTGGTCACCGGCTCCGTGGAGTACGGGCCGATGACGAGCGGCACCCCGCTCATCGTGGTCCTCGGCCACCAGCGGTGCGGCGCCGTCGAGGCCTCGTACACCTCGCTCAAAGACGGCAAGCCGCTGCCCGGCAACCTGGAGTCGATCGTCCGCGCGCTGCAGCCGGCGTACGAGCAGGCGGTCCGGGAAGGCGGCAGCGACCCGGTCGACACCATGGCCCGCGCCCAGGTCACCCTGACCGCCGCCAACCTGCGCTCCAACCAGGATCTGGCCCCGCTGGTACGCAAAGGGACCCTGGCGGTGGTGGGCGCCTACTACTCCCTCGACACCGGCAAGGTGGAGGTGTTGTCGGGGGCGCCGTCCTGACCTGCCCCACGAGACGGACGTGCGGCCGGGGTTATCACCGCCGCGGCCTCTCCTGCCGGGGTTGCACCTCCCGTGGACGGGGGTTCCGGCCGCAAGCGGCTCGTCGTGCATGGGCTGCCCCGCTCGGCCGGGCCTGCCGGTTCACGCGGCGAGGAGCTCCGCCCACCATGTGATGCCGCCCCGGTGGACCCGTGTGCCGCTCTCGGCCGCCAGGGCGGTGACGATGTCGAGCCCGCGGCCGTGCTCACCCGGGCAGGCGCGGGCGACCGGCCGCCCGTCCGTCGTCGCAGGCCCCGCGTCCGTCACCTCGACGCGCAGGGCGCCGCGCCCGTCGGCCCCGACCCGTGACAGCCGCAGCACCGCCGGCGGCAGGGCGTGGACGACCGCGTTGGTGATCAGCTCCGAGATCACGAGGAGCGCGTCCTCGGCGAGGTCCGGAGCCAGGTTCCAGCCGGCCAGGACCGTACGCACCCTCCGGCGTACGAGCGAGACGGCCTCGGGGATGTGTGGCAGCGGACAGACATGTTCGTCCGCCTCCGGAACCACCACGTCAAGCTGTGCCGTCATGCCTCCACCTCCGAGGCCCCTGCCGGCTGGACGCCGGGCTTGAGTGGGACGCTATGGCGGACGGTGGAGACGGTCAATGAACGGCGGTCGGCATTACCGAACGCCAGATGGCGAAGAGTCTTCCCTCCGGGCAGATGCCGACCACGGGACTACGATTGCCTCATGGCCGGCCCGGTCCAGTCGATCGAACGGGCGGCGGCGATCCTGCGTCTGCTCGCCAGCGGGCCCCGTCGGCTCGGGCTCGGTGAAGTGGCCGCATCGCTCGGGCTGGCGAAGGGCACCACCCACGGGATTCTGCGCACCCTTCAGAACGTCGACTTCGTCGAGCAGGACGCGGCGACCGGGAAGTACCACCTCGGGGCCGCGCTCCTGCACTTGGGCACCAGCTACCTCGACGTCAACGAGCTGCGGTCGCGCTCCATCAACTGGGCCGACGCCCTGGCCGCCCGTAGTGGCGAGGCGGTCCGTCTGGGCGCACCCCTGGAGGGCAAGGTGCTCATCGTCCACCACGTCTTCCGCCCCGACGACACCCTCCAGACCCTGGATGTGGGCGCGCTGCTGCCCCTGCACGCCTCCTCGCTCGGCAAGGTGCTGCTGGCCTTCGGCAGCGTGCCGCTGGAGCCGGCCGTGGAGGCCGGGCTGGAGGCGTACACCCGGCACACCCTCGTCGTCTTGGAGCGCCTCACCCAGGCGCTCACGGAGGTCCGGGAGCTCGGCTGGGCTGCTGAAGTACAGGAGATGACCATGGGCGAGGCCGGTATCGCCGCGCCGATCCGGGGCCACGGTGGCCTCGTGGTCGGCGCCATCGGCGCCTCCGGCACGGTCGAGCGGATCTGCGACTCCAAAGGGGTCCCGCAGCCGGCCCTGGTCAGTCAGGTCCGCCACGCCGCCCAGGCGATCTCCAGAGACCTGGGGGCCGCCCGCTGGTGAACCCCGACGCCCTCACGCCCCGCAACGGAAGGCTGATCATGGTTGAGCGGTATGTGATGTCCGTCGACCAGGGCACCACGTCCACCCGATGCATCCTGTTCGACCACCAGGGGCGGCTGGTGTCGGTCGCCCAGCGGGAGCACCAGCAGCACTTCCCCCGGCCCGGGTGGGTCGAGCACGACGCCGTCGAGATCTGGCACACGCTGCGCCGCGTGGTGCCGCAGGCGCTCTCCGACGCCGAGGTCGGCCCCGATGAGGTCGCCGCCATCGGGATCGCCAACCAGCGCGAGACGACCGTGCTGTGGGACCGGCGTACGGGCACCCCGCTGGGCAGGGCGATCGTCTGGCAGGACACCCGTACGGCCCCGCTGGTCGAGGACCTCAGAAGCCGGCCCGGGGACGACTTCTTCCTCCGGCGCTGCGGCCTGTCTCCTTCCACGTACTTCTCCGCCCCCCGGATCCGCTGGCTGTTCGACCACGTCGACGGGCTGCGGCAGCGCGCCGAGGACGGCGAGGTGCTGTTCGGCACGATGGAGAGCTGGCTGATCTGGAACCTCACCGGCGGGCCGGCCGGCGGTATGCACCTCACCGACGTCACCAACGCCAGCCGCACCATGCTCATGAACATCGGCACGCTCGACTGGGACGAGGAGCTGCTGGAGTTCTTCGGGATACCCCGCCCGATGCTCCCGGAGATCCGCTCCTCGGCCGAGACCTACGGAGTCGCCCGTTCCGTCCTCCCGGGTGTCCGTATCACCGCGGCACTCGGTGACCAGCAGGCGGCGCTGTTCGGGCAGACCTGCTTCGCCCCCGGCGAGGCGAAGTGCACCTACGGAACCGGCAGTTTCCTGCTGCTCAACACCGGCACCGACCTCGTACGGTCCCGGCACGGCCTGCTCACCACCGTCGCCTACAAGATCGAGGACCAGCCCGCGGTCTACGCACTCGAAGGCCCGATCGCCGTCACCGGCGCGCTGGTCCAGTGGTTCCGCGACCGGCTGGGGCTGATCAGCACCGCCCCCGAGATCGAGACTCTCGCGCGCACCGTCGAGGACAACGGCGGCTGCTACATCGTCCCGGCGTTCTCGGGTCTGTACGCGCCGCACTGGCGCAGTGACGCCCGCGGTGTCATCGTCGGCCTCACCTCGTACATCACCAAGGAGCACCTGGCCCGAGCCGTGCTGGAGGCCACCGGATGGCAGACCCGGGAGGTGGTCGACGCCATGAACGCCGACTCCTCGCTCGACCTGAAGGTGCTCAAGGTGGACGGCGGCATGACGTCCAACAACCTCCTCATGCAGTTCCTCGCCGACGTGCTCGACGTGCCCGTGGTGCGCCCCATGGCCGCCGAGACGGTCTCCCTGGGCGCCGCGTACGCCGCCGGCCTCGCCGCCGGCTACTGGCCCGACCTGGAGGTCCTGCGCCACAACTGGCACCGCGCCGCCCAGTGGCTGCCGGACATGGCCCCCGAGCGGCGACGGTCGGAGTACGAGAACTGGAAGCGGGCGGTCGAGCGCGCGGTCGGCTGGATCCGGCCGCCCAACCCGCCCTGACGGATCGTCACCGGAGAGCGCCCGCAGGGGTCTCCGCGCCGGTGACCGCGACGGCCGGCCCGTGAGCGACCCGGCGCCGAGGCGTCGGCGGCAGGTGAGAGCGGCGGCCCTCGGTGACGGCAAACGGCAACGGGGCCGCCCCCGGGAGGGGCGACCCCGTCTGACTGCGTGTGTGGCGGGCCGCTGGAGTGGCGGGGCCGTCAGACGTTGAACCGGAACTCCACCACATCCCCGTCCTGCATCACATAGTCCTTGCCCTCCATGCGGGCCTTGCCTGCTGCGCGGGCCTCGGTGACCGAGCCGGTGTCGACGAGGTCGGCGAAGGAGATGACCTCGGCCTTGATGAAGCCCTTCTGGAAGTCGGTGTGGATGACACCGGCGGCCTCGGGGGCGGTGGCGCCCTTCTTGATGGTCCAGGCGCGGGTTTCCTTGGGGCCGGCCGTCAGGTAGGTCTGCAGGCCGAGGGTGTTGAAGCCGACGTGGGCGAGGGTGGCGAGGCCGGGCTCCTCCTGGCCGACGGACTGGAGGAGTTCCAGGGCCTCCTCCTCGTCGAGCTCGGCGAGGTCGGCCTCCAGCTTGGCGTTGAGGAAGATCGCCTCGGCGGGGGCGACCAGGGCCCGCTGCTCGTTCTTGAAGTCCTCGTCGGTCAGCTCGTCCTCGTCGACGTTGAAGACGTAGAGGAAGGGCTTGGTGGTGAGGAGGTGGAGGTCGTGCAGGAGCTCTTCGTTGCCGGAGCCCTGGACGATGCCCGCGGAGAAGAGGGTGTCGCCCTTCTCCAGGATCGCCTTGGCCTCTTCGACGGCCTTGACCTTCGGGGCCACGTCCTTCTTGATCCGCGACTCCTTGACCAGGCGCGGCAGCACCTTCTCGATGGTCTGGAGGTCGGCGAGGATCAGTTCGGTGTTGATGGTCTCGATGTCGTTCTTGGGCGAGACCTTGCCGTCGACGTGGACGACGTTCTCGTCCTTGAAGGCGCGGATGACCTGGCAGATCGCATCGGACTCGCGGATGTTCGCGAGGAACTTGTTGCCCAGGCCCTCGCCCTCGGAGGCGCCCCGGACGATGCCGGCGATGTCGACGAAGTCCACGGTGGCCGGGAGGATCTTCTGCGAGGCGAAGATCTCCGCGAGCTTGCCCAGGCGGGGGTCGGGGACGCCGACGACGCCGACGTTCGGCTCGATGGTGGCGAACGGGTAGTTGGCCGCCAGCACGTCGTTCTTGGTCAGGGCATTGAACATGGTCGACTTGCCGACATTCGGCAGACCGACGATTCCGATCGTGAGCGACACGTGGCGACTCGACTTCCGAGCGAGGTGGTGGGGTGGGCAGCGGCCCGGGAGGGCCGATCCACCAGTCTACGGGGCGGCGCGGGCCGGACGGCCGCCACCGGGAGCGGCCCGCGGCCCGCCCCGCCCGGCGGCCGGTGACGCACTCGGCCGCAAGGTCGGCGAAAGCGCGTGTCCCGCGACCGGTTAATACCACTTAGCGGCCTACCGTTGCCGGGTGGAGCAACACGAAGCGCGCACGCCCCAGCACAGCCCGCCGCGGTCCGGACCGCCGCCCGCGGGCCAGGACGCCCGGCTCCCGCGCCCCGCGGAGGCCGTGACCCCCGACCCCGACGACGCCTTTCTCTCCGCGATGCGGGCCTCCGGCTTCGCGTCGGTCCCGGCCTCCGCACCGGCCGTCGTGCACGCCCCGCCGCGCGGCCCCGCGCCGACCGGTGCGCTGCGGGCGCCCACCCGGCCGACGGCGGCCGCGGTGCCCGGACGCGCCCCGGCTCCCCCGTCGGCCGCGGAGTCCTCCGCTGTCCAACGGTCGCGGCCCCGGCGCCCGGACCCCGCCCCGCCGGCCGGCCCGCCGCGCCGGATGCCGGCCGCCAAGCTCACCGGGCTCGGCTGCTGGCTGCTGGCGACGTTGGCCCTGCTGGCCTGCGCCTTCGTGGACCGGCTGCTGTTCGCCGGGGCACCGGCCGTGTACGGCGGCTGCTTTCTGCTGGTGGGTATCGGGGCGGCGGTGTGGGTGCGGCCGTACGACCTGATCTGCGCGCCGGTCACGCTGCCGATCGCGTTCACCCTCGGAGCGCTGCCGGTCCAGCACGGCGGGGACGGGTTCGAGGGGCTGCTGACGGGCGTCTTCACCGTCCTCGCGCTGAACGCGGGCTGGCTCTACGCCGGCACGCTGCTCTGCGCGCTGGTCGCGCTCGTCCGGCGGGTGCTGCTCATCGCCCGGCGTCGGGCCAGCCGACCGGTGAGTCGACCGCAGAGCGCACCGCGCGGGCAGCAGAGCCGGCCGCCGCAGCGGCCCGCTTCCCGGACCCGGCCGCGGCCCGCGAACCGTCCGCGGCAGGTGGCTCGCCAGCCCGAGCGGCGTACGCAGCCATCGCGGCCCCCACGATCCCCGCATTGTTCTGAAGCTGAGCCGGCACGATCTCGGCCCTGATGCCCTCGATCAGCGGCAGGAACTTCTCGGCCTTGCGGCTCACCCCGCCGCCGAGCACGAACAGCTCGGGCGAGAAGAGCATCTCCACATGGGCGAGGTACTTCTGGACCCGGTGCGCCCAGTGCTGCCAGTTCAGCCCCTCGTCCTCCTTGGCCTTGGTGGAGGCACGCTTCTCGGCGTCATGGCCGTGCAGCTCCAGATGGCCGAGCTCGGTGTTGGGGACGAGGCGGCCGTCGATGAAGACGGCGCTGCCGATGCCGGTGCCGAGGGTGAGCACGATGACCGTGCCGGAGCGGTCGCGGCCCGCGCCGTAGCGCATCTCGGCCAGACCGGCCGCGTCCGCGTCGTTCAGCAGGGTGACGGGGCGGCCGGCCGCGTCACCGCCCAGCCGGCCGGTGAGCAGGGCGTCGGCGTCGAGACCGATCCAGCCCTTGTCGACATTGGCGGCGGTACGGGTCGTCCCGTCGGTGACCACACCGGGGAAGGTCGCACCGACCGGCCCCGACCACCCGAAGTGGTCCACGACCTCCTTGACGCAGTCCGCGACCGCTTCCGGGGTGGCCGGGTGCGGGGTCAGCACCTTGAAGCGCTCCTCCGCGAGATCGCCGCGCGCCAGATCGACCGGGGCGCCCTTGATGCCGGATCCGCCGATGTCCACACCGAAGACCTTCATGGGAAAAGGCTAGGCGCCGACGGGGCGGCCCGCCCCCGGGATGAGAGGACTCAGGGCCCGGGGCGGCGAACCGGCACTCGTGGGACTCAGCTCTCGCCGGCCGCCTTGGCCTCGGCGCGCAGGTCCCTGCGCAGCTCCTTGGGCAGCGAGAAGTGAATGGACTCCTCGGCGGCCGTGAGGGTCGAGACGTCCTCGTAGCCGCGCGCGGCGAGCCACTCCAGGACGCCGTCCACGAGGATCTCGGGGACGGAGGCACCGGAGGTGACACCGACCGTGCCGACGCCCTCCAGCCAGGCCTCGTCGATCTCCTCGGCGTAGTCGACCAGATGGGCGTCGCGGGCACCGGCGCCCAGCGCCACCTCGACGAGGCGCACCGAGTTCGAGGAGTTCTTGGAGCCGACGACGATGACCAGATCGGCCTCGGCACCCATCTGCTTCACCGCGGTCTGGCGGTTCTGGGTGGCGTAGCAGATGTCGTCGCTGGGCGGCGAGAGGAGGTTGGGGTAGCGGCCCTTGAGGGCGTCCACCGTCTCCATGGTCTCGTCGACCGAGAGGGTGGTCTGGGAGAGCCAGACCACCTTGTCCGGGTCGCGGACCTCGACGTTCTCGACGTCCTTCGGGCCGTCGACGAGGGTGATGTGCTCGGGCGCCTCACCGCTGGTGCCGATGACCTCTTCGTGGCCCTCGTGGCCGATCAGGAGGATGTCGTAGTCCTCCTTGGCGTAGCGGACGGCTTCCTTGTGGACCTTGGTGACCAGCGGGCAGGTCGCGTCGATGGTGGCGAGCTTGCCGCGCTTGGCCTCCTCGTGGACGACCGGGGCGACGCCGTGCGCCGAGAAGATGACGATGTTGCCCTCGGGCACCTCTTCCGTCTCCTCGACGAAGATGGCGCCCTTCTTCTCCAGGGTCTTCACGACGTACTTGTTGTGCACGATCTCGTGGCGTACGTAGACGGGGGCGCCGTACTGCTCAAGGGCCTTCTCGACGGCGATGACGGCGCGGTCCACGCCGGCGCAGTATCCACGGGGGGCGGCGAGCAGGACCCTGCGGCGCGAAGCGGCTTCGCCCGGGGTGGTGGCGGGAGTCGGGCTGGGCGAGGAAGTCATGCGTCCCATCGTAAGGGCGTGCCCCCGCCCCCGAAGATCGCACCACTGCCCCAGACTGAGGGCGGCACGCAGCGAGGAGGCACGGATGCCGGGCACGAGCGGCAGCGGGGAGGGCGGTTCGGCGGACGGCGCCGCCGGAAGAGGCCGGGACTGCGGTGCTCCATCCGGCGCGCTGCGGCGGACGCTGACGTTCCGGGATCTGCTCGTCTACGGGCTGCTGTTCATCGCCCCGATGGCACCGGTCGGCATCTTCGGCACTCTGGTGGCCACGTCGCACGGCGCGATCACCGTCGTCTACCTGGTCGCGACGGTCGCGATGGCCTTCACCGCGTACTCGTACGCCCAGATGGTGCAGGTCGCCCCGCGGGCCGGGTCGGTCTACACCTACGCCCGGGTGGGGCTGGGCGAGGGCGCGGGGTTCGTCGCCGGGTGGATGGCGATGCTGGACTATCTGCTGATTCCGGCGGTGGCGTACCTGTTCTCCGGGATCGCGCTGCACGAGCTGGTCCCGGCGGTGCACGCGTGGGTGTGGACGGCGCTGGCGGTGGTGGTGACGACGCTGCTGAACCTGTCGGGCGTACGGACCGCGGCGCGGGCCGGGTTCGCGGTGCTGGCGATGGAGATCGTGGTGCTCGCGGTGTTCGTGGTGGCGGCGGAGGTGGAGCTGGTCGCCCACGGGGCTCCGCGGGGCTGGGCCGCGCCGCTGACCGGGGAGGGCGGCTTCTCGGTCGGGGCGGTGCCGGCCGCGGTGT